>DASZAE010000424.1:0-14587 GCA_035945515.1 Terriglobia bacterium
CGTCCCGCTGGGCGCGAGCGTGGAAATCCGCAATCCGCAGGGCGTGGTGCGCATTGACAATTTGAGCGGCGACGCCTGGGTGCAAACCATCGGCGGCGACATCATCGTCACCGGAGCTTCGGGGCAGGTGAGCGCGCATACGCTCGGCGGACAGATTGAGATCGATCACGTCTCCGGCACCGTCGAAGCCTCTTCGGTGACGGGCAACCTCCGCTTTATCGCGCCCACCAGCACGCAGATCCGCGCCCGGACCACGTCCGGCCAGATTTATTACGAAGGCAGCCTGCTGCCCTCGGCGGATTACTCCATGCAGACCTACGACGGCGCGATTAACATCCTTTGCCCGCGATCGTCCTCTTTTGAGCTCAACGCGATGTGCGTGCACTGCAAGGTTTATAACCAGCTTAAGCTCAGCCGCTGGAACCGCCCCTCCTCAAGCCCCTCCTACGGGAACTCGCTTTTCGGGATGCGCAACGAAGGCAGAGCAACGCTCGAGCTTACGTCGTTCAAGGGCGGAATCCATATCAGCCCCGAGGCCGCGCAGCCAGCTCAGCCAACTCAGTAAGCTCGGCAATCTCTTCCGGCTCAATAGTATCTAGCGTCCGCAAGTCCAATTTGTCCCGCAAGTCTCATCCCGCCCTCTTGCAAGCATGGGAATGCAAATGTAGCGCAGCGCGGCCTTCCGGTCGCAACCCAAGCTGCCCCGGCGCCACCGTCTGGAGTGCGCAAGCTTGCTTGCGCTGTGAAAAGCGGCAGCAAGCTGCCGCACTCCAAATGCGCATCCGGCGCGCGGTCAAAAAGCTTGCCAAAAAAACCAAGGAATTACGCCCTTGCCATGCAACGTTTGCTATTAAAACTCTGCGCTGCTTGCTTCACTGCGCCGGTTGCGCGCCGCTTTCTACGCGGCGCACGATGCCGCGCATGTAAGAATCCTCCGGAAACATGCGTAATTCCTGCTTCATGACGGCAAGGGCCTGCTCATAGTCGTGGAAATGGGCGTAGGTCAAAGCCAGCCGCTTGTAGAGGCGCGTTGAGTACGGGTTCAGCGCGATCCCCTGCTTCAGCGTGCTGATGGCCGCGTCGCGATCCCCGGAAAGCGCAAGCAGGTATCCGTAGAGCTCGTAGTCCGAGGCGCTTGCCGAACCCGAAGCGATAACCCGGTTCAAAAGCTGCCGCGCCGAAGTCAAATCTTGCGCAGTCCCCTTGTTGGCGTCACGCCGCGCAACCGCCGCCATCACCAGCGGATTGCCCGGCTGCTCCGCGTAGGCCTCACCGAGCATTTTCTCGTAACGCGGTTTGTATTCAGGATGCGCTTCCATCAACTCGCCGTAAGCCTGAAGCAAGACCACGGCGCTGACGGCATTCTTCCCCGTCCCCGGCGCCGCATCGAGGTAATCCAGATCAGGCAGCGAAGGTGCGGTCCGCTGAAAAGCCTCCGACGGGAACGGCTCGCCTACATAAGCGACGATGCGATGGTTAGTGAGCGCCGAATGCGAGATGCGTGGCAACGTTTGCCGCGGCATGTGGCACGCAATGCAATTGCCAGGCGGCGACGTCTTTGCCTGCTGAGCGCGCGGCAGCGAGCAGCTCTTTTCAGAGTGGCAAATGAGGCATTTTCTCCGGTAATAATCCGCCGTCTCCGTCTTCGGCGGCTCGTAATGCGGGTCGTGGCAAGTGATACATTTCAGCTTGCCGCCGCTCGCGCGGTAACACTTGCTGAGTTTCATCAGCGCCTCATGCTGGAGCAGCGGAGTCTGCGGAGGAGACGTGAAAGGAATGGCGAAAATGGCTACGGTCTGATCCAGCGGCAAGCCCGGCCGGAAATCAAGAACCGTTTTGCCCGGCTGAAGGACGCGCGCGTCGCCGAGCTGATGGCACATCATGCAAACGTTGTCGGCAAGCCATCCGGGGAGATTCGCGGGATTCACAATCGAATGGTCAACCGCACCTACGAGCCGCGCGCCACGCACCCGCTCTTCCACATGCAACTCGCCGGGGCCGTGGCAATTCTCACATCCAATACTGATTTCGCTGAAAGCAGGATCGCCGTAGAACCCTGGACGATGCGGTGCTGGATTCGCGCGCCCGCTATGGCAGGTGGCGCACTCTGGCAAAACCGGCCGGTGAAATCCATAATCCCCAAGGTCATAGCCGGGCGACAGCGCCCACGAATGCAGTTGCGCATAGTAGGAGAGCGGCGCTTCAAATAGAGCGTTTCCTTTGCGGACAAAGTAACTGACGCCGTTCTCGCCCGCGCCCACCTGGTAAGCAATCGCCTGCGTATCCCGGAAGATGTCACGCCCCGCGGGATCTGTCTCATACTCGCTCTGAAATAAAGCCGGACCCTTGCGCCAAATCTGATAATAACGGTGAAACTTGCCTTCGTAGATGGTGACCGGGGTTGCCGGAGCTTTTAATGCCGAAAGGCCATCGGGAAGCGTCATGGAGCGGCCCATCGCTGTTTTGCGATACTCGCGGTAAATGGCGGCGTGGCACCTTGCGCACGCTTTTGAACCCACATACCGGATGCCGGGAGCCGTGTTGGAGTATCGTCCCGCTGGATCGTTATGGGCGCCGCGCGCCTGAGGCACAGCTAGAAGAGAGGCTGCCAGCGAGAAAAAAAGTAGCCAGAGATGTTTGAAGAGACTGTGCCAAAAGTTCATGCAAAGATTCCGGTGCAATTCTAGCTGAGGGGATCAAAGGAAACCAATCGCTGAATTGCGTTGTGGTTTTCACACAGACTCTTCAAGGTCGATTATTCGACGGCGGGCGTGATCACAATATTCCGGAAAGCGACATGACCTTTTTCGCTGCCTTGCAGATAAATCGGGCCCGGCATCCCTTCATGGCTGTCGAGCGCGCCGCCTGTAATTCCCGGTATCTCCTTGTGGTTGATGATCGTCGTGCCGTTCTCCACCACCGTGACGTTGCGTCCGACTAAAGTGATGTCAAACGTCTGCCATTTTCCGGTGGTCCGCGGTAATTCCGGCGTGGGCGCCAGAAAGCCGTACACGCCTCCGGTATGGTGGCTTGGCGGCTCATTCATCGACTCATTTTCAATTTGCACTTCGTCGCGGCCGCGCAGGTACACGCCGCTGTTTGAATCCGGTCCTAGTTTGAATTCGACATGCAGCTTGAAATCCTCAAACTTGCGCGTGTTCACAAGCTCATCTCCCTGGCCGGGGCTGACGAGCGTCCCCTGAACAACCTTCCAATGGCTCTTGGGCTGCGCACCGTTGATAGAGTATTCGTGCCATCCGTTCAAATCTTTCCCGTCGAACGAGTCAACGGGCGCGCCCCAGCGCGGAGAGCCGCTCCGGATCAGCAAGGGCGCTCGCTGGCCAGCCCAAGTCCACGGCGCGCCGTCCGGCCCAGTTGTCGTGCCCACAAGCCGGCCTTTGACGAGCTTTCCTTTGAACTCCATGTCCGTTCGCCGGTTTTCGTATTCCTTTGGCGAAGTAAAAGTCAGCGTGTCTTGAATGACGTCCACTTTGGAAAGCGGGTGCGCGCTTCCCCAACGCCCGACCATATTCGCCTTGAGCTCGCCGTTGGCCCGGTATATTTCCAGCCAGGAGGGTTGCTCGCGCTTGGGCGTTTTTAAAGTCAAATCCCAGCGTCCCAGGAATGATTGAACGAGCGCAGCATTCTCAGCAGAACGGCGTTGTCCCAATTCGAAATTCGCAGCATACGTTTCTGCGGAGCACAACGCCGATGCGATGATGACGGCCAGCACGAGCTTATGAACTTTCATAAGACGGCAACTTCCTCTCTTCGGATTGGATTACCCATTAGCTTGGTCGAAATCAGCTACGCCGGATTTGCGAACACTTTCAACCTTGCATTTCTTGGGTGTTGGGCTTGCGGAAGACCGGCCTTAGCCTAGCAAAGGCCAAAATTCAGGTCAAGCGGGCATGGGTTGCGTTCGTAGCCCTTCGTGCAGAGGCGCAAGTCGCAAGTCCACGAACCCATATTATAACGGAGGCCTCTCGCAGGCTCCTGCCGCCCGTCTTTAGCCTTTTAAAAACCATCCGCGGGATGCCTGCGCCAAATGGGAAAATTGTACTGAAAAAAATACCGCTTGACAACATCGGGCGAGAAGGTTAGTGTTTGGGTGTCATAATTGAATCGGTTCAATTATGGTTGCGGATTGATAAGCGCAAGCCTGGATAGTCCAAGATGACCTTGAAGATTGTCAAGATTTTGAAACGCGCCCCGCTTTGGCTGGCCGCGGCTTTCCTTTTTGCTGCCGCGTCTGCGGCGTATGCGCAGCAGCCATTGCCTCACCCGGTTAATGTTGAAGAGTTTGAGGCGCAAGGCCTCAAACTCGTGCAGCAGGGGCGCGTACAGGAGGCTATTGAGACTTTCACCCAAGGGGTTTTAATCGACCCGCGCAATCCGTCTCTTCTCAATGCGCTGGGCGCAAGCTACAGCCTGCTTGGGGAAGAAGAAAAGGCTCAACCCTATTTTCAAAAGGCGCTCGATGCCAACCCGGCTTTCTTGCCGGCGCGCAAAAATCTAGCAATCTCCTATTACAAATCCGGGAATTACGCTTCGGCAGAAACGGAGCTGCAAAAGTTGACCGCAAGCCCGGCGGCCCAACCGCTGGCCGACATGTTTTTAGGTTTGATTGCAGAAACAAACAAGCAATATCAGAAAGCGATAGACCTCCTGGACTCCGCAGGCCCATTGACGCTCGAAGAGCCTGAGAGCATTGTGGCGCTGGCGCAGTCGTATTATGCGCTCGGAGAGCTGCCTCAAGCGCGCGCTTCGCTCGATAAACTGCCTGAGACATCTTCCCTGCCCGCCATGATCCGCTTCCATGCGGGCCTTCTTAACTGCCAGCTTGGGCAATATCAACAGGCCGCGCGGCAATTCGCGCGGGCAAAGCAGGCAAATCCAGAGTTGGCTGGAATTGAATATTACCAGGCATTCGCGCTGGCAAAAGAGAACGATCTCACAAGCGCCCGGCAAGCTCTCGATGAACTGAAAGCTCATCCACACGCAACATTTCTTAACGATCTGACCACTTTCGCGCGTCGCTCCGGAAATTACGAGGTGGCGCTCCAGGCCATCCGTAACGCCGGCGAACTCGATCCTAAAAATGAACAAAACTATCTGGATTTCAGCACCCTGTGCATGGATTCGGAAAGTTATGTTGTGGGCCTTCAGATTGTAAACGCCGGGCTTTCGCGCGCCGGTCCCTCGTACCGCCTGCTGGTGCAGAAGGGGGCGCTGCTCGACAAGCTGACGGCGGACGACAAGGCTCAGGCGGCTTTTCGCGCCGCCATGAGTCTTCAAAAAGAAAATAGCCTGGCCATCCTCGGCTTGGCGATAACGCAGGAACACGCCCGCGATTTCAGCGCCGCCGCGGAGACGCTCGAAGCGGGCATCCGGCAATTTCCCGCCAATGCGCAAATGCGCTATTTCCAGGGCGTCGCCTATGCCCGGATGGCGGAAACGCACAACATGAATCCCCGGTTGATGGCGCAAGCGAAATCCGCCCTCAATCAGGCAATCCAGATCAACTCCTCTTTGGGTGATCCCTACTGCGAGCTGGCCAAACTTTCTTCTATTGCCAACCCTTCGACGTCCATCAGATTTTTTCAGGAGTGCTTGTCGCGCAAACCTCACGATTATCTTGCCGAATACCAGCTTGGAAGGCTCTATTTGCAAGCGAAAGACAGCGCACAAAGCAAAAAATATTTGAACCTCGCCGCCAGGGAGAGGCAAGCGGAAAAATTGGCTGAAGAACAACAACCTCATGTAGACGCAACCGGTTCGGCCTTCGGCAACCTCGACGCGTCAATTCAGAAGGAGATTCCATGAATCCGATACAGCACAATTCAAGAAGACTCTTTCCCGCTCTGATCGCAGCCTGCCTGTTTTTAACAGCCAGCGCGGCTTACGGTCAATTCACCAGCGGATTTACCGGAACGGTATCTGATCCAAGCAGCCGGGTGATCCCGAACGCAAAGATCACCGTTATCAACGAGGCTACAAACGTGGAGCGCACGACGGTGAGCACCGATTCGGGCGCCTTTCGCATTGCTTCTCTCCCGCAAGGACTCTACCGGCTTGAAGTGACGTCGCCCGGATTCACGCCCTGGACGCAAACAGGAGTCCGCCTGAATGCTTCTCAGGTAGTCACGGTTTACCCTGTCTTGCCGCTGGAAAAGCAGACAACGGTTGTTCAGGTGAGATCGACTCTGGCGGCGGTCGAAATCGATAAAGCCGATACTTCGCGGCAACTGGGGCAAACCACCATTCAGGACGCGCCGCTGCTTGGCCGCAACGTTTACACCAGCATGGTCGAACTTGCGCCGGGCGTCACCGGATCGGGATTGCCGAGCGGCGGAGCCACCGGATCGGGGTCCAACAACAACGACAGCTTCGAGCAAGAGCCGGCCTACCAAATCAATGCCTCCGGCCAACGGCAGGAAGACAACGAATACAACGTGGACGGCACCAGCGTCGATTCCGCTTCGCGCGGCGGCGTGGTCAACTTGACGCCCGAGCCGGACTTCGTGCAATCGATGCAGGTTTCGGGCGTCACCTTTTCCGCTTCTAAGGGGCAGACGAGCGGCGCTTTTATCCAGTTGTTTACCCGGCCTGGCACCAATCAGGTTCATGGAAGCCTTTCCGAATTCCATACTGATAACAACCTGAGCAGCCGCACCATTTTCCAGCAGTCCGTGCCCGCGTTTACGCGCAATGAGTTTGGCGGAACGCTGGGCGGCCCCATCATCAAGAACCGCCTTTTTGCTTTTGGCGGCCTCTTCTTCCTGCGCTCCGACAACGTGCAGAGCGGCCTGGCGACGGTTGAGACACCGCAGTTCGCGCAATTCGTCGAGAGCACGTTTCCGAACAATATTTCGTCGGTATTTTTTAAAGACGCTCCTCCAGGAGAGGCGCCCACGCAGAACATCCTCACCGTCGGCCAGCTTGAGAAACTCACGCCCGGCGCATATCCTGCGCCCATGTTTCCTGCAAATTTACCGGCGGTGGGAACAGCGGCGGTCAACCTAGCAATTCCGCACAACGCTTATCAGTGGCACGCGCGCGTGGACTACAACTTCAACCAATATAAAGACCGGCTGTTTTTCGACTGGTTCCGCACCTGGGACGACACCAATCAATTCGATCCGCGCACCATCTATCGCGTGACGCTTCCGAATGGCGGAATCTTTGGCAAGGCGGATTGGACGCACACCTTTTCGCCCACGCTTCTGAACGATGTCTCTTTTACCGGCGTCCGCGCCGCGGGGAGCAACCCCGGGACGGCGAACTACAAGCAGCTCCCCAATGTGAACATCACCGGCGTTTCGGGCTTTAGCCAGTGGGGCGCCGCCGGCTGGGTGCATGACAACTACAACTGGCACGACATGCTCACCTGGACGCGCGGCAGTCACACGATCGAGACCGGAATCGACGTCGACCGCCATCACGACGACGACAACTTCAACGCTCCGCTTCTTCGTCCCACATTTGGTTTTGCCAACCTGATGGATTTCGCCCAGGATCTTCCCTTTTCCCAATCCGGGCCTTCGGTCACCATTGCCACCAAATCACTGGCGACTGATCTCTATCAAGTGATCCGCACGTTTGAAACCGGCGCTTACGCTCAAGACGATTGGAAAGTGACGCCCCACTTCACCCTCAATCTTGGCCTTCGCTACACTTATTTCGGGCACCTGGGCACCCAGCGTAATACAAGAACGCCATTTCCGCTTTTCACGCCGGGCGCGGGCAGCGACTTCGCCGCGCAAGTGGCGGACGGAACAATGGCCGTGCGTGGCGGGAACACCTCTTACATGACGAATAACGTTTTGTCCGGCTGGGGGCCGCGGGCGGGCTTTGGCTGGGACATTTTTGGAAATGGAAAAACCTCGCTTCGGGGCGGGTATGGCATCTATTACAACACCATCGCGGATGGCTCATTCTCGTTCGCAGTGAGAAATCCGCCGCCCACGTGGGCGTCCCCTTCTTTCAATATCTTTGAAAACCAGGCGTTCAGCTATAGCCTGGGAAACTCGACGGGGCAAATCTGGCCGCTGCCTCCCGGCCTCAATTTCACCTTGAATTCCGCCGGCGGCCTGGCGGGGATTCCGGTAGAGTCTTATGGCGTAAGCCCTGTCTTAGATCCCCCCCGCACGCAGGTCTGGATGCTCAGCCTTCAGCGCGAGCTCGGCGGTGGCCTGATGGTGGAAGCCGACTATAACGCGTCCCACAGCGACAGTCTTTTTACCCAGACGGATGTCAACCGCTTTCCAGGAGACCTCGTTGCCAATAAAGGGACGCTTACACGGTTGAATCCTAACTTTGGCCCAATCGTATTTGGCCGCACCCTCGGCGTTGCTGACGGGGAACTGGGCAGCGTCTTGGCGCGCAAAGATTTCACTCACGCATGGTCGCTCACCGGCATTTTCACTTACGGAAAGTCCACCGACGACCTCAGCAGCGACGACAACGGCACGGGAAACAGCGAGTCTGTGATCAACTCGCTCAATGTCAATAGCCAGCACGGCCTTTCGAACTTCGATGTGGAAAAACGCTTCACGCTGGATAGCGTGGTGCTAATCCCTGTTCCCTGGAAGTCGGGTCTGCTGAACAGAACCCTGGGCGGCTGGCGAATGTCGAACATTATGGTTCTTCAGAGCGGGCTGCCTTACACGGTATACACAAGCGCTCCCTACCCTACCGGAGACTTCAACGCCGACGGATATAACTATGACACGCCCAACGCTCCGTCCTTTGGCAATAACATTTCGACCAACCGGAGCGATTTTATAAAAGGCGTTTTCCCCGCTTCGGCTTTCCCTTCGCCCACGCCGGGCACGGAGGGCAATCTTGGACGGAACACGTTTATCGGACCCGGCATGGCCAATATCAATACTGAGCTCGCAAAGGGCTTCAAAATTCCCTGGTTTACCCGCGAAGGAGCAACGCTCGAGATCCGTGCTGACTTCTTTAATCTGTTCAACCGGGTGAATCTCACTCAACCGGTGAGCGACTTGTCGAGCTCACTGTTTGGCCTGTCAACTAATCAGAATCTTCCCCGCGCCACTCAAGTGGGCGTGCACATTAATTTTTGAGACGGCTGTAGCGGCGGCCTCTGGCCGCCGGATTTTAATAGTAAAGACCGGCGGCCAGAGGCCGCCGCTACAGATCAAAAGTGGAGTTCCATTGAGAAAACCTAACTTCTTTGCGCTCTCACTCGCGGCCACGCTCATCTGCCTTGCGGGCCCTGCAATTGCACAAACGAAGAAGACAGCGGGCCGGGAAACCGGAAACCCTCTTCCAAGCGTTCGCCAGGTGCTGTCACAGCCGCTTCCGGCGATGAATGGCAATCATCTGCGTGTAATCCTTGAAGAAGTTAACTTCGGGCCAGGAGCGTCCGCGCCTGTGCACACACATCCCTGCCCCGTCATCGGGTATGTTGCGATGGGAGCGATTGAGTCCAAAATAAAGGGCGCGCCGGAAAACGTTTTCCAGAGTGGGCAGGCGTTTTTCGAGCCCGCAAATGGCGTGCATGAGATTGCGCGAAATGCGAGCCGGAACCACCCCGCGCGGCTGATTGCGATTCACATCTGCGACAAAAACGTCCCGCTAAGCATGCCGGTCGCGGAGAGCAAGACGAAGGAAGGGGAAAAATAGCGGCAGCGTCTCGCCGCCACGTAAATTCTTCAACCTCTTCAGGGTTGCGAGGATGAACGTGGTTCACAAGTTCTGTGGGCTTCACCCATGGCCATTCACGCTGCACCGCTTTGCGGTGGTTTGCGTCTCGATCCAGAGAAAAAACGGGTATACTTTGCATTCTAAAATGATCAGTTGATGGGGCTTTTCTGTCGTTAAAAATTATGCCGGATGCAAATATGCACAAATGGTCTCGCGCTGTCACGGTGTATCTGAGATTGGCTCTCGGCGTGGCTTTTCTCTCCGCGGTTGCCGACCGTTTTGGAATATGGGGACCTCCGGGAACCCCGCTGGTAGGCTGGGGAAA
The DNA here is from genome assembly GCA_035945515.1 of Terriglobia bacterium. GTDB lineage: Bacteria > Acidobacteriota > Terriglobia > UBA7540 > UBA7540 > RH2-MAG17b. The sequence goes on from DASZAE010000424.1 coordinate 10,001, forward strand.
CTTCCATAATTTCCTGTCTTACGCCGCAAAAATCAATCCTTGGTTTCCTGTCTCTTGGATTCCGACCATAGGCGGGATTGCCACGGCCTGCGAGATTGCGTTTGGCGTGGCGCTGATTTTAGGCTTCAAGACGCGGATCGCGGCTTTCCTCAGTGGATTGCTTTTGCTGGCCTTCGCGCTTGGAATGGCCTTCGGGCTGGGCGCTAAGGCTCCACTGGATTACTCTGTTTTCACCGCGTCGGCGGGATCATTTCTGCTGGCCTGCGCGGAGTCTTACCCGTGGAGCTTGGATTCGCTACGCGCTAAACACGCCGGCCGGAGATATTGATTCATAAGTGCCTTGTAGAGGCGGCCAAAGCCTATAAAGGGCCGTCGCTACAATTGCCGCCACAATAGACTGCTTAAGGAGAGATATGGAGCGGAACTATACAGAGCGCCATAAATCAGCGACGGTCATTGGCTGTAGCGGCGGCCTCTGGCCGCCGGATTTTAAGTGTAAAGACCGGCGGCCAGAGGCCGCCGCTACAGAATCAGGCGCCGACGACTTATGGCGTCACGTATATAAATTGCTGCTGCTCACCGTTTTGATCTTTCTGCTGACGATTCCGCTCTGCGCCCAAGACACGCAATATGAACCTCAAGGCGAGCAGATTCCCGGCCCATCGAATCTCACCGAAGCAAACGGCCCATGCTGCGCCAAGGGCGGTGAGGCGCCCATCTCCTCCGAAGCTTTAGAAAAATGGTTGCAGGACGCGCGGCATTGGAAGATAGAACACCTGATTCGAATCGGATACAGCGGCGCTCAGTATGACCGTCCGGAATTAAAATGGACGCAAAAGTCATCCATTCAACCGCAAATGATGGCGCAAGACCGCTATTTTTATGACCCGGCAGAGGGCAAGTACACGGTCGATCGGTATCTCGATGATCTCAACCAGCGTTATGGCGGAATTGATTCGGTGCTGATCTGGCCCACTTATCCCAATATTGGTATCGACAATCGCAATCAGTTTGACTTGATCCGCGACATGCCGGGCGGCGTGGCCGGTCTTCGCGCGATGGTCGCGGAATTTCATCGCCGGGGCGTGCGTGTTTTGTTTCCGTATAATCCGTGGGACCTCGGCACTCGCCCCGAGGGCGCGCCCGATTGGCAAACCATCGCGCATCTCATGGCGGCGATTGGGGCCGACGGAATCAATGGCGACACGATGGGGGCCGTCCCACTCGCTTTTCGCACTGCTTCCGACGCAACCGGACATCCTATTGCGTTCGAGCCGGAGGGTGGTGATGGCGGAGCGAATGACCCCGCCATCGCGTGGAACAATCTGGGCTGGGGTTACTGGAAGTATCCATTTGAGCCGATGATCAGCAAAAACAAGTGGCTGGAGCCGCGCTACATGGTGAATGTCTGCGACCGATGGGCGCGCGACCGGGTGAACGATCTGCAGTACGCCTTTTTTAATGGCACGGGCTACGAAAGCTGGGAGAACATCTGGGGCATTTGGAATCAGATCGACCCGCGCGACGCGGAAGCCTTGCGGCGCATCAGCAAAATCGAAAGAGCGTTTTGGCAAACGCTCGAAAGCCCCGGCTGGGAGCCATTTTATCCCATGCTGCGTTACGGCGTTTTTTCGAGCGAATGGCCTGGGAACAGCCAAACCCTTTGGACCATCGTCAACCGTAATGAATTCGCGCTCGCCGGTCTTGAAATCGAAGTGAATTACCAGCCTGGGATGCGCTATTACGATCTTTGGCATGGCTCCGAGCTGAAACCCACCATCACAGGATCAAAGGCCGCGCTGAGTTTCAGCCTAAGCGCGCAAGGCTACGGCGCGGTGCTGGCCGCCACGCATCTGACAGCGGATGAGCAACAACTGCTGACGGAAATGCGGCAGCTCGCGCAGAAGCTGCTCTCCAGCTTTTCTAGTCAATGGCGCGTCCTGCCACAACACATCGTAGCCATTGCCCCCACGGCGCCAGCGGCAATCGCGCCGCCCGGCATGGTGCGTATTCCGGGCGGCAGTTTTCTCTTTCGCGTCTCGGGCGTGGAAATCGAAGGCGGCAATATGACGGGGCTGGACGTGCAATATCCATGGGAAGGTTCGCCCCGCCGCGCTCACGCCCACTCAATTCAAGTAAAACCGTTTTACATCGATAAGTATCCTGTAACCAACGCCGAGTTTAAGAAATTCCTGGATGCGACGGATTACCATCCAAAGGACGCGCACAACTTTCTGCGCGATTGGAAGGACGGTTCGTATCCTGAAGGCTGGGCGAATAAGCCGGTCACGTGGGTCTCGCTCGAAGACGCCCGCGCCTACGCGCGCTGGGCAGGCAAGCGTCTTCCACACGAATGGGAATGGCAATATGCCGCCCAAGGCGCGGACGGGCGGCTCTATCCGTGGGGGAACACATGGGATCCCGCAGCCGTTCCGCCACTGGATAAGGGCCGGATGCTCACCGGGCCGGCGGATGTCGACGCCAATCCGAAGGGAGCGAGCCCTTTTGGAGTGATGGATATGGCGGGTAACGTCTGGCAGTGGACGGATGAATTCATCGACCCGCGCACGCGCGCGGCTATCCTTCGTGGAGGAACTTACTATCAACCCCAGGGAAGCCGTTGGTATTTTCCAAACGCCACCCGTCTCGACGAGCACGGCAAATATCTCTTAATGGCGCCCAGCATTGATCGCGCCGGAACATTAGGTTTCCGCTGCGTCAAAGATGCGCAATGAAGTTGTGGCGGCGTCCCCGCCGCCGGTTTTTAATAGTTAAAGACCGGTGATGAGACGCCGCCGTACTATTGAAGATTACAAATTATAGTGACAACAAATATTGTAGCGGCGGCCTCTGACCGCCGGTTTTTCGGCGCTCAGAGAGCGCCGCTACAGAAAAGATTGTCACTATAATTTGTAATCCTCAATAGACTCTTCGCCGCCAAGCTTCAGTCGCGCGGAAGCCCAATCATCATGAACAAACCCATCGTAGTCGTTGGCAGCATCAACCTCGATCTCGTCGCCCGCGTTGAGCGCATTCCTGCGCTCGGCGAGACACTCGCCGGAAACAGTTTTGAAACCTTTTTCGGAGGCAAGGGAGCCAATCAAGCTGTGGGCGTTGCGCGGCTTGGGCACAGCGTGGTGATGATTGGCCGCGTCGGCGGCGACGAATTCGGCGACCGGCTGCGCCGAGGCCTGAGCGACGCTGGGGTAGCAACGGAAGCGGTCAAGCGCACTCCAGGCGTCTCCTCGGGCGTTGCTCTGATCTCGGTGGCCTCCCAGGGGCACAATACTATTATTGTGATTCCAGGGGCAAACGGGAGCCTGACGCCGGCAGATCTCGAAAATGAGTTGCCAAAGCTCTCCTCTGCAGGCATGATTCTAACGCAGCTTGAAGTGCCGCTGAATGTAGTCACGTTTTTGGCTGATTTCGCCTGGTCGCGCAAGATTCCGTTGATCCTTGATCCGTCTCCAGCGCGCAAGCTGCCTGTGAGCCTTTTGCGGAAAGTAGCGTGGCTCACTCCGAATGAAACGGAAACATGCGCCCTTTGCGGGATTAAATCCGGAAAGCTGAATCCGCAAAATGTGACGCGATATGCCAAATCGCTGCTTGCAAAGGGTCCGGGCAATGTTGTGATTAAGCTCGGGACCCATGGCGCGTTCTGGGCCAGCGCCGGGGGAGCAAGCGCGTTTGTGCCCGCCTTCCGAGTTAGTGCTGTGGATTCGACCGCGGCGGGCGACGCATTTAACGCGGGACTCGCCGTGGCCCTGATGAAGATGAATGGGCAGCCAGTTCCGGGCGTGGTGCGGTATGCTTCCGCCGTGGCGGCCCTCTCCGTAACCCGCGACGGCGCGCAGCCCTCGATGCCCACGGCAACTCAAGTTGCAAGGTTTTTGAACAGAGCGACATAAACCAACGACGATCATTCGCTGTGGCGGGACTGGAGCGGGCGGCCCTTTACAGGCTTTGATGGCCGTTTTTTCAGCTATACATGACGTGATAAGCCAGCGCCCGGTTGATTTTGTAGCGGCGGCCTCTGGCCGCCGCTACAGCTAATGGCCATCGCTGACTTATGTCGCTCCGTATAACCCGGATTATTCGTGAAGCGATTGCCGTCATTGGGGGGCGGAGTTTCAACCCCCGCCAAACGGGTTAACCAGCGCGTTTTCTCGTTTCGCGCCCCCCTGATTGCCAAACAAGCCTCATGATTAAACCTGGCTAATAACCAAAGCCCACGGGCCACTGCACCAGAATTCAGAGGACTAATCTCATGTTCATTCCTCAGACTTATGGCATTGCATTCTTGTTGATGCTTCTCAGTATGATCTGCTGGGGAAGCTGGGCCAACACGCAAAAGGCCACAGGAACGTGGCGCTTTGAGCTGTTTTATTGGGACTACATATGGGGCATTGTGATTTGCACCGTCGTCTTGGGCCTTACGGCGGGACGCACGCAGGCGGCCAGCCCTGACAGTTTTTTCCATAACTTCGCTTCCGCCAGCTTTCACAATATCCTCCTTGCGTTCGTGGGCGGAGTGATCTTCAACGTCGCCAATGTACTCCTCGTGGCGGCGATTGCCATCGCAGGCAT
>DASZAE010000425.1:0-5065 GCA_035945515.1 Terriglobia bacterium
TGCTGGGCCGATTGGATTATCGGTCATTGAATTTGCCCGGCTGAGGGGTCTTGCAGCCGCGGTGATGGACATCAACGAAAAGAGGCTGGCATATTGCCGCGACACGCTGAAAATAGCACATTGCTTGAACGGCGCCGGCGATCCACCGGCCCAGCTTCGAGCCCTCTATAAAGGCGATCTGCCTACCGTGGTCATGGATTGCACGGGTAATCGGCAGTCGATGATGAACGCCTTTCGCTACGTTGCCCCCGGCGGAAAGCTCATTTTTGTAGGGCTGTTTAGCGGCGAAGTGACCTTTGACGATCCTTCGTTTCACCGCAATGAAATGACGCTGATGAGCAGCCGCAACTCTACAGCGGACGACTTCAGCCGCGTCTTGCGGTTGATGGAGAGCGGCGTCATTGACGTTGACCGCTGGATTACACACAGGATACCCTATACCGGCGTTGCCGGTGAGCTACCCGCTTGGATTCAATCCGGAGTGGAATTCCGCAAGGCCATTGTCGAATGGTAAGAGTATCCTTGAAGATTCAATTCAGAAATGGAGACGTCGCGTGAATCGAATGAAACTGTGCAGCGCGCTCTTTCTAGCCGCGGCCTTTGGGGCATTGTTTGTGCCGGCCCTACTCATTGCCCAGCAGCCAGGGGCAGCGCCGGAGACCAAGGCGCCCGCTGCGTCTGCGGTGGCCATTCCGTCGTGGCAAAGCGGCGACTATTGGGTCAATTTTGACCATGAATTGATGGTTGATTTCGGTGACCTTGCGCGCTTCCACGATGCTGACCTAAAGCTTGGCCCGCCTGCCCCGGGCGAGAACCGCGTCGTCTTCATGGGCGACTCGATTACGCAAGGCTGGAATCTGCAGAAATCCTTTCCTAGCAAACCGTATGTCAACCGCGGCATCAGCGGGCAAACCACGGCGCAAATGCTGATGCGCTTCCGGCAGGATGTTCTTGATCTCAAGCCCAAAGTTGTGGTGATCCTGGGCGGCACGAATGACATCGCCGGGAACACCGGGCCGATGACGCCGCAAGAAACCGAAGGCAACCTGATGTCGATGGCGCAACTGGCAAGGGCAAACGGCATCGGGGTCGTGTTGTGCTCGGTGCTGCCATCGGTTAATTTCTGGTGGCATCCGGGGCAGGATCCCGCGCTCAAAATTGCTGCGCTGAACCAATGGATCAAAGCTTATGCGGCAAAGAAAGACTACGTCTACGTGGACTATTATTCTGCGATGAAAGATGCGGACGGTGGTCTGCCGAAAACGCTGAGCCGGGACGGTGTGCATCCGATGCCTGCCGGCTTCGCGGTCATGGACCCGCTCGCCGAAGCCGGGATCGAGAAGGCGCTGAAGGAAAGGGCCAGTAATTAAGAATTATTGAGGATACGTATTAACAGAACGAAATAAGTCAGCGTCGATTATTTGCGATGGCGGCGGCCAGAGGTCGGAGGTGAGCACGATGGACAGCTTTTTGGGAAATTGGCGCGCGACAAAATGGAGCATCTTGGGTATCGCCGCGATACTGATTCTGGCTGCGCAGCCGAGCCTGGCACAAGTAAAGAATGAAGTTCCTCCCGTCGTGCCGGGCGCGAAGGCTGTAACTGTAGAGCACATTAAGATTCACGGTGACGCGCTGGAAGGCAACCTGGAGGGTGACGCTGTGGACCGGGTTGCGATTGTCTTTCTTCCGCCCAGCTATAAAAAGGACAAGCATCGCCGGTATCCGGTTGTTTACGCGCTGCACGGTTATTCTATCGATGCTGAGCAATGGACCCATGAAATCCATGTGCCGCAAACTATCGAAGGCGCTTTAGCCCAAGGCGCAAAACAAATGATCGTAGTGCTGCCCGATTCGAAGACGGTGTATGGCGGCTCGATGTATTCGAGCTCCGTCACGACGGGCGACTTCGAGCGGTACGTTGCTCACGATGTGGTCTCGTATATTGACGCTCATTATCGAACTATTCCCAACCGGCTGGCCCGCGGCCTAGTCGGCCATTCCATGGGCGGGTATGGCGCCATTCGTATTGGAATGAAACATCCCGACGTGTTCGGCAGTCTTTACGTGATGAGCGCCTGCTGTCTTTCGCCGATGGGCTCCAGGTCGGTGAATCCAGTTAGGCAGAACGCCATGGAGTCGCTCGCAAAGCAATTGGAATCGGTAAAGACTCCCGCGGATGCGGACGGATTGACATTCTTTGCCCGCGCCATGCTCGCCTCTGCCGCGGCGTGGTCACCCGACCCGAAAAACCCACCGCTCTACCTTGATCTGCCCTGGAAAAATGGCGTGTCCCAGCCTGATGTGCTCGCCAAGTGGACGGCGAACGCGCCCCTGGCGTTCATTGACCAATACATTGACAATTTGCGCCGCTGCCGCGCCATTGCGCTCGATGTGGGCGACCAGGATGGCCTTCGGTTCGACATGATCAAGCTGCACAATATCCTCGAAAATTACGGTATCGCCAACAGCTTTGAGATTTATCACGGCACCCATACCAGCCACGTCGCGTTTCGGTTTCAGAATCACGTGATTCCGTTCTTCAGCAAGAATTTGTGTTCGAAACACTGCCAATAGGCTTAGCCTTGAGGATGCACGCGAAGGTCCATCAATCTCGACCGGCTCGGAGGCACTGTGACCAACGCTCTTGATCGCCGCCATTTCCTATTCGGGTCCGCCATGGCCGCCGCCGGCACGCTGCTGCCAGCCGCCGGGCTCGGGGCCGAGCCGCAGCAAACTTTCCCCAGCGCGATCAATGAGATTACTGCGACTCTTAATGCGGGTGAAACGCGCGCGCCGGTCTCAAAATACATCTATGGACAATTCATCGAGCAGCTTCGTGATTTGATCAATCGTGGGTTGTGGGCGGAGATGATCGACGACCGGAAGTTTTTTTTCGAGATCAACTCCAAGCCAGACGTCGAACCAGCCCAGCCGCGTTTTCCCGGGCGGGCGAGGCCACATCACTGGCGGCCGGTCGGAAGGGATGAGTTCGTAGTGATGGACCGCGAGCGCCCCTATACTGGCGAGCACACTCCACGGATTCGGTTGGAGGGAGAGACACCGCGCGGCATTCAGCAGCGTGGTTTATGGCTTCGCAAAGGCAAGACCTATGCGGGCCGCGTCGTCCTGGCGGGCAGCCGGCGCGCTAAAGTCTCGGTCACTCTGGTTTGGGGACCCGGCGCCTCGGACCGCCAGACCATCGCCGTGCCCGCGCTTCGAGACGCTTATGCCAAACACCGGTTGAAGTTCAGCCCCAAGGCGGATACCGATGACGGGCGCATCGAGATCACCGGAACCGGCAACGAATCATTTCACATCGGCGCCGTGTCGCTCATGCCGGCAGACAACATCCACGGATTCCGGGCCGACACCGTGGGCTTGCTCAAGCAGCTTCGATCAGGGATTTACCGCTTTCCCGGCGGCAACTTTGTTTCTAACCACGAGTGGCGAGACGCTATCGGCGACGTTGACAGGCGGCCCCCGCGATGGGACAACGCGTGGTCGTGGGTGCAGCCGAATGACGTGGGCATCGACGAGTTCATGATTCTCTGCGGCCTGCTGGATGTGGAGCCATACATCACGGTCAATGCGGGATTTGGAGACGCCATGTCGGCGGAGCATCTTGTGGCCTATGCCAACGGTTCAACGGAGACAACCATGGGCAGGCTCCGCGCGGCTAATGGCCATTCGGAGCCTTACAACATAAAGTGGTGGGGCATCGGCAACGAAATGTACGGTCCCTGGCAATTGGGTCACATGGTCCTCAAGCAGTATGTCCTCAAGCATAATATATTCGCTAAGGCCATGCTCAATGCCGATCCCACCATCAAGCTTGTGGCATCGGGAGCGTCCCCAGACGAGATGACAGTCGATGGCCTCTCGCTCCCACTGACCGGCAAGGTGGCGCCTGATTTCGGCTCCGCGGCAGATTGGACGGGAGGTCTTTTCCTACACTGCCTCGACAACATGGATGTGGTGTCCGAGCATTTTTACGTCTACAACGGCCAGCGTTTCGACCTTGCGCAAAACAAGCGAGTAGCAGTCACGGAGCCATTAATCGAGTGGGCGCGAAGGCCTGCCAACCGCGTGCGCACTAAAGTCGAGGCCTACGAAAACTATCTCCAGCAGATTCCTGCCCTGCGCGAAAAGAGGGTTCCCATCAATATTGACGAATACGCTTATGCGGGCGCGCGACCGAATCTGAAAAACGCTTTGAGCCTGGCGTGGGCTCTGCATGAAATGTTCCGCCACACGGACATTATTACCATGGCTGCTCACACCATGGGCACCTCCTGCATCGATTACACTCACGCCGAGGCTGCGATGAATACGCTTGGCATGATGTTCAAGCTTTACCGGGATCACTTCGGCGACCTGCCGGTTGAAGTTACGGGGAACTCTCCACAGCCCGCGCCGAAGTACCCCGTCGGAGGTGATCAGCCTAGAGTCAATGCCGGGAGCGATACGCATCCGCTGGATGTTGCAGCGGCGTTGAAGAGTGGCGAAGACACATTGACCGTGGCCATTCTCAATCCTACCGAATCTGCGCAGAAACTCAATCTCGACTTTCAGGGCATCCATCTTCGCAATGCGGGCAGAATGTGGCGCATGACCGGACCCAGCGCCGATTCCGCTACGGGCCTTGGCAGTTCAGAAGTGAAGGTTACGGAAGCCGCTTTGGAAGAGATTCCCAAAACGTGCAGCGTAGCGCCGCTCAGCATCGACATTTACGAATTCGAGAAAGGTTAGCGCATCTCGCCAGGCTGGATTATTCGTGAGGCGAGGTAGCGCCGCCGTCCCGGCGGCAGATGCTGGGGCACTCGATCCCAGCGGCGATGCTGGCAATATATTTGTGTAACAGCCGGCAAGACAAACGAAATTGGAAAACGCATGTTTCCAGCAGAGTTAAAATCCCGCCCCCCTAAAAGGGCAGCCGGTACATGGATAATCCAGGCCGGCTCTATTAGAAGATTGCATCATCAGAGGCACATGAAAGCACAGGCAAATCGCGCAAGACCGGGCAGCGCTTTATTTTGCCATCAGGAATTGTGGCACGGGCGGAGCG
>DASZAE010000426.1:0-1663 GCA_035945515.1 Terriglobia bacterium
CGGAAAAATCCATGATGGCCAACAATTCGCAGCGGAAAACAGCGAAAAACAAAAAAATCAGCGTTTTTCCGCAGCCTGTAAAGCCGGCTTTCTCTTGGCCCTTTTGCGGCACGGCTGAAAGCCGTGCCCTGATACAAGTAAACCTAAGTCAGTCTGTTACTTCGCGGAAGCGCCCATAGTAAATGTAATTGCAGCACGCAACACTAGGAACTCTGCGCTCCAAATGCGTGCAGAAATGCTCCCATACCCAGCGCCTCGCCGAGGGCGAAGAGCGGCCAGTCGAAATGCTGCGGCACGCCGCCCGCAAGCAACGCGCGGAAATTCCAAGTAAAGGAAAGCACAATCAGCCCGCCTCCCAGTAAAACCACCAGCCAGTGAAGACGGTTGAGGCGCGCCGCGCGGTCCCCCTCTGCTCGCCGCAGCACTAGAAAACCGGCGGCGATCATCGAGACCGAAACGATTACGGGCGCAAGCACCGGGCCTGCCCACGGCACTGGAAGCAGGAAAAGTAAATCCCAGGTCAGTAGCGATGCCGGCCACCCGATAAATATCCTAAGAAATCCGTAAAAAGCGATATCCCATACGCCGAAAGCCATCACGAAGGCGGCGAGAAATTCCGTGCCGCTTTGCCCGATGGAAAGGGCCACTGCCGCGAGCATCACCATCGTAGCGGCTTCCCTGCCGATCTCAATCTTGAGCGTTTTCCAGAGCGGCGGAGACTTCTTGAGGGCCGCAGGCGGGAGGAGCGGGAAGAGATTCTCCGGCGGTCGTCCCGGATTAAGGCGTTCCGCCAGGGGCTGGCTCATCTCGCGCAAGTAAACCACTACCGCTGCCTCGACGTATCCGAACGAAACGCCAAAGAGCACAATGGCCAAAACCGCGCGCTTTAATGTCAGTGAATGACGCATTCGCTTGGCAACGGCGCTAGACAAGCTTCTTAAGCCGCGTCTGCATGCAAAGATTCATGGCGGGCGTTACTTCCTCGAAGATGGCCAGCATGGATTCCACCAGATCGACGCCGTTGAAGGATGGCATCTCCTTTTCGGTAATCGGGTAGAAGAGCTGGAAGCCGGCCCATTGATTTGCAGGGATGCGCGCAAGCTCACGCCGCAATTTGGCTGCGCCCGGCCAGTTGGACTTCGAAAAGGTGAAGGGCGCGCTCCACGCGCCGGAACGGATTCGGAAGCCCTCGCGGCATACGAGCCGCTTCAACTCACGTTCCAGTTGGCCGCCCGTCTTGAGGGCGCTGACGAGCCGGTTCCAGTCCCAATCCGCGCGCAGCCTGGCCATGCCCGACCCGCGAGGCGCTTTTACATAACCGCGCTCCACCTGCAGACCGCATTGAAACTGTTTTTCTTCCGTATCGACCATCAGAAAAAACTTCGAGCAGCCGAAACTCACCTTTGAGGAAATCGGTTTGGCTTCGCGGTTGGCGCGCGGGAGATAGCCGATCCATTGCCAGTAAACTCCGCGCCCCCAGCGTTCGGTCACAAACGATTCGCCGTAACGCGCTTCGAGCTCCGGCTTCAGGATGCGCGTGATGCGCTCATGATCATCAAGATTGCCCACGCGAATCCCGCGCCGGAAATCGAGAAACTCCGGGCGAAAACCAATGGCTGCTTTTGGGATGGGCATGTTCGCTTTCGCCGTCATGCACAAAGAT
>DASZAE010000427.1:0-8538 GCA_035945515.1 Terriglobia bacterium
GCTATGTGTCCCACTACACGTATGACTTCACGTCGGTTCTCAAATTCATCGAGCAACGATGGAACCTGAAGCACCTCACGCCGCGCGATGACCGGGCCAATAACATGGCCGATTGTTTCGATTTCAGTCAAACGCCCGCGAACGCGTTGGTGATTCCGGTTCCCCCCGGCCTTCGCTCGCGGCTGCTCCCCGTGCACATCACCTATCCGCCGTATGTCCAGCTGCCGCGCCCGTACCGGCCAGACGAAGGGACGCAGGCGATACCCTATATTCCACCGGCGCCGCCGAAAAAGCATTGAGCCGCTACAGCATCTTCAAATCAAGCTGCGATAGAATCTCATCAGTCAGATAGGCGGCTATCTATTTAGATAGAATATTTGCCTTTACCGCCCGCCCTTCCCGCGCTCTTGCGGACGGGACAAGTTTTCAAAAACCCAGCGTATCAGTCCTATTTGCAACATGGTTGCGTTTTAGTCTCTCATCCTCGCGATCAAGGGTTGCTTCAGGGACGTGTTGGCAGGCCGCTTGCACTATAAGGAAACGAGGCTTGGGACACTTCGGGATTAAATGATGCGGCCACCTTCTGCCGCGCGTTGGTGCCCGCACATTTGCCCGTCTGGAGGGGGTTGGATTGCTGATGCAACGGCCTTTGACAACATACGTTGACAAAGGCCCGCGCTCAAGTCCAATCATCCCAAGCCTCCGAGGGGTCCTGAAAATCGCAGCGGCGAAGGAAGGCAAATCAATGACGGACCCACAAAAGAATAAAGAAAAAATAGCCATCAGCAACAGAGTCAAGCTGCCTTTCGCAGCTTGTTGGGGTGAACACATCCTCCCGGCAGGCGAGTACGACGTCATTTTTATGGAGGCCACGCCCTTGCCTTTGGTGATCGTAATCGGCATGGACACTGTCGCCATGATCGCTCCGGTGCGGGTTGCGGCTTGTGAAAAAGCGTCAGTGAATACGCTTTTGTTTAGCCCCGGCCAACAGCCGCCTCATGTGCACCTCTTGAGGCTTGCAACACTTGAGCTGGATTTACGCTTTGAGGAGGGGGTTGCGGCAAACGCGCATCCGGGAGTTTTGGCCTTGCCACTTCGCCTGGATGCGCGCGCATTAGCCGCCGCGATTTGAACATTGGGATATTGCCCCTTCTGATAAACATGATGACATAACTCAGCAGCGTTTGATTCTGTAGGGGCGCCCTCTCACAAGCTTTGACTTCTGGTTTCATAAAGACCAGCGATCAGAGACACCGCCGCTACAGCAAATAAACTCCCGCATACATCACATCACGGATGCAGCAATCGCTTGCCCCCCTCCCATACTCATCATCTTCACCAATGACCTTTACGCCCTATCCCATGGCCCTTACAATTGAAAGCTAACTTTCAAGGTGAGGATGAAATGGAATATCGCCAACTGAAGCACACTGAACTCAAGGTCTCGCGCGTGACCTTCGGAACGATGACGTTTGGTTCGCAGGTTGACACGGCAACGGCCGGACGCATGGTGGACCGTTGTCTGGACGCGGGAGTCAACTTCTTCGACACGGCAAATATCTATAACCAGGGGCAGGCGGAAACGATTCTGGGCAAATCGCTCGCGGGCAAGCGAGATCGAGTGATCCTGGCGTCGAAGGTAAGAGGCAAGATGGGCGAGGGGCCGGACGAAAGCGGCCTTTCGCGGACTGCAATTCATAAAGCGATTGACGCAAGTCTCAAGCGGCTGGGCGTTGATTATCTCGATGTCTACTACCTCCATCAACCGGACTATGCCACGCCCATCGAAGAAACCCTGGCGGCAATGGACGACTTGGTGCGAGATGGGAAAGTGAGGTATCCAGCGGTCTCAAATTACGCGGCTTGGCAGGTAGCCGAAATTCATTGTATTTCTGGCAAGAAAGCTTACGTTGCGCCGCGCGTCTCGCAACCCATGTACAACCTGCTCGCCCGCGGCATCGAGGAGGAATACATCCCGTTTTGCAAGCAATATGAAGTGTCGGTCGTGCCTTACAATCCGCTCGCAGGAGGCTTGCTCACGGGCAAATACAACCAGAGCCACGACCCCAAGGCCGGAGGCCGGTTTGAAAACAACAAGCTGTATCAGGACCGCTTCTGGCACAGCGATTACTTTGCCGCCGTGGATGATCTCGCAGAAAGCGCGCGCGCCGCTGGCAAGACATTGGTGGAGCTTTCCCTGCAGTGGTTGCTGAGCCAGCCGCACGTCGATTCGGTGATCCTCGGCGCCTCGCGCATGGAACAACTGGAAGAGAACCTTCAGGCTTGTAATGAACCCCTCCTGGACGAAAGTACCCTCGCGCGCTGCGACACTGTTTGGAAGCGCCTGCGAGGGATCACGCCAAAGTATAATCGCTGAAACAACTTGTTCCGCAATGCGATATGACACCCCCTCTCCCCAAATGTATTCATAGCTCAAAATCCTCCTGATAAACGAATGTAACTATATGATTATTAATGTTATAATCGTGGTCCATTCCGTTTGACACTATGTTCTGCATTGCAAAACTTAATACTTTATTCATAAAACCACTTGACAGCACCCACAGAAGAGATTAAGAGTCTCTGGCTGTAGATTCTAATGTTACATACTGACAAAACAAAGTGTTCTTCGAACATGATGCTGTAAACCTGCGGTGTCTGATTCTGTAGCAGCAGTCGCTGGCTTTTGTTATTAAAAGCCGGCAGAGAGACATCACCCCCACGGCTTTTAGTCTTTATTCGATGCACTCCTTGCAATTACGGGGCAAGGTCTGAACTTCCCCGGACAGAAGTGATTTTACGACTTGTCCAATCTCTGGTTATTCAGGAGGACGATGATGCGCACCCATTACTCATCCAGAGTTTTTGTAGCCCTTTTACTCTGCCTTCTGGCCGTCATGATTCTGGAGCCGCCTTGCCGGGCACAGACCGCTTCGGGTCTTATTACGGGCGTGATCACAGACCCAAGCGGGGCCATAGTTCCACAGGTCAAAGTGACCATCAAGAACCAGGGGACGGGCATGACGTGGTCCGCGACGACGAGCGATGCGGGCAAGTATACGGTCACTGCTCTTCCGGTAGGCATTTACACGGTCACGGCAACGAAGCAAGGATTCCGTTCGGCGGAGCGGGCGGACATCAGCCTGAGCGTCGGCGCGACCGCAAATGCTGATTTCAAACTTGAGGTCGGCAGCGTGGCTCAGGTCGTCACTGTTAAGGCCAACACAGTCAGCGTGAACACGGTGAGCGCGTCGCAAACGCAGCTTGTAAACCAGAGGCAAATCGCGGAGTTGCCGCTGAACGGGAGGAATTTCACCGAGTTCCTGACGCTCAACGCCGGAACCGTCTCATCGCCCGGCGCCGAGGCTGGGTCCATGCGTCAAGGCAAGGGAACGGGGTATAACGTCAACGGCAACCGCACGTCTTCCGTCAACTTTACGCTTGACGGTTTGATCAATACGGACGTTACGTTGGGCGACCCGGCAGTGATTGTGTCTCAGGACGCGATGCAGCAGTTCAAAGAGCAAAAACCAGCCTATTCAGCGGCCTACGGATTCAGCGCCAGCCAGATCAACATCATCACCAAGAGCGGCACCAATCAATTGCACGGCACAGTATTTGAATTTGGCAGGAACGACAAGCTTGATGCCACCAACTTTTTTGCCACTTCAAAACCTGAACTGAGGCAGAACCAATTCGGCTTTGTGCTTGGCG
Source organism: Terriglobia bacterium (assembly GCA_035945515.1). Lineage (GTDB taxonomy): Bacteria > Acidobacteriota > Terriglobia > UBA7540 > UBA7540 > RH2-MAG17b. The sequence goes on from DASZAE010000427.1 coordinate 3,715, forward strand.
GCCCGGTTTATATTCCGAAAGTTTACAATGGACGCGACAAGACGTTCTGGCTGGCAAACTATGAAGGCTGGAGGATTCGTCGAGGGGGCATTTCGCAGGGTATTGTTCCGGACGCCAGCGAGTTGAACGGCGATTTTTCTTCGTTGAATCTGCCCGCCTTTGGCACTCCCGCCTGCAATTCGGCCCTGCTCCTTGACCAGCCCTGTATGCCGATCAACCCGGCAACGGGCCAATCTTATCCGGGCGATCAAATACCCTCCACCAGTTTTTCGCACCTCGCTACGCAATCTCTTGCCTTGAAGTTTTTCCCGGCGCCCAATTGCTCCCCCGCCGCCTGCGCGGGCAATAATTACCGGGTGAACGAGACGCTTCCGACTAGTCTCAACCAGCAAACTTACAAATTTGATCAGGATCTCGGCCGGCTAGGAAAAGTTTTCTTTCGTTTTACACAGAGCAACTACACCACGTCTACACTCGGAACCCTTTCGGGGCCGGTGGGCAACAACAATTTTACCGAGCAAGAGCGAAGCCTGGGGATTGGCTGGTCTATTACCCTTGGGTCGCATAGCGTAAACAGCTTCCGTATTGGCCGCCTCGGAGCCACGGCGAATCAGTGCGGGGCGGCAATAAGCCAATCCACCGTCAGTTCGTTTGGGTTCACGGGCGTGTTCCAAAACCTCGATACGTGCGCGCGATCCGCCCCGGGATCTATTGGCATCGCCAATTTTGCCGGCGTGGGCGGCCCGACCAATGACACGACGATCAGCTATGTGCCTACCTGGGAATATGCCGATGACTTTTCGACGGTTCACGGGCAGCATACTCTACAGGCAGGGTTCGATTTTCGGACCTGGGTCCAGACGCGGAACCTGGCCGCCGATTTCCTAGGCACCTTTAATTACCGCAACGACTTGGTGCTCAACAATGGCGGCAGCGGTGCGGGTGGATGTCCAACGCTCCACTGCGGAACCGGCAACGCATTAGCCGATTTCCTGCTCGGATATTACCAAAACTCGGGCATATTCCAGCCCGGACCGTTTAGCCAGCCCGGTATTTCCGGCAATCAGAACAACTATGTGGAAAAGTATTTTGCTCCTTACATCGAAGATAGCTGGAGAGTGAAGCAAAACCTTACCCTGAATATCGGACTCCGCTGGGACTTCCGCACGGTGCCTTATGAAGAAAACAACAAGTTTTTCTGGCTTGATGGGCAGAATCCCGGCGGCGGATTATGCTATGCCGACCCAAAGCTCGCCACCGACGGCGTGGCGCCCGCCGGAAACGGCATTTACAGATACTGCGGACGCAGGAGTCCGGCTAATTCGGGCTTGTACAAACCCTTTGCTCCCCGTTTCGGCTTTGCCTGGCAGCCCTTTGGCGGGGATAAAACGGTGGTGCGCGGCGGCTATGGAATTTTTTACGATTCCCCCAAGGGCCGCGAAATCGACGACTCCGGCGACATCTATCCCTTTGAGGTCCGCAGCAGCTACACGCCGCAAACCCAGCCGACAGCACCCAAGCTGACGGATCAGTTATTTCCAGCCACTACTGCCGTCGCTCCAGTGACGCCCCAGGACATAACTTTTCTCGCCGTAATTCAAGGCGAGAATCCGCATAATGCTTACGTTCAACAATGGTCGCTTGACGTCCAGCGCCAGCTCGCCACCAATACCGTGCTTGACGTCGGCTACGAGGGCAGCAAGGGGACGCACCTGCTGACCCGCACTGATATCTCGCAAGCTTATGCGCCATCCGATCCTAGCTTCTGCTCCGCGCAGGATGCGAACGGGAATTTCATCAATATAACCAAGGGTGATTGCCCTGTGGACACTCGCAGGCCTTACTCCAACTTTACCGGAACCTATATTGACAGCGAGTTCCAAGGCGTATCGAGCTACGACTCGGCCAATGTGAATTTGACGCGCCGAACTTCTTCCATGGTCATGCAGATGTCATACGCCTGGTCGCACAGCCTGGATGACAAGTCCGCCGCTGCGGGCATCGGCGACTCTGGGCAAGGGTACCAAGGGTTCCTGGATAACCACAACCCGAAGCTGGACTACGGCACGTCAGATTTTGACGTGAACCAGCGGTTTGTCACTAACTTTATTTATCAATTGCCGCTTGGCCGCGGGCAGCATTTTGGCTCAGGCATGAATAAAGTGGCAGACGCCGTTATCGGCAACTGGCGGGTAGGCGGGATATTAACTCTCCAGAAGGGATTCCCCTTCACGATTTATGCCAGCGATCCGTTCGGCCTGTTGAATAATACCGCAGGCTATAATCGTGCCAACCAGGTCGGCCCGGCCTTCGGCAGCGGAACTGGAACAGTAAACGAGTATTTCAACACGGCGGCATTTGCCCAGCCCCTTCCAGCCCACTTTGGCACGATTGGGCGGAATACGCTGCGGGGCCCCGGTCTACATACCTTCGACATGAACATCTCCAAAAGTTTCCCGCTCACGGAAAGAGTGCGCCTCGAAGTGCGCGTGGAAGCATTCAACGTCTTCAATACGCCTCAGTTTGGCAATCCAAACACAACATTGACCTCTCCAACCTTTGGGGTGATCTCGGGCACCAGCGTTGATAACCGCGAATTGCAGTGGGGAGCGAAGATCATTTTCTGAAAATCTTGCCGGCGCGGCGGCTTCTTGCCGTCGTTTCTGTTGAAGCACAGCGATCGTTCTGTAACGCTGCGGTTTTTCCATTCGTCATGAAGGCCGACGCGGAACTGCCGCAGGATTCAATAACGAACCCTGCGCTCCAAGCTTGGCGCTTCTTTACTTTTGCAGTAGAGTGGCTGAATGGTTCGCGCAACTTTATTCCTGGGGGCGTTTTTATCCCTGTGCCTTCTTTGTTCCTGTGCGTTCTCCCAGCAGCCGAACGCCGCTTTGCTCCAGCAATACTCCGAGGAAGCGCAAGCGGCGATGGCCGCGAAACATTATGATGACGCGGCCAAAGACTACCAGAAGCTCATTCAATTAGACCCCGGAATCGGCGAAATTTATTCCAATTTAGGTTTGGCGTATTTTCAGGAGGAAAAGTACGGGCGGGCCATTTCTGCTTTTCAGCAGGCGCTCAAGCTCAAGCCCGGCTTGCTCAACGCGAAATATTTTCTGGCCATGTCGCTAACCGAGCTTGGGCAAGACGAAAAAGCTCTGTCGGTGCTTGAGCAAGGATTCAGGAATACTCAAAATCCCGAATTGAAGCGTCTGCTCGGACTTCACTTAGAGACGGCCTTCACGGGTCTCGGGCGTGATGGAGAGGCGGTGAGCGTGGCCATCGACCTCACCCGCCTTTATCCGAACGATCCGGAGGTTCTGTACCAGACCGGAAGGCTCTGCGGGAACTTTGCTTTTCTTTCCATGCAAAGGCTTCAACAGGTCGCGCCCGAATCGGTCTGGAGACACCTGGCCTCGGGCGACGTCTTTGAAAGCCAGGGCGATTACGCGCTGGCCATCCGGGAGTACCGGAGAGTGCTTGCGCTCGATCCGGACCGGCCAGGTATTCATTACCGCCTGGGTCGCGTGCTACTGCGCTCAAAGCAGCCGGGATCGCAAGCCGAAGCACTGAAGCAATTCGAGCAGGAGCTTGAGATGGACCCCACCAATGGCAGCGCGGCCTATGAGGCCGGCGAAATCTACCGCAAAATGGGGCAGCTCAACAAAGCTCAGCGGCTGCTTGAAAACGCCCTTGAGCATTATCCAAACCTGGAAGAAGCTCAGGTGGAAATGGGCCGCGTGCTGATTGCGGAAAAACAGCCTCAATTGGCAGTGGCTCATCTGCAAAAAGCTATTTCGCTTAACCCCGAGGACGACGTGGCCTTTTTCCAGCTTGCGCAGGCTTACCACGGACTTGGCAATGCTGTAGAGCAGCAAAAGGCGCTGGCGGAGTTCCAGCGGCTGCAAGGCCAAAAAGCGCGGCATCAGGAAAAGCTGTCAGTGGGCGCCTATACCGGCCAGGGCGCGACGGAATAGGTAGCGCAGATCGCCGCAGTTGCAGTCTGCGGATTGCAATCGCCGCCGTCCAGGAAAACCCGCTACAGAGTATAAGGAGACCCTCAAAATCATGATCCCCCGGAAAACTTGCGGAAAGCTTTGGAATGTCATTGCCATCGTTGCCATCCTGATCATGTCGGTTACTGCGGCGACGGCCGCCCAAGGCGCTGCGGTTCACTGGGAGGCGCAATGGATTTGGCCCTCGCAATCCGCCATTGCCACGCACAAGAACCAGTTCATGCTTTTCCGCAAGACGTTCACTTTGGCGCAAACAGCGAGCAAGGCGGACCTCGCCATCTTTGCCGACAGCCGGTACCGCCTCTACGTGAACGGCGAGTACATCGGCCAGGGACCGGCGCGCGCCCCGGCGCGTTACTACTACTACGACATCTTCGACGTGGCCTCCAAGCTGCGCCCCGGCTTGAACGTGATTGCGGTAGAGGCGCGTTGGTTCGGGCAAGGCATGGCCTGGTATGAGGAGCCTCCGATTCCCCGCGATTTCGGTGCCCGGTCGCACGGCGCGCTGCTTTGCCAGCTCGAAATCGGCGAGGGCGCGAACCGTCAAATCGTGAAAACCGACGCGACCTGGAAGGCCACCGAAGATCACGCATGGGATTGGAATACGCCCCAGGTCAATAACTCGCTGGCAGCCATCGAAGTTTACCATTCGGACCGCGTGGAGAATGGCTGGACCCAGCCCCAATTCGATGACAGCGGCTGGACCCCGGTTGAGGTCATGAGGGGCTTCTGGGGACTGACTTCCCCTCCGATGGGGCCTTACATCCATCTTGTGCCGAGACCTCTGGCATACCCTCTTGAAAAGGAA
>DASZAE010000428.1:0-20187 GCA_035945515.1 Terriglobia bacterium
GTTTGGCGCTAGCCCGCGGGCATATAGGAAGAATTCGAGCCACAGCACGAGGGGAAGATAGCAGACGCAGATCCCACGTCAAAGAATACCTCGCTGCATTCGGCGCAAAATCGAAGGCTCTTCTGCGATTCAAATCACTGAAAAATGAGAGGTTGGCTCCCCGACCTGTACGATTTGCGAACCTTTAGATTTCAGTTTCCTATTTGCTTCAGAAAGCCAAGGTCCCAGTCAAGGTGAATCCGGAATTCGTTCTTCCTGTTCCAAGCCAACAATGCGGGCAATTAGCTGGATCGTCATATTCTGCCCGGATCGGGTACTGACAGGCGATGAGGCATAGCTCGGTAGCGATTCGTATTGTGACTCCAACGAAGTGCTGTGAAGCCCCTGACGAGGGCATGTCCTACCCACCGTGTGTCAACAATAGGGGGGTCGTCATGCTCGTTGAGCAGGAGTAACTGTCCAAGGTACTTTGGCCAAGCATGCTCCGGAATTAGATCCGGAAAATAGCCATGAAAAGACCGTCCCGTCTCGAAGACCACCAAACGGTGACGAAGGCCCATCTCCCCCGCTAATATGCGGCCGAGTTCACAGAGCACCGAATCGGGAGGGCGACCGATAAAATCAATCATTGGGATATGCAAACCGAAACCTCTGCTTTCGACCAACGAGTGCCAAGCCATCTCTTGGTTTGGGCTCAGTTCCGCGAGTCGATCAGCTATCCAGTCCGACGTTACCTCGGAGGCTGGAACTCGAAGCACAGCACTGCGCGGGGCTACCGCTTGAAGACCCGGCGGCGCTATCTCGTAGCGGGAATACGTGAATACGAGTTCGACCCCGTAACGAGCAACGATTTCTTCCACGAGGAGGCAAGGTTGTCCTTGTACAATCAGCGCGTTATTCAAGCTTGGCTCCCGAAATCACTTGGTATGTACGGTACGCAAAATCGTCAGTCATTCCTGATAGGTAGTCAACAATGAGGTGGGCCCGACAAAACCATTCCCAAGTTTCTTTGCCCCATTTTTGCACCGAAGACGTATCACTCGCCGTGGAGTCGTACACATCTAAATAGTGCGAAGGTAGGCTGTCCAGGAGAGGCAGCAACGTCTCGAGCTTCTGGTCGTGAGCAGCCTTGCGATCGGCCGACTTCCACGCTTTTCGCAAGAGGGCGAACTGTCCCTGCGTCAGCTTGAGGAGTCGGCCGAACTCATCCAGGGTGCCGTGCATAACCTTCAGGCCCGCGAGGAAGGGCCTCTGCACTTTGTCGGCAGGATAAAGGAGCTGGCGTGCGATGTCCTTCAAGTGTTCTAGTAGGTCGTCGGCGTCGGTACCATCAAGAAGTCCAGAACGCGTCCCATGACGGATGTCTTCGGAATTCCCATCGCCATAGAGACGCGCTGCCTCCTCAATCATTGTTCTCGAAAACACAGTTTTGAATCGCATGAAATGGTCTTTAGCGTTGGAGGGATTCTTCTCTGCATCTCTGCTTCGGTCCTCCGCGCTCTTTCGAAGCTCAGTGAGCGCAGGCTGCTTTGGATTTTTCTCGCCGATCCAATCCTGGATTCCGCTAAAAAAATCGCTCAAAGTGAAAACGCCTTGATCGATTCCGTCCTCCATATCGCTAATGCAATAAGAGATGTCGTCTGCCGCTTCGACAAGATACGCGAGAGGTTGAGTGGTCAATCGATCCTGGCGATTCAGCCTAGCCTGCGCCGCCAAATGAATCACCTGCCATACACCACGAGCGGCGAGGGCAGTGAGTTGGTCGAGTTCCTTTCCGCTAACGTTCCTCTTGCTTGCGACTTCTTGCTGAACATATTGTGCGAATGAGCCGTTGCACCACCGCCAGATGGAGCCCAAGAGTTTGTTCTCCACGGCGATAAGCCGGGGATCCACATGGCCTTGTGCGCGTGCGCCGGCACTCCATGGACGCTCCAGACCCGCCGCTAATTTGCAGGAAAGGCGGAGTTGTTGGTACTCCTCGGGTTCGATCTCCCACAGATACGGGAGCCAAAATGCCTCCGCATATCCGCTGCCGACGAACGCATCGCTGTGCCCAAGGTATTCAGAAAGCATGTTGTGGATCTTGGCGGAGCACGAATTACCCTGAGGGCAAGAGATTCCCGGAGTGGAAAGAGTGTGAATAAACTTCTCTTCGCCCTTGAACCCTCGAAGGCCAGCGACCCCCAGACCGCGAACCAGCCACGACATAGCCCAGGCTGACCAGACCACGACGTCTCTACGGCCAACCTCATTTCGGACGTTGATGAAGCGGTATCCTGTGCCCGAGAGTGCCGTCAACGCCTTCCACGGAAACGATCTCGGAAGTACACAGCCGACCAGGATGATCCGCCCAAGATGGATATTTGCTCTCTTCCGCAAAGCGAGGCCCATAAAATACGTTCCCAGGCTGTGGGCGATGAGGTGTGTTTCCGACTGGTCGTCAGGGTTGGCGTAGAGACTCACTTGTTTCAAGACATGGTTGAATGCACAACTGCGGCGCCAATAGCTCGCAAAATAAGCGATCAAGAACAGGAAAGCGAGAGCGACCCAGCCGGTACGTGAAGAGTATTTCATTACAAACAGCACTATCGCGACGATCACGCCCAGGACGAGCAAAACGTAGGGTTCGAGGAGCAATTTCAATGGACCGAGCCAGCGGTAGTGGGGATATTTGATGGTCTTGCAGTCGAAGTGCGGAGCGAATGCACGCGCCACATCCTCTTGCCAATCTCCCGAAGATTCAATGCCGTGAATGGTGAGAACACGCTGGCGCATTGTGGGGTCGGGAGCCACGAGGCACGCGTGCGGTATTTTGATGACGTTACGGTATATTGTCAATAGTAGCAGCAGCGTGCTGTCAACGGTTCAGCTGCGACCTAATCGGACGTCATCGATGACGGCTAAGAGAGTTCTTTTGCTCTTCACGGTGAGCATACGGATGCAGTGCGACCATGGCAGGGGAAATCGCTGGAGCGGTGTTCCTGATGCCTGGATACGGAAGGGCTGTGGATCAAGACTCTACGGCCCGAAGTAGCCCGCATCAGTGCACGAGATTCGAAACTCACGCTGGTGACGCACCTAGCTCAGATCATCGCACGTCAGACATTTGCCTAAAATGGTCCTTGTCTTTCCGTACGGCTGAGGGCAAACGCCCGAGTACTCGTCGAAAGGTCCGAATCATATGGCTTTGATCGCAAAAACCTGCATCGGTCGCGATATATGCAAGCGGCAAGTCTGTTTCGCGTAGCAACCGAGCAGCACGCTCAACACGGAATCGCGCTGTAGTATTCATTAACCCTTCTCCTGTAACACGTCTGTAAGCTGTTCCCAGCCAAGAAGGATGCAATCCAGCCGAGCGCGCAAGTTCGGGGACTCTCCGGCTTGGGTCATCCCTGAGACGCCGGGTTATATCGTCAAGCCAATCGGGGCGTCTTGCCCGGAATTCGAAGCGTGCTGCTTCCAGGAACCGCCGCAGCGCTACAAGAAGAAGCTTCTCGGTCACGTTCTCACTACAAAACCTGGCGAGCGATCTAGCCGCAGTGGCACCGAGGCCACCTATCCATCGGGAGACTGGGCCATCGGGAAGCCGCACACTCCGAAGCCAAGCCGGATCGAATTCAATCTCGATTTGTTCAAACCCTTCCGGTCCTGCGGTGTTGCGATGTGCCGCACCGGCAGCATAGAGCACCGCAGAAGGGCCGGAGATGAACTCCTCTCCTATGTCGGTTTGATTTGAATACGCGCCAATAACGAAAAACGATAACAGCGGCCAGTCATGAGCGTGCTCCGGCACGCGCGCACGGCTTCGATCGATAGTCCTTCTGACGAAAGCCCCACTGAACGTGTGCAACATCTCGCTCTACCCAAGTTCGATGCGAAACTCGTAGCTGACAGCATACCACCGGGCCGAATCCCAGGAAAAGACGCACCTTGAAACGGTCCAATACAAGGTCTGCGGGAAGCCCTATAAAAGGACCCAAGCGACCGGCAGTTCAGGTCACTTCGAATGTCTGTGCTCCACATTTCGATCGGAGGACGACTATTTGCTGCTCACCTCCAATGGGACTTGGCGCCGCAGTCGTGCAAGCGCTTAACGGCGATGCTGCCGTTCCGTGGGGACGTCATTCATGCTCGATGGAGCGGAGAGGCTATATGGTCGCCGATGAGTACAGTCTGGCCGGACCCATCAACGCTCGAACGCGAACATGCCACGGGTTATCCAGAGCCAGGTGAAGTCCTCCTGTTCGCTGATCGGCGAAGTGAACCGGAGCTACTTATTGCCTATGGTGAAACCCGTTTCGCGAGCAAGGCGGGACCACTTGAGGGGAATCCAGTTCTCCTCATTCGGGAAGATCTTCCACGGTTGGTCGAATGCGGACACGAGATTCTCATGCACGGCGCGATGGAGCTGCTGATCGATCGACCGTCAGGGAGTGCCTGAGCGTCGCAGCCCACTGTTGAAGGCAGGACTGTTGGGCAGTCAATGATGTGACTCCGGCACAGCACTATTGCAGCGAGGTCAACAGGGTTATGAAACCGGCTCATTCAGCTGGAGCGATCGGTAGGAGATGGGTTCGCGTTGCGCTCTGCACTATGGGGCTGTGCGTGCTGGCGGCGCGTTGTTACGCAGCAGACAACGTTGGATGCCACATCGGCGCCTATCTGCTATCCGACAACAGTATCGTCGATATCGCTCCGTCGGACGACGGCGCATTGCAGTGGCTTCGTTTCGATGGAACAACGGGCGCGTTGCACAAAACGGTCACCGGGGTGTGGACAAGCACTTCTGGCTGGACTGACCGTCCTGACGGCAAGCGAGTCTCATTCGGCGACTGTTCCGAGGACAGTATCGAGTTTGACGGAGTCGAGGGCCACCGTATTCTTTTCGACGTTTTTGAGACCCACTTTCAGGGAGCCGGCGTAACGCTCGCCGGCCGCTTGGTCATGCCTAAAGGCACGGGCCATGTACCCGTCGTGGTTCTGGTGCACGGCGCGGATACCGCTTCGGCACTCGAGGGGGCGGGAGCCTTCTCGCTGCAGCGTTTATTACCCGCATACGGCGTCGGCGTCTTCGTCTATGACAAGAGAGGTACCGGGCGTTCTGGAGGAACCTACACTCAAGATTTCAGCCTGTTGGCGGATGACGCGGTTGCAGCGATGCGCGAGGCGCGGCGTCTCGCCGGCTCGCGTCTCAGTCGAATTGGCTATCAAGGTGGCAGCGAGGCTGGGTGGGTGGCCCCGATTGCTGCGAACCGGGCGCACGTTGATTTCGTCATTGTCTGTTATGGGCTGGCCGTCTCAGTAATCGACGAAGACCAGGAAGAAGTTGAGATCGAGATGCGTGAAAAAGGATACTCTCCCGCCGAGATTACTGAGGCACTTCAGGTCGCGCGTGCCGCCGAAGCGGTGATTGCCAGTCACTTCACCAAGGGATTTGCGGAGCTGGATGCCATGCGCGCAAAGTATCGCACAGCGCCTTGGTACAAAGATCTTCACGGCAATTACACGTATATGCTGCTGCCGTATTCGGAGACACAACTTCGAGAGCTGGGCCGTACGGAGTTAAGTTTTGCTCAGAACACTCCGTTCTACTACGATCCGATGCCCACTCTGCGCACCAACAAGGTCCCACAGCTTTGGATTCTCGGCGGCGAGGACTACTCGGCACCGAGTGCAGAGACGAGCCGCCGTATCAAATCCCTTATGGAGAGCGGGTTGCCATTCACACTGGCCTGCTATCCGCACGCGGAACATGGCATGACATTGTTTAAAACCCAGGCTGATGGCACGCGAGTCTCGACCCGCTACGCGCCTGGTTACTTCGCCATGATCCGTGACTTTGCTCGACTTGGGAAGCTTCCTGGTACGTACGGTGATGCCGAAATATCGCGCTCTGGCCCGGGTTCGGTTCCCGCCCGAGGAACTTCATCCCACCGGGGAGGCAATTATTAGCGGACAAAGAGCCGATGGTGTTCCCCAGCGGCAAGGTCGGTGTTTGTAACCTACCGTCAGTGGAGTCCAACTAGAGTCCAGAATAGAGGGGAAACGGACTGCTTTTAGAGAGCGCGAGGATAAGGGCAACAGATTCACCGAGACTTAGGATTTGATTTGAAAATTCGAGACAGGTCGCCCAATGTTCGGGACCGTTTGCGCCTTTGTAGCTCCACGGCGTCTTCCACTGTGCTCGCGGGCCCGCTGGTGCCAAAACCAACGCCATAACCAACAATGCAAATGTCATCCACCCTTTTCTCAAATGGCACCTCGCTTTGCGGTCGAAATACGTAATGCAGAGTCGCCGTGAATCTCGGTTCTGCTCCCACCGTCACATCGCAACCGAACGTCAGCACTAGCTGCACCTGTGGCAACTGTCCGCTACCAAGCACCAACACTTCTGTACGGGCAAACGTAATTCTGCCAGCTCAGGGGGCCGTCTGGCGAAGACGAAAATCCGCTTGTGGTAGATTATCTATGGGAGTATAACCAACGGCATGCCAAAACGAGGAGCTGCTGCACTGCAAGGAGAAGTACTGCAAGGGACGCTGGACCTGCTGATTCTGCAAACGCTGATGATGGGCGCTGCGCATGGGCACACGATCGCGCACGCCATTGAGCGTCGCTCAGAAGATGTTCTACAGGTCGAGCACGGGTCGCTTTACCCGGCGCTGCACCGGCTGGAGGATCGCGGCTGGATTGCGTCTTTCTGGGGGACTTCCGAGAACAATCGCAAGGCGCGGTATTACCGGCTGACGCCCGCGGGACGAAAGCACTTGCTGGCGCAGACCAGCAGGTGGGAGGAATTGGTGCGCGCGGTGAACTTGGTGCTGGGGCGCGCGGCGGGTCCGGCGGTGGAGTAGCGTTCAGTGGAGTGACGAGGTGAACCGATGAGTTGGCGACGATTTTTACAGCGGCGGAAATGGGATGAGGAACGCGGGCGGGAGCTTGCGTCGTATCTGGAAACGGAGACCGAGGAAAATATCGCGCGAGGGATGACGCGGGGAGAAGCGCGCCGCGCGGCGCATATCAAGTTGGGGAACGCGACGCGGATTCGCGAGGAGATATACGAGATGAACAGCATAGGTTTTCTCGAAACGCTGTGGCGGGATCTACGGTTCGGCGCGCGGACGCTGCGCAAATCGCCCGGCTTTACCGCCGTGGCCGTTCTGACCCTCGCCCTCGGCATCGGCGCGAACAGTGCTGTGTTTTCAGCAATTGACGCGATTCTCCTCCGGCCGCTTCCCTTTCCGGAGGGCGATCAATTGATGCGGATCTCCCAATACAATGCAAAAGTAACCAATCCGACTCCTTTTGTGGCTCCGGTGAGACTGGAAGATTGGAACCGAATGAATTCGACGTTCCAGGCGATTACGGGATATTACGCGGAAGACGATTCCGAGACGTCCGGCGCGCTGCCGGAAAAAGTCACCATCGCGTTCGTTGCTCCTCGCTTTTTGCAAGTATGGGGCGTCGCGCCAGCGTTGGGGCGCGATTTCAGCAGCGAGGAGGAGCGCTTTGGCGGTCCGGGCGCGGTTCTGATCAGCAATCGGTACTGGCTGCGCCGTTTCGGCGGTGATCCAAACGCCATCGGCAAAAAACTGCGGATGGGAACTTTGTCTCTCACGGTTGTAGGCGTCATGCCAGCTTCTTTCCTGTTCCCGGACCGAGACGTTGACCTGTGGTCTCCTTCGCCCGTCGATGCTCCCTACGCGCGGAGCAGAGATAGCATATGGTATACGGTGATTGGAAGGCTGAAGCGTGGCGTAACACTTGCGCAGGCGCGCGCCAATCTTGCCACTGTTCAGGCGCAGCTCGGCAAACAGTATCCGAAACCCGACGGCGATCTGGCGGTGAAGATACAGCCGCTCAAAGAAACCATGATTGGGAATGTGCAGCGTTCGTTCTGGATGCTGTTCGGCTCGGTTTCTCTGCTTCTCCTTATTGCGTGCACGAACATTGCTGCGCTGCTGTTGGCGAGATCTTCGCAGCGTCATCATGAAATCGCGATCCGTTTCGCGCTGGGCGGCTCTCGCACCGCGATCGTCAGGCAACTTTTGAGCGAGACGTTCCTGCTGGCGTTGGGTGGGGCTGCGCTCGGCCTGTTTGTGGCCGGGACGGCTTCAAGAATCTTTCAAGTCCTCGCCGGAAATTTGCCCCGTGCGCAAGAAATTCACCTGAACACGACAATCGTTGTGTATACGCTGGCCTGCTCGGTGGTGGTGACGCTTCTCTGCGGCTTGTTTCCCGCGATTCGCGCGGCGGGCAAGAGCATTTCGATTTCACTTGCCCAGACCAGCTACACGCAAGTGGCAACGCGCAATCCCGTGCAGTGGCTGTTGGTGGGCGTGCAAGTGGCGCTCGCCGTGACGCTGCTCGCGGGTGCAGGGCTGCTCCTTCGCAGTTTTCAGGAACTGGGACGTGTGTCGCCCGGATTTGAGGCTAGTCACGTTCTGACGTTTCACATCAGCGCATCGTATGGAGAGACGCTGGACATGAAAGCGATGACGCAGCGCATCGACCGTACGATTGATTCGCTGCGCGCGTTGCCCGGTGTAAGCTCCGTGTCGACCTCCGCCACCTTGCCCGGCGTTCCGTCCGAGTATCCCCAAGAATTCAAGGTTGCCGAGGGACAGACCGATCCGAATCACAAGATTGTGGCGGACAGCCGTGCGGTCTCCCCCGGCTACTTCGCAACCCTACAAATTCCTCTGGTGGATGGCCAGCCGTGCCGCGAGTTGCCGAGCGGCTCTGAGGTGCTAGTGAACCGCAGCTTCGCGAACAGATATTTCGGCCAATCAACCGCAATCGGCCACCATCTCTCCGTTCCGAGCAACCAATATTTTCCGGTGAGCGAGATTCGCGGAATCGTCGGCGATGCCCGCGAGGAGGGACTAAACCATGCGCCCGGTCCGACTGTTTACCGGTGTGTCAGCGCTTCCATGCCCGATCCGTTTTACCTTGTGCGAACTCACGGCGAGCCGATGGCCATGGCGGAAGCGATCCGCAAGAAGCTCGGGGAGATCGAGCCGGGCCGCTCGGTATTCGATATCGTGCCTTTGACCGAGCACATCGATGAATCGTTTTCCGAGAATCGTTTGCGGATGGTGCTGCTGGGTTTCTTTGCGGCTACGGCCATTTCTCTTGCCTGCCTTGGTCTATACGGCACGCTCAGCTATTCGGTAACGATCCGACAGCGCGAGATAGGGCTTCGCATGGCGCTGGGAGCGCTGCGAGGACAAATTGCGAGGCAATTCCTGTTTCAGGGTTTGGGAGTTTGCCTGCTCGCCTGCGGAGCAGGATTGGGCCTCGCGGTGGCGTTTGCGCGCGTCTTGTCTGGAATGCTCTACGGGGTTTCTCCAACCGACATCGCGACTTTGTTCGCGGTGGTCCTCATGGTGATGAGCGTTGCGGCCATCGCTTCTCTCCTGCCTGCAATTCGCGCCGCACGCGTTGATCCGATAGTTGCACTCCGTCACGAGTGAGGTGGTTGAATGAGCTGGCGGCGATTTTTTCGGCGGCGCAAATGGGATTTGGACGAGCTACGTCACCGGGAATTTCTTCAAAACGATGGTCGCTAAACCGGCGCTGGGAACTTTCATCGAACCAAAGCCGGGAGAGTCCGTCGATAACGAAGCGGTTCTCGTGCTCGGCTACGCTTACTGGAAGGCGCACTTCGGCGGCGATGCACAGGTGATCGGCAAGAGCGTGCGGATCGATGGGCATCCCGTCACCATCATCGGCGTCGCGCCAAAGGGATTTCACGGCATCTCTAGCCTTCTGGACATGCAAGCTTACCTGCCGCTTGGCATGGCGTCCGTTACCAGCGACGTCGGCAACGACTTTGTTACGGACAGAAAATCTACAACGTTATTATTCGTAGCGCAACGCCACCATCGGGTCGACCTTCATCGCACGCCGCGCAGGGATGTAAGAAGCCAGAAGCGCGATAAGCACAAGAAGAATGACCACGGATGCAAACGTGAGTGCATCGGTCGCTTGAACACCATATAGGAAACTCCTCATCAATCGTGTTACGGCGAACGCGACGACGAGGCCAACGCCGATTCCGAAAGCAGCAAGACGGATACCGTTTCCCACCACCATTCTCAACACATCGCTTCGCTGCGCACCCAGCGCCATACGAACACCAATTTCTTGTGTGCGCTGCGCGACACCGTAAGAGATGACGCCGTACATTCCAATCGTGGCCAGCAATAGAGCAAGCGCAGCGAAGGCTCCCAAAAGGAGCATGGAGAAACGTGGTCCCGTCATGGAATCGGAGACGATGTCGGTAAGGGATTTGACATCCGCAATGGGTATATCGGAATCGATGGCATGAATTGCTTCGCGCGCATTCGAGGTGACGGAGACGGGATCCTGAGTTGTGCGCAGAAGGATGTCCATGGTAAGCAGGGGAAGCCACTCTTTTTGAGTGTAGGGCACGAACATTTCTGGAATGGGGGGTTCGCGAAGCGAGGCATGTTTGATATCGCCTGCAATACCAACAATGGTCGCGATCGGATACTTAGGGTCAATCGGTCCCACTTGTTTACCAAGGGGGTCTTGGCCCGGCCAGAATTCTTTTGCCATGTCCTCGCTGATGACCGTGACGGGCATGGAATCAGCAGTGTCTGACTCCAGGAAGGGCCGGCCACGCAGAATGGGTGTTCCGGCTGCTGAAAAATAACCTGGCGAAATCACCGCGTAATTTGAAACCGGGACATCTACCGAGCTCTTTGCGGGGCGGCCCGCAATACGGATTCTGGTACCATCTGCAGCCCCTCCCATTGGCAAAATCTCGGTAATCCCAGCCGATTGGATGCCCGGTATGGCCTGCAAGCGGCGGAGCGCTTCGTGGTAGAACGAGACGATGTGAGGGGTATCGGAATACTTCAACGGGGACAACGATACTTTAAAGGTGAGAACGTGCGCGGGACGGAAACCGGGATCGACGGTGAGTAGACGATAAAAAGTCCGGGTCAGAAGTCCCGCTGCGATGACAAGGACAAGCGCCAAGGCGACTTGCGAGACGACGAGGAACTGCCGAGCCTTTTGCGCCAGGGGACTTGAACCGGATCGCTGGCCTCCTTCTTTGAGCGATTCGACGAGGCTTCCGTGTCTGGCGGCGAAGGCAGGAGCAAGTCCGAAGAGAATTCCGGTGAGCAGAGTGACGCCCAGCGCGAAAGCGCATACGCGAATATCGAGGCTGGTTTCACCGAGGCGCGGAATGCTAGACGGACCGAAAATCTTCACGAGGTAGATTGCAGCTTGTGCTAAAAGAATTCCTGCAAGGCCGCCGACTCCGGCCAAGACGATACTCTCCGTCAGAAGCTGGCAAATCAAACGTGAATTGCTCGCACCGAGCGCCGCGCGCAAACTCAGTTCGCGCTTGCGTGCGAGCGAGCGGGTGAGAAGGAGACTGGCGACGTTGGAGCAGGCAATCAGCAGTACCACGCCAACGGCCGCGAGGATCAGCAGCAATGGCCGGCGTGTGTCTCCGGCAGCTTGATGCGGCAGCGAAGTTACGCGGGAATTAAACCAGACCCTTCTGTCTGTATAATAAGTCTCCAGACGCTTTCCCAGGACGTTCATTTCTCCCTGCGCCTGTGCGACAGTGACGCCCGGTTTCAACCGCCCAACGACGGCAAGTCCGTATGGCTCGTTGGGAATAAGGGGGCCGCGGTTGAGAGCAATCGGGACCCAAAGCAAGCATCGCGGAGCAAAATCAAAACTGTCAGGCATTTCATTCGCGCGCGGGAATGCGAAACCACGCGGCATCACGCCAATTACCGTGTAAGGAGCACCGTTAAGTTCGAGCGTACGCCCCAGAACGCTCGAATCAGCGCCGAATCTTTCCCGCCACAAGGCGTCGCTGAGAACCACTTCGTGTTCATGACCGGGATAGTCTTCTTCGTGAGTGAACGTGCGACCCAAAGCGGGGGAGACGTCAAGGGCAGGAAAAAACTCTGTTGAAACGCGGAGACCATCTAGAAGAACCGGCTCTCCGGAACCTGTTAGAGTAAATGTGTCGCTTTGAAATGTGCTCATATCCTCAATGGTTTTCGATTCGCGCGAGAAAAACAAAAAGTCAAACCGCGCCCAGGGGAGTATGTCGTAACCGATGTTCAGCCCGGGCGGAGATAGACGCCAGGGGAAAACGATTCTTTCAGCATGAGGGAAAGGCAAAGGCTTGAGCAGCACGGCATTCACCAGGCTGAAAACAGCGGTGGTTGCGCCGATGCCGAGAGCGAGGGTGACGATGGCGACGGCCGTGAAGCCGGGGGATTTGCGCAGCATGCGCAGGGCATAACGCACATCCTGGAGAAACGATTCGAGCGAGGGCAATCCACGAAGCTCGCGATGCGTTTCCTCGAGCTGAGTGCGGGTACCCAAACGGATACGCGCTTGCCGCGCCGCTTCCTCGGGCGACATTCCTCGCCGGACATTTTCCTCCGTTAGCATATCGAGATGAGCATCGAGTTCGCCCGAGAAATCGCGTTCGTCTTCGTTTACTTGGCCGCGCGAGAAATATCTCCGAACGCGGTCCAACCATGCGCGCGCCGTTCCAGACATCGAGTCAGCCCCTTTCCGCGAGCTGCAACACGCGACCAATCACACCGGAAATCTTTTCCCAATTTTCCGCATCGGCACGGAGCCGCTTACGGCCGGTTTTCGTAATGGAATAGAATTTTGCCTTGCGATTATTTTCCGAAGCGCCCCAAGCCGCCGAAATCCACCCGCTCTGTAGCAATCGAACGAGCGATGCGTAGATTGTTCCTTGATTGATCTGCAGAAGTTCCTCACTGACCTGTTCGATGCGGCGGGCGATGCCATAGCCATGTAGCGGCCCCATGGCTTCGAGTGTCTTGAGGACCATCAAGTCCAGCGTGCCTTGCAGAATTTCGGATTTGCCCGGCGGCATATGCTCTCCTGTGGTGTGTCCACATGAGAATTACAGAGGACCTGTGGTATGTCAACAGGAAAGTGCTGGGGAGGTTGTGGCAGGTCTTGCGCGTCCTAAGTAGGCCTTGGAAAGCTCAACGGCGGACTCGTCGGATCAGCAACCAAGCCGAAATGGTCACTGGCCCTCACACCGTCGATAGGCCGCTCGAAGACGCGGTCGCACTTCAGGATCTCCAGCGCGTTTCCTCCGTGCGGTCCGAAGCGTACCAAAATCTAATCGATACGTCGGAACGGCCAGTCACGAAACGGCCGCATCCCTTTGACAACCTCATCTTTCACAACCGGATTCCCGGGCGTGAACGTGTGACCCGGGTCATCAGGGTGTGCGCTCTCCAGGCGTCCCGGTAGCAAACGCTCATTCCATGCAAGGATTGGCGGCCCGTCCAAAAGCGAATGCTGGCCGCCTCAGGAGACGCATCGAGATCACCCACCATTACTACATTCTGGGTGCCGTGGCCACTGCGCTCCTCCACAGGGCGAGCGGCGGCCACTGCTTGCAGTTCGCACTCATATACCAAGTTCAACTGCCAGTTCGGAAAATGATTGGTAGTGGTACAGTTTCAACAAATCACCAAAATGCGCTAGGATGCATGCGCCTTGTTGCCAATCCTCATAACCCTTTCAGCAATACTGACGATTGTACTGGCGGTCTACGGAGGCGTTGTGACGACCTCTAATCCTCGCCATAGAAAGTGGTTTATTGGCCTTGGTGTCTTGGGGCTTGTATTAGTCTGTGCTCAAGGATACTACCTGCACCGAGATGACCAAGAAAATTACAGAAAATTCAAGGATTTAAGTGATTCAGTTAGGAATTTACAGAACCAAACTAACATACTCATGAATGCCATACGACTACAAGCCACGCTTGATGATTTCAAGCATTTGGAAGGAACAATCGTTTCCGGATTCGCTCACTTAGAAGCAGTCGTAAAGGGTCAGAAACCACCTTCGCCTAAACCTACGGAAACTAAGCCATTGCCTCCCCCGATAGTGGAGCACGTACGATGGATGGAACGTCGCGCCGCATCCACTGATCCCAGCGCGCCATATGGCTTACAGGTGGTCTTGCAAACCGATGTAGTGATTCAGCCGGTTGCGTTTGAAGTTGATTTCGACCATGAAGTATCTAACGGTCAGGCCTTTATCGTCGGAGAAGGTGCTTACACCTCGGTGGGCACGGCATATTCAAGCGACCATAGGTCTTTCCTTTTCAGTTTTCACTCTCCTGCTTTTACGCCCAATTCTTCGCTGGTCGTATCCGTGCAATCCAAATACGACGTGCGTGTCGTAAAAATAGAGAAGATACAGCCGCTTTTTTAGGCTGCATTAGCTCTTTCTTCGTCAAGCAATTCAATAACTTCTTCAAGCGACCATACGTGGTCTGCTAATCCTGCTTCCATCGCGGGAGTGAGGCGCAAGGTCTGATGCACGCGGCAGAAGTTGTAGTGCATATAGTGAAGTGCAAGCGCGTGTTGGTGATTTTCCACTTTCTTTGAGAAGGCATTGGTGAGGCGCGCGAATCGTCGCATGGACATTCGCATTGTGAGATTCTGACGTTCTACGAAACTTGTAGAGATGTACTTCGGGTCTGGCCGTCCGCTGATTGCCGCCGTCTGGCATCCGATGCACTCTGCGGGGCTATAGCGCACTTCTGATTCTGCGTCGTTCCCATAGAGTTTCACTAACATCGCGTAATCTATCTCCGAGCCAAACGCGCTCTCTACCGCGTCCAGATACGCTTTATGGCCGTCCGTGGTTAGCTGTACGCGATTGCGCAGCCGCTCCGCTAGATCGTGCATAAACTCGTAGGCCGTGCCAGCACCGCGCGTACCGACGCGCCAGCAAGGAATCAGCTTCGTTTCCGCATCCATCGCAACCCACGTCCACACGTTTCCGTAGCCGAACTTACCCTGCTTGTCAGCGGGCACATTTTTCTCTTTGGCATAGCAGAACTGCCAAATCTCGTCGCATTGAATCCGCTTGCAGGATAGATTTCGCAGCGTCTTGTCTTGATATTCGGCGCAAGCCTTCCCGAGGGATTCCAATAGTCGGAGAATTGTTACCTTCGACGCGCCAGTCATGCGCGATGTGGCACGAAGGGAGTTTCCCTCGACGAGAGCCGCTACGATCTGTGTCTGCTTCTGTGTCGTTCGCAATGGAATTTCAATCTCACCGGCAACGATCCGCCCGCGCTGGTGGATGGCGGGCGTGCAAGCTGGAATTTCTTTGACACGCTGGGCGTGAAGCCACTTCTCGGAAGGACATTCACGCCAAGCGATGACGCGGCGTGCGCGCCGCACGTGGCCATCATCAGCGAAGGATTGTGGAAGAGCCGATATGCGCAGAATCCGAAGATCATCGGCCGCAGCATCAACATCGGTGACGAGGCGTACACCGTTGTCGGCGTTATGCCGGGGAAATTTCAATTTCCGCTGCTGGGGATTTGCAACATTTGGACGCCGCTCGCACTGACGGACAAAGAGCGCAGCGACCGCAATAGCTCGTGGTTCTACGCTTTCGGGAGACTGAAGCCCGTCGTCACGCAACAGCAAGCAGCCGCCGAAACGACGGCGATTTTTGCGCGCCTCGAAAAGCAATATCCGAAGACCAATACGAACATCACGTCGCTGGTCAGCCCGATGGCGTACGAAATCGGCAAAGAACAGGGAAACCAGCAGGTGACGCTTTGCTTCTGGATTGTGGGACTGATTCTGCTGATTGCATGCGCGAACGTGGCGAACTTGATGCTGGCGCGAGCAACGCAGCGCACGAAGGAGATGGCGGTGCGAGGCGCACTGGGCGCGACAAAAAGTCGCTTGATTCGCCAGCTCCTGACTGAGTCTCTCCTGCTCTTTTCCTTCGGCGGCGCGGCAGGCGTACTGTTCGGCTTGTGGGGAATAAGCTGGATTGAGTCCATGATTCCGGGACGTATTCGGGGATACGTGGTGAACTACGGCTACGTCAATCTGGACACGACCACGCTTTTGTTCACCCTGGGGATCGCGCTCGCGTGCGGGCTGATTTTTGGGCTGGCGCCGGCATTTGAAACGTCGGGAATTGATTTGAATCGCGCGCTGAAGGAAGCCTCGGGGCAAGCGTCGCGGGGCGGTCGGGGCGCGCGCGTTCGGCGGATTTTTGTGGCGGGCGAAATTGCACTCGCCGTCGTAGTGCTAATCTCGACCACGCTGCTGGTGAAGAGCTTCATTATTTCCGTGCGCTCGAGCCCGGGGTTTAATCCCGTAGACGTGATGACCGCGCAGGTCTCGCTGCCCAAGACGAAATACACTACAGACGCGCTGATGCGAAATTTCAGCGATGAAGCGCTTTCGCGCATTCGCGCGCTGCCGGGCGTCGCTTCTGCCGGCGTGGCCAGCGCCATTCCGTTTGGCGCTTTTGGGCAAATGTATGAAGTCGAAGCGGTAGGAAAGCCTGCTCCCCAGCCGGGCGAAAAGCTAAGTGCGCGCTGGACTGCTGTGTCTCCGGATTATTTCTCTGCCATGCAAATGCGGCTGCTGAAAGGGCGCGCGTTCACTTCCGGCGATGGTCCGGGTAACGCGTACGTCGCGGTTATCGGCCAGACGTTCGCGCGGCAATTCTGGCCCAACGAAGATCCCATCGGACAAAAACTGAAATTCGGCAAGCAACATACGGTTTGCACGATTGTGGGCGTGGTGAATGACATCAAGATGTACCAATTGCGCGGGCGGCCCGAGAGGCAGATGTACGTTCCACTGGCGCAATTTCCGTCGCTGACGCTGGGATTTGTGGCGCGGACGGCGGGAAGTTCTCCGGCTATAGCGACGGCGATTCGCGACGCGATATGGGCGGTGGATGACCAGCAGCCGGTGTCTTCAGTGGAGCAGCTGACAACACTGATGGCGGTACAGGATAGCGGGAATCGCGCGGTGATGAAATTGATGAGCTTCTTCGGCGCGCTGGCGCTGTTCTTGGGCGCGTTGGGAATTTACGGAGTGATGGCGCACACAGTGGCGCAGCGGACGCATGAAATTGGAATCGCATGGCGCTGGGGGCGAACCCACGGCAAGTGATGGGCATGGTAGTGCGGCAAGGGATGACGCTGACGTTGATTGGAATAGCGATCGGGATTGTGGGGGCGTTCGGTGCGACGCGGTCGTTGTCGTTCATATTGTACCAGGTGACGGCGACCGATCCGGCAACGTTTGTGGGCGTTTCGGTTTTATTCGCGTTGGTGGCGATTGCGGCGTGTTATGTGCCGGCACGGAGGGCGATTCATGTGGATCCGATGGTGGCGCTGAGGCACGAGTGAGGCGGTGGCGATGTTAGTGATGAGTTAAGGACGAAGACAGGCACGTGCCTGCGAGAGGGTGCGGACGAAAGCTGAGGCGAAAGCGGAAAACGAAAGCTGTGTTCCGCAGAAAATCAATAAGTCCGCAATTTAAGTCACAAGTCGTCGTGGCAGGGCAAGGTTACTCGCGCGACTCGACCCGTGGCAAGCGCTTTGTCGACACGCCATAAATCTCCGCCTTTTCCTGGGCGGACCTGTCCGCCGAAATATCCGTCGAGGCCTTTCCCTCCAGCAACAGTTGGCCGATTGGAATCAAATACAAGATAAGAGCCGTCCGGCGCTATAGCGGGCGCAAAATCCCGCCATGTTCCGGAAAACGTGGCTGGCTTCGGTGCGGACCAAGCGCCATTGCGCAAATGAGAGACCATGATCGCGCGCTTCTCGCCATCCTCATGGGCAAAGTAGACGGTCTTGCCATCCAGCGTGAAAGTCGGTGATTCATCCGCTCCTGTACCCCAATCGGATGCCGAGGCCCACTCAGTCTCAGCAGGAAAAAGTTTAGGGACGCCGGACACTGCGGATGCTGCCACCACGCCACTGGAGATTGTCAGAATCGCGATCACTCTAGCTATGGCTGCTGGATTCATTTTCGTTGGCCCCTTCTTTCCTGCTCCATCAGCGTCTATTTACCCACGCCATGCGCTTTGAGCAGCCCTGTCAGATCCACGCTCCAGATATACCGTTCGTCCACACCTGAAGCATTGCGTGAATTGGAGAAATAAAGTGTTTTGCCGTCGGGCGAGAGCCGGGGTTCGAAGCCGTACACGTTGTCAGAAAGCGCGGAGCGGAGATCGATTAGCTCTCCCCACCCATTTGCCACACGGAACACGATGAACAGATCCGCGGTATGCGGAGCAGGCGGTCGCGCGGAGGGGAGATCGATTGAGTTACCGAACACGATGAACAGATCCTCAGCATGCGGAGCAGGCCGTCGCCCGGAGCAGAAAATCAGGTACGACTCATCCGGGGCAACTGCAGGATTGCATTCTCCGTGATCCGCGTCGCTAAATGAAGCGAGTACAGGAGTTTCAAATTTCCCGTGCTTCATCTGCGCTCGATAGATGTGGAACTTGCCCCCATTTTCGGCCCGCATAAAATAGAGGCTGCCATCGGCGGCAACGGCAGGACCAAAGACCGCGTCATTGGAATTGATCGCAGCGGGAAGCGGCTCAGTTTTTTGCCATCCTTTTTTGGTTAACCTAATTTTCCAGAGATTGCCGCCTCCTCCAGGGAATACCTGTCCGTCATAGTGCCCGTCCAACGGGGCTCCATTCGGGGTCGTCGGGCGGTTCGATGCAAAGATCAGATACTTTCCGTCCGGAGCAAACGCCGGTTCCAGATCACGATATTGCCCAGAGAAAGACGCGGTTTTTGGAACAGACCATTGGTCTCCGCTTCGCTGCGAGAAAACGATCGAATTGCTTGATCCTCCTGAAGATTGTCCGAAGTAAACCGTATTGCCATCCGGCGTAAATGCGGGAGCGGCACTGCTCGGAGCGGAAGTAGGAATTATGCCAGGGACGAAAATTGTTACATCGGGTTGGCCAGAAGCGCTAAGCGCAATTGCGTAGCTCGCGCATACAAGGAATGCCACGGCGGCAGAATATGCAGCGACGCGACTTGGACCTTGGCTGAATATGGCTATGTGAGCGTATTTTAACGTCATCATTTCTCCTCCTTAAGAAGAATGCCGGCTCGAAACTTAGTGATCACTGTTTTCGACTTGAGTTTGTTGTGAAAAGAAAGGCGTGCCAGAGGCCGTTCTCCCAAACGTAATAATCCGCGTTTACCGTAGCTCAGAATAGATTCTGTTGGGATAACGAACAGAGCCATATTGCGGTGATTCTTTAGACCAATCGGAAGGGACTCATATCGATGCCCAAAGGGCATCTCACGCGGAAGGGCGGTGACCGTGTTCGAGCAGTTGCAGGCTGAACTCGGCTCGGCAAGGACTCGCCGGTTCACGAGTCTGCCTTCTCCAGAGCCGAGTGGACTTGCCCTGTACCTGACAAAGAGAGAGCAAATTGAAACTCGGCGCCTCCTCGTCGAAGTCGAACGGCAAGCGCTCATTTCCTTTCGTCCGTCGCGAGCGTTTCTTGCGCGTTCACCGCCTGCCAGCGACTATCACGAAGGGCAAACACATCGGTAAATATCGTTTTCCGCGGCGCTCCCCTACCTTCAGGCACGGCGACAACAATTCCGTTGGCAATCGCAACGCTTCCATAAACGCGCACTTCGAGTTTTTCAAATTTGTGCTCTGCCAGTCGAGGCTGCGCATGCGCCTGCACGGATCTGATTTGCTCCCGCTTGGTAATGAATCCTTCGGGCAGTACATGCACAAAATCGTCAGCCAGAATGGACTCGAGTGCAGACGGATTGTATTCATTCGCGAGCCAGCGACGCTCCAGTTGAATGACGGCTTGCTGCGCGTTTGACGCCGCGGGTGTTGCATTCAACACTCGCCTCGCGCGTAGGCCCGCTGAGGCCGGCGTGGTCGCGCAAAGGAAAATCCAAATTGCGGTGGCAACTCTGCTTTGATTTCTCATCGGACAGGTTCCCTCTGCGAACTGCCGGATCGGCCTCCGGCGGCAGCGATTCGCAATATAGCTTCCAGGCTGCGGGTTACGTCAGAGTCGGTGGTCGCCCAGGAAGATACGCTAATGCGCATTGCCTTGCGTTCCTTCCAAACGGTGCCGCCACACCAGCAAGTTCCTTCGGCTTGTATGGCATCGATGACGCGAGCCGTTTTTTCATCGTCGCCAATATCGAAAAGGCACGCGTTTTGATCCCAGGCGTCTGCCAGCCAATGAGCTGCAACGCTTACCGGCAGCGCGCCTCCGACTACGCCTCCAAAGAAGCGCCCGCCCATGCTTGCCACGGTAGCGGGAGAACCGGCTTCATCG
>DASZAE010000429.1:0-9171 GCA_035945515.1 Terriglobia bacterium
GTCAAAGCGGCTCCATCGCGTGACGCAGTGGAAGTCCGCTGTCACCTGGATTCGCGGCAAGGCTAGAAACTGCGCCCAGCTCAAATGCAGTGGATTTTCCACCAGACCCGCAGTGCGGAAATCCCATATTTCAGGATCGAACCCGGGCACACCGCTGTAGTGCAGCACCGGCCACTTGAGCGTCAGCGATTGACCCGGAGGCAGGCGGCCCTCATCGCGCATTTTGTGCTCAAGGGTCTTGCGCTCGTCACTTTGCCAGATCGTCATCTCAATTTCTAATCCGATAATGTTGCTTACCTATTATAGCGGCGCCCCCCCCGCTGTAACGGCGGCCTCTAGCCGCCGGTCTTTAAAAAGTGCAGACCGGCGGCGGGAGGCCGCTACAGCAAACCTAAGTTTAGTTTTCCTTGACCACTACGGCTCCTTTCATATGGCGGTGACCCATTCCGCAAAAAACCGAGCAGTGGAAAGGAAAAGTCCCTGTCTTATTCGCATCGAACTCAATCACGGTTGGCACACCTTTTTTGAGCCGCTGCTTAATCCCGAAGGCGGGCAGCGCGATTCCGTGGTCGCGGTCAAGAGCCGTGATGGTCAGCTTGACGTGATCGCCTTTTTTGACCTCAATGACGTTCGGAGTGAATTCAAACTCCTTGGCTGTTATCTGAATCGCGCGCGCGTTCCCTTGGACAGATGCCTGCGCTTGCGCGCGAACGCCGCACAACAACAAGAGGGCAATCCCAACGCAAATGAAAACCCGCTGCGTGTTTGAACGTATCATGATGATCCTTTCATCGCGCTGCTAAAATAAAGCGCTGAATTTCATGGCCGCCGGTCATGCGGCCGTTTTCCACAAAATCAGGCCGTGCCTGAAAAACGGCAGCCGGGTGATTTCAAAACTCCGCGCTCCGGCTTGCGCGGCTAGACTCATCATTTCGTCCCGCGTATAAGCCTGTCGCACGCTCGCCACTCCGTCCAGCCGCGAAATGCGGTTGCGCGTGAGCAGTGGCATGTGGCGTATCAAAAAATAGGGCAGCCATCGGCGGTCGAGGTCATTGATCAGCACCGCCTCGCTCGCCACCGCCAGCATGGAATGGTTCAGCGCCTTCGCAGACTCTCCGGAAAAATGATGAAGAAAGAGATTTGACATCACGATTTCGAAACTTCCGGGGCGAAAGGGCAGGCGGAGCGCATCCGCAGCGATGCGAACCGGCCCTGGTCTTGAAAATCCGTTTTCGCGCAAATGAGAGAGTTGCCGGTCGAGCGCAAAAAACGTTGCTTCAATGCTCAGCTTCTTTAACCGTTGGGTCAAAAAATGAGCCATTCTCCCGTCACCCGCGCCGACTTCGAGAATGCGCACCGGGTGGCGGCCAGCGCGCGCGAAGAACCGCTTGAGCAGCCGCAGGCTGCCCGACACGCCGCCGTACCAACGGTTGATCCGCCATAGATCGTCAAGAATCACCGGGAGATCCTCCGTGGAGACGGCATCGTCATCCAAAATTTCGCGTGATGTGGTCCGTGGCATGGACATGGTTCAAATCCCAATCTATTCACTTTGCAGCGAGCGCAGTATTTGTGCTCGGGCCCAGATGTCGCTGCAAAGTGGCATCCATGCAGAGCCAAGGGGCAAGAGTTGAGAGAAAAGCATGGGTGGAACAGGTCTCTTGTCCCCCGTCTATTGGCTCTGCGTCATCATACGCCGTCGACTTCCCTACGGCATCGCGGGAGTCTGGCTCACGGCCGCCTGTTCATTGCACGCCCCGTAATCCTTCACCAGCTTCGTGGCGGTGAAGCTTTCTCCCCCAGAGCTCGACGCCGCCTTCTTGCCCTTTAATTTTACCCGGTCGCCCGCCGTGAGGTTCAAGCCGCTCTCATCCAGCGTGTAAGCCTTGCTGCCCTTCCCCGCGATTAACTTGGTTGTGTCGCCTGTTTTCTGGACGCAGCCGGTCAGCGAGCCGCGGTTGCGCAGCGCGAAGTATGCCAAGCCAGCGCCGGCGGCAACCGCCGCGCCTACCGCAATGCCAGTGCTCGAGCTGTATCCGCCTTTGGGCGCCGTATAAACGCCGTTGCTGGTTGTTCCTCCGGCGCTACCCATTGTGCCGCCGCTATATTGAGCAAATGCTGATGCCGCGAGAGCAATCGCCAAGGCGATGCCCAATCCAATCCGAAGTGAAATTCTTGAATTCATTCTTTCCTCCTGTATCCGAGTTTGTTGTTACACCCACTAGGATGCAGCAGTGAAGGAGGGTAATGGTTTGCAGATTGTCATTAGATTGTTAACTCTTGGCGGCGGCCCGCGAGGGGCGCTCGCGCTGACGGCGCCTTCGCCCGGCGCGCGCGGAGATCATCA
The DNA here is from genome assembly GCA_035945515.1 of Terriglobia bacterium. Taxonomy (GTDB): domain Bacteria; phylum Acidobacteriota; class Terriglobia; order UBA7540; family UBA7540; genus RH2-MAG17b. The sequence goes on from DASZAE010000429.1 coordinate 2,348, forward strand.
CTCCTTTGCTGAAACATATGCGACAGATGAGATTTCAGCGTCTCATCCCGTGCTCTTCATGCCGAAGGCGATTCCGCCGACGGTGATCTGGAGCAGGTGTAGCAGGCCGGGCGGCGCCTTGCCGTTCTTGCGCCAGCGCTCGAGGGAGTGGAGTTGGAGGAAATTGAGCGGGTCCACGTAGGGGTTGCGCAGACGGATGGATTCAGCCAGCACGGGCTGCCGCTCAAGCAGCCGCCGGCCCTCGCGGATTTGGAGTGCGCGTTCTACGGTGCGCGTGTACTCCTCTTCGATCCGGCCGAAGATTTTCTCGCGCACTTCCGTCGGATGAACAAGCCGAGCATAGCAGCCGGCGATATAAAGATCGGTCTTGGCCAGCGAGACTTCGGCGTTATCCACCAGGACAGAAAAAAACGGCCATTCGCGGTACATCTTGCGCAGCGTCTCCAGGCCGCGCGGCTCGTGGTTGCGAATAAACTCGTCGAAGGCAAAGCCGAGGCCGTACCAGGAGGGCAAAAAATGGCGCGACTGCGTCCACGCAAACACCCACGGAATCGCCCGCAGGTCTTCAATCTCCCGCGAGCGGTAGCGGCGGCTGGGGCGCGAACCCAGCCTTAATTGGTCGATTAAATCAATCGGCGTCGCCTGAAAAAAATACTGCGGAAACTCAGGCGTCTCGTAGACTAGATCACGGTAAAATTTCCGGCTGCTTTCCGCAAGCTCGTGCGCGTGCGCTTCCCACTCCGCGCGCATCCGAGCCGGCACGCGCTTCGCATGAAGCAGGTTGGCATCAAGCACGGAAGAGGCAAGCTGCTCGAGGTTCCTTCGGGCGATGACGGGGTTGGAATATTTGAACGAAATTACCTCGCCTTGCTCGGTGATGCGCAGGCGTCCGCCCGGCGCGGCGTGGGGCTGCGCCTGCACGCTGCGATATGACATGCCGCCGCCGCGATCGATGGTGCCGCCTTTGCCGTGGAAAAAGCAGAGCTTCACGCCGCGCGCTTTCGCCACGCGCTCCAGGCGGTCCTGCGCGCGAAAGAGCGACCAGTTCGCGGCCATGTAGCCGCTGTCCTTCACCGAATCGGAATACCCCAGCATGATTTCCTGGTAGCCGCCGCGCGAAAGCAGGATTTCTTGATAGAGCGGGCTCGAAAGAAGCTCTTCCAGGATTTCCGGGCAGCGGATGAGATCGTCGTAAGTTTCAAACAGCGGGATCACATCCACGCGGGACCGGAGTTTCCGCCGCCCTTTTGGCGCGCTATCGATCTCGACCAGACCCGCTTTGCGCGCGAGCAGCAGCACATCCCACATGTCCGCCGCGCTCATCGACATGCTCAGGATATAGCGGCGCGCCGATTCCGCTCCGTAGAGGTCTTGGATTTCCTTGAGCGTTTTGAACTCGTCAATCGTCTTCTGCGCCGAAATGGTAACGGGGTCCGGCAGGGCTGCGGGATTTTTGAGCAGGCTCTGAACAGATTGAATGCGGGCTTCGGTGGGTTCTTCCGGCAACCCGGCGGCGCGAAGCAGCTCGCCTGCGGCGGCGCGAGTGAGCGAGGCGTGCTGGCGGAAGTCATGGCTGACGCCGTGAAATCCGAACACCTGCGCGGCCACGCGGAGCCTTGCCGGGCCAAGCGCGGCCACGCGCGGGCTGGGGTGCGCGGCAAGAAGCTTTTCGAGCAGGCGAGCATCATCCACCAATTCCCGCGGAGAATCGTATTTTCCCGGGGCGCGCTCCAGCGCGCGCTGAAGCCGCCAGAGCATGACGCGCAGCTTGCGCCGGTAAAGCTCCTGCGGTTGGTCCATCGCCTCGAACGCGCGCGCGTCGGGAAATCGCTTCATGGATTGCCGCAAGTCGCTTTCAATTTCCCGCGCCAGCCGCGCGTTGCGGCAGGGGAATGACACGATGGCGAGCAGCTTATGACAAGCGCCAACATAATAGTGGAGAATGCTGCGGCGGTGCGCTTCGGCAGCCTGAAGGCTGGCTTCCCGCGTCACGTTGGGATTGCCGTCGCGGTCAGTGCCTACCCACGAGCCGAATTCAAAGAACGGCGCAGGCTCCTGCAAATCCGGATAAGCCTTTCGCAGCTCAGCGAGGAATCGCTGCCAGAACGTCCCCGCCAGGTCGTAGATGCCTCGCTCGAAATAAACCAGCGTGTTTTCGATTTCAATCTGCGGCGTGACGGGCCGCTCGCGGACTTCGTCCGTCAGCCATAAGGCTTCGATCCAGGGGTCGATGCGTGAATCGAGCGCCGCGCCCGTCTCGCCCGCGGCCTCTGCAAGCGTATGCGCGATGCGGAGAATGTGATTGAATACGCTGCGGCGCTTGGCTTCAGTAGGATGCGCGGTGAAAACTGGCCCCACGCGCATGGATTCGGCCAGGCGCTTTACCGTCGCCGCGGGCACGCGGCTGCGGCGGAGCTCGCGGAAAGTGCGGCGAAGCGACATCGGCGGGCCAGCTTCCTGGCGCTCATACGATTCCAGCCGCCGGATGCGCTCGCGTTCCTCGCATAGATTAACTAAGTGGAAAAAAAGGCTGAAGGCGTGAGCGACGCTGGTGGCCTCTTCAACCGAAAGGCCTGCTACCGCGCGGTCATTGGCTTCGAGCAGGGCGGGGTCGGGCCGCTGGCGAATCTGCTTTGCCAGGCTGCGAAGGCTTTCAATCGACTCAAAAACCTTTGCCCCGCATTGCTCCTGGACGATGGCGCCGAGACGAGTAGTGAGAGTACGAACTTCTTTGCGAAGAGTTTCTTCCATTTTAATTCATCGCGCCGCGTTTGACTGCGCTGTAATAGCCTTTCAGCGGTTCGAGCGATAAGCCGCAGAGTTTTACCTGGCGAATTGTTGTAGCGGCGGCCTCTGGCCGCCGAGTTTTAATTAGTAAAAGCCGGCGGCGAGGACGCCGCCGCTACAGCACACGCTGTTATAGTTGTAGCGCAGAGTTCGCTTTTTAACTCTGCGGCATTTCAGCTGTCCCAAAGAAAAGCCGCAGGGTTAGAAGACGAACCCTGCGCTACAAACTACAAATTTCGAACCGGAAAAACCCCCGTTTTTGACCCACAAAAGCCGTTACGAACCGGAAACGAACCGGACTGGCTTGGCATCCCCTTTGTTTTGTTGCAAATGCTCCGGTTCGTAGTGGAAATCTCTCTAATCCATTTACATTCAATTAGTTGTGCCGATTTCGTCCGGTTCGAACTCCGGTTCGCGCCGGTTCGTGTTACTAATGTTTCTTTAGTTTCAATAAGTTGCAAAAAAGTAAAACAATGCTTTTTTGTGCTTTCGCTCTCTTTTCGCTTTTGACCGGCTTTGGTTCAATGGCTTACCGCCAAAATTCATGTGCACGAGCAATTTCGACTTCGGCTGTAGCGGCGGCCTCTGGCCGCCGGTTTTCAAGAAGTAAAAGCCGGCGGCCAGAGGCCGCCGCTACAGCGTAAGCTGTGTAGCGCAGACCTCAAATACGGAGGTCTGCGCTACAAAAAGCCTAGCACGCCACTTTGAGATTTTTGAGACATACGAGATAAACGAGACGGTTTTTTATAGATTCCTAGCTCCTCATCGAAAGATTTCCTGAAGACGGCTCGTCACGGTCACTGGCCACAAAAAGTTCTCACGCCGGGACGGACAGCACCGCATCGAGCGCGCGCCGGAGCGCATCGAGGTCAGGCTCGACGCGCATGCGCTGGCGGTTCTCCTCGCCCTCCGAGCGGTGGCGCATGATGTAGTCGGTGTCCTTCAGTTGATGCCCGGTGAGCACGGCCACCACGTCGGCGTGCCGCTCGATTTTCCCGGCGCGGCACAACTTGCGCACGCCTGCAATCGTGGCCGCCGAAGCCGGCTCGCACCCAACGCCGTCTTCGGAAAGGACGCGCTTGGCCTCAAAGATTTCTTCATCGGTGACCGATTCGCAGAAGCCGCCCGTCCACTCGAGCACGCGCTTGGCCTTCTTCCAGTTGGCGGGGTGGCCGATGCGAATGGCGGTGGCCTGCGTATTGGGATTCTCCACTCGCGTGAGGTTTGGGGCGCCGGTTGACACCATGCGGTAAAACGGATTCGCCCCCTCTGCCTGCACCACGATGACACGCGGCACCTTCTCGATGAATCCAAGTTCCACGAGCTCGCGGATGCCTTTGCCAATCGCTGAGGCGTTCCCCAGGTTGCCTCCAGGAACGATGATGTAATCGGGCGGCCTCCAGGCGCGCTGCTCAAGCAGCTCAGCCACAATAGTCTTTTGCCCCTCGATGCGGAACGGGTTGACGGAATTGACGAGATAAAGGCCGAATTCCGGCGCAATTTCGCGCAGCAATCCGAAGGCCTGGTCAAACGTATCGCCCACTTCAACGACCATGGCTCCGAAATCCAGCGCCTGAGCCAATTTGGCGGCGGAAATCTGGCGGTAGGGCACGAACAGCAGCGCCTTAATTCCGGCGCGCGCGGCGTAAGCGGCCATCGACGACGATGTGTTGCCAGTTGAGGCGCAGGCCACCATGCGCGCATTGCGCCCGGCGGCGCGGGTGATGCACGCCGTCATGCCAAGGTCTTTGAACGATCCCGTGGGGTTGTTCCCTTGATGCTTGATGGTGAGATGAACTGGCCCGGCCCATGCGCCCGCGCGCCGCGTGCCCACCAGCGGCGTCGAGCCTTCGGAAAGAGAAACAATGCGCGCGCCCGGCTCCGTAAAAGGGATCATCTCCCGGAAGCGCCAGACGCCGCTGCGGTCAATAGGCTCGCCGCTCAGCCGCCGCCGGTGCCAGGCTTCGCGCAGAGGCTCAACGTCGAACGGCTCAAAGTCGTATTTGACCTCAAGCAAGCCGCCGCACGCCGAGCACTCAAACGCCTCGGACTTCGGCGCCTGACGTAGCCCGCATGTTTCCTCGATACATTGTAAGTAAGCAAGAGACATAAATTCAGGTGCTAGGTTTCGGGTGCCAGGTGTCAGGTGCTAGGTTTCGGGCGCCAGGTATCAGGCGACAGGAAACACCTCTGATACCACGCATAGGGCAAAAAAATAGCCGCGCGCGCCACCCAGGGGATTAAAGTCCGGCGTCTTCAGACCTGACACCCGAAACCCAGCACCTGACACCTGGGGGCCCTACAGTCCAAACTCCTCATGCACGGCTTCGACCGACTCTTTCACATCCGAAGATTTCACCGCAAAAGAAATGCTGATCTCGGAAGAGCCTTGCGCGATGGCAATAATGTTGATGCCCCGGCGTCCCAGCGCGCTGAAGGCGCGTCCGGCAAGACCCGGCGTCCCTTTCATATTTTCGCCGATCAGCACGACAACCGCCACGTGCGGCATCACTTCAATCGAAGCGCGGCGGTCATGAAGCATCTCCAGCTCGAACGCCTTCTCAAGCTGCGCCTTGACGCATTTCAGGTCGGCATCGCGCACTCCGAAGCAAAGCACGTTTTCGGCTGAGGATTGCGTCACCATCAGCGTATCCACATTTTCGAGGTCAAGCGCCCGAAAAGCTTTGGCCGCAAGCTGGCCGAAAGCCAGGCTGCCTGTCCCGCTCACCGTAACCAACTGCGATTTGCTCACCGACGTGATTGCCTTCACGCCCGGCTTGCCGTTCGCAGCGGAGGGGCCAATCCGCGTGCCTGGGCATTGGGGGTTAAACGTGTTCTTGATCCAGACGGGAATCTTCTGCTTGATCACCGGCTGGATGGTTTTCGGGTGAAGCACCTTTGCGCCAAAAAACGAAAGCTCGATGGCTTCGCGGTAAGAAATTTCCGGAATGATCGTAGCCCCCGGCACCAAGCGAGGGTCAGCCGTCATGACGCCATCCACATCGGTCCAAATCCACACCTCGTCTGCGTCGAGCGCCGTGCCCAGGATGGTGCCGCTGTAGTCCGAGCCGCCCCGTCCGAGCGTGGTGCAGACGCTCTCCACCGTTGCTCCGCGGAAACCCGTGATAACCGGGATAATGCCCTTTTTCCTGAGCGGCGCGAGGTGGTGCTTCGCCTTGTGGCCGGTCTCGTCGAATAACGGAGTCGCGTTGCCGAATTGGTCGTCGGTCACAATCAATTCGGTGGCATCCACCGCTTCGGCCGGGCAGCCGGCTGACCGCAGGATGGCCGCCACCAATGCCGCCGACATGACTTCGCCCAAGCTCGAGAGCGTATCCATCGCGCGTGGCGTAACCTCGCGCACCAGCGAAAAGCCCGAGCAAAGGTTTTCAAAATTGGTGACATCTCCGGCGAGCCGGGGCAATACGACGGCCTGCTCGCTGGCGGAGAGAGCCTTGTCCGCCACTTCGCGGTGCCGCCGCGCGATCTCCTGCCGGACGCCTTTCCATTCCTCGCTGTCGCCCCGGCTTGCCCCTGAAGCGGCTCGAATCAGCATGTCTGTTACGCCGCCCATCGCAGAGACCACCACCACCACTTCGGCGCGCGCCGCGTGCTCTTTCACCAGCGCGGCCACATTCTCCATGCGCTCCGCGCTGCCGACGGACGTGCCGCCAAACTTCATCACAATCAGCGGTTTTTCCGCTTTCACCATAAGTTGCTGACCTTATTTTACAATTTACAAATTGCGACCCGCCTTCATGCCGCCCGCCGGAGGATCGCTTCGTCCACCCGCGGGCTATCGAGTCAACTGCAGCTTCGACGAGGAGTTTGAGCCTGGGCTAGGCGCCTTCGTGGACTCACGAACCACTTCGATGAACACCTTGGCGGGAAGTGAAAGGTAGCGGTCTCGCCGGTAGACGAGGCCCAACTCGCGGTGCAGTTTTTGCCCTTCCAAAGGGATGAGTTTTAACAAGCCCGCGGACACTTCGGTCTGAACGTAGGCGCGGCTGATGAGCGAAATGCCCAGGCCCGCGCCG
>DASZAE010000430.1:0-1593 GCA_035945515.1 Terriglobia bacterium
CGCCCATGACATCCAACGTCGCGGCCCTGCTCACTTACATTCTGGGTTTCATCACCGGAATCATCTTTCTGGTGATCGAGCCTTACAAGCGCGACCCGTTCGTCCGCTTCCACGCATTTCAATCCATTTTTCTGAGCGCCGCCTATATTGTGATCTGGATTGCGTGGGGCATTGTAAGCGGCGTGCTTTTCGTTTCCACCCTAGGCTTGATGTGGCACGTCGTATTTCTGAGCTGGGTTTTGCTGCGGCTGGCGTTTTTCCTGCTTTGGCTGTTTATGCTGTATAAGGCGTACAACAACGAGCGTTACATGCTTCCGGTGATTGGCCCCTTGGCGGCGCAGCAAGCAGCTTCGTAGCCCGCAACAGACTACACGTGGCGGAAATCGACTTTAGCCTTTGAGACCGGCATTCCGATTACCTCGATGCGGCGCAGATCGCGCGTTCCGATGCCGCGCTGCTCGGCCAGCTCGAGCGTGCTATCGCAATGCTCAAAAGGCGCGGTTCCCCGGGTAGCCATCGGGTCAAAACCCATGAGCGCCGTCGCCACCGCGTCGGTACTGACGCAATTGGTGCCGGCAATCAGCAGGCCCGCGTGCACGGGCCGGCAGCTTCTGATCCACGGCCCTTCCCCGCCCGCGGCTGTGTAAATGCCGTCAATCACGGCCAGGTGAATGGGCCGCGCCCCGGCAAGATCGGCCACGACGCGCGGAACGCGATAGCCGGGATCGCGCGGTGAATTGGGATTGAGTTCCGGTAGGGCATCCTTCGAAGGCTGACGGTTGCCCTCATGCAGAATGTTGACGCGCGCGCCCTTCGCCACCTTAGATGGCGCATCAATACCAGCTCCCGCGCCATAGATGGTCGCGGGCGTGATCCCAAAGGAGTTCTTCATGGAGAGCGTCACCCCTGCCGTGGCGTGCTCTTTCAGCTTAGCCAGCGACACGTAGACATCGCAATCGTGATAGGAATGGTTAAGCTCATAGGCCTTAAACAGCAAGCCGCCGCCGGGCACCCCCATGCGCACATACTTCCCCGTGGGCCCGGCGTAGTTTGTGTCTTCAAACTCCACGGCGCGCGCGGCGCTGGTGAAGTCATGTGGATTCCACCCGGCTTGCTGCATGAATTCGGGCAGCGAATCAGCAGGGCTTGCTGTGCTTTCAACCAGCCGGATTCTTCTCGCGCCCGCCTGCCCCAGCAGGTGGACCGTGGAGGCGATAATATCCGGATTTACCCAGTGAGTCATGGCCAAGGGCATCCCATTGAGCCGGCTCCCCACGCCGCCAGTCATGTTGAGCTTGACGACCACCGTCTTGCCCTTCACCAGCCGGTCGAGGCCGCCAAGCTGATCGAAGAGGGTTTGCAGCGTCTGGTGCGCCTGGGCGCCGTAGGACGCGCACTTCGCAAAGGACACCCGCGCCGCAGGCAGGCGCGTGGAAGCAAGAAGGCCCGATGATTGAAGACACAACCCGGCGGCTGCGGCGCCCACGCTTTGCATGAATTCTCTGCGGTTTGAAAGTCCTGACATGGCATCCTCCATAACGCGGAAGTCAAGCTGCTAAGGGCGATAGTAAGTGAAAGGGAATGAAAGTGCAA
>DASZAE010000431.1:0-4131 GCA_035945515.1 Terriglobia bacterium
GGGCGTGTTCACCTGACCCTTTGTCCACTCCGTCGAGCCTGGCCGCCGGACCATCACTGTCCCATCCACGAAGCTGAGCCGCACCACTCGCACGTGCGAGTAGCCCTTCTCCTGCGGCGCGCCTGCCGCCTGCAAGCACAAAAGGCCCGTCACCAGCACGAGGCTGATGCTTATCATTCGGCTTTTCATGGAAGTTCTCCTTCGGTGATCCGTGAGGCGAAGCATAGGAATGCACCTTTGGCTTCTATCGTAGCAGACGTGGGTGTGGAAAGAAAGGTTACAAAAGTCATGGAATTGTAAAACTTTGCTTCAACACTATTAAAATTAAAAGCCGGCGGCCAGAGGGCGCCACTACAACAGGATTCCGGGAATCTGTCGTTCTCAGCGCAGAATGCCGTTGCAAGGATCGCATCCCCAGAGGCCACCGCAACCGCGCGATTGCCTATCTTGACAGGGCTGCTTGAAAGAGGCAAAGCTACACTGTATGGGGCGACTACATCATTGGGGTCCCTTCCTTTTCATTGCCGCTGGTCTTCTTGCGCTATTCATTGCCAGCCAGATTTTCTGGCTCTGGAAAATCCGCGAGTGGAAGCAGCAGCTTTTCAAGAGGGATCGATATAGGTGGCTGCGCGCCGGCCTCGACGTGGCGGGCGCGGCGGTCTACCTTCTCCTGATCTGGTACGGCTTCTTTGGCGCTCACCGCGCCCACAGTCCCATCACGATGACGCCCACCAATGCCCTGCTCCATGCGCCATTCTCCTGGTGGTTTTTCGGGTCGCTTCTCGGATTTCTCATTTATCTGGTCGCGCGCTCGCTCGGGCTGAGCCTGGAATTAATCCTCGCCGTGGTTCTTTGGCCCTTCCGCGCGCGCCACAAGCGCGAGAGTGAATCTGCCACTCCCCTCAGCAAAGAAGACGCCACGGCCTCCGCGCGCCCTTCCCGTCGCGACTTTTTCCGCCAGGCAGCCACCGCAGCCGGTTTGGTCCCGTTCGCTGGCGCGGCTTACGGCATTCTGTATGGCCGCCTGAATCTGAAGATCACCAACCCTCGCATTGCTCTCCCTCATCTTCCCCGGGCTTTTGACGGCTTCCGCATCCTCCAGCTTTCGGACTTGCACATTGGGCCGTTCATGACCGCGCGCGAGATTAGTAAAATTGTTGAGATTTCTAACCGCGCTAAGCCTGACCTCATCGCGCTTACCGGCGATTTCGTCACCTGGGACGCGCGCACGCAGTACGCCGTGGTTGAGGCGCTGGCGCCGCTCAAAGCGCCTTACGGCGTCTGGGGCTGTCTTGGCAATCATGAAATCTGGACCCACACGGAAGACTCCATCACCCGCCTATTCGCCGCTCGCGGCTTTCGCATCCTGCGCCAGGCGAGCGCCGTGATTCCCGAGGGCCGTGACTCCATCAACCTCGTTGGCGTTGATTACGAAACTGAAAACGCCTTCGGTCATTTTCGGGCAGGATTTGTCCATAAGTATCTGGCGAGCGTTGAAGGGCTGCTGCTGCCTGGGATGGTGAATATTCTGATGAGCCATAATCCCAACACATTTGACCGCGCCGCTGAGCTGGGATTTGATCTCAGCCTTGCCGGGCACACGCACGGAGGCCAGGTGAACCTGGAATTCCTGCACGCCGATATCTCCCCCGCCCGCCTGGTGACGCGCTACGTCGAGGGCTGGTTCGGAAAACGCGGCAGCCAGCTTTATGTGAATCGCGGCATCGGCACCATTGGCCTCCCGATGCGCATTGGCGCGCCGCCGGAAATTACCATCTATCATCTGGCTCGCGGGACCGCGTAGGGGCTGTAGCGGCGGCCTTTGGCCGCCGGTTTTTGGTAATAGGAAAGACCGGCGGCCCCTTATAGGCTTTGCCCGCCGCTACAGCCAATAACCGTCGCTGACTTATGACGCTCTGTGTAAAAAAAATGGCCATGAAAATCATTAGCGTCGGCGAAATTCTGTGGGACGTGTTCGACCACGGGGAATACCTGGGCGGCGCGCCCTTCAATTTTGCCGTCCATGCGCAGCGACTCGGGCACGATGTCTCCTTTGTCAGCGCCGTGGGCAACGACGAGCGCGGCCGCAGGGCGCTGGCGCGTATCGCGGAACTGGGGCTTTCGCCCCGGTTCGTCCAATGTATTGACGGCCAGCCCACTGGAATCGCCTCGGTCAGTCTTGACGCGCTCGGCCAGCCGCAATTCGTGATTCATCGCCCCGCCGCCTACGACTTTGTCTCGCTCGATGAATGCGCTGGCATCTCCTCGCCCGAAGCGGACTGGATTTACTTTGGCACTCTGCATCAACAAGGCGCCAAGGCCCGCGTCGTCTTGGACGCGCTGATCGAGGCGAATCCGCGCGCCCACAGGTTCTATGATGTGAACCTCCGGCCCAGCTCCTACGATGCCCCTCTTGTTCGTGACTTGCTGAAGCGGGCCTCCGTGGTAAAGCTCAACCATGAAGAAGCCGTCAGCGTAGCCGCGCTTCTCGGCCAAAAAACCGGGTCGATCGAGGAGTTCTGCCGGGACAATGCCAAGGCGTTCGGATGGAAAGCCGTCGTGGTCACGCACGGCGCCGAAGGATGCGCCCTTCTAATTAGCAAGGATTATGCCGAGGTTCCCGGCTATTCCATCCAGGTCGCCGACACCGTGGGCGCAGGCGACGGGTTTGCCGCCGCATTTCTCCACGGCCTGAGCCAAGGATGGCCAGCCGTAGAAATTGGCGACTTTGCCAATCGTGTGGCCGCCCTCATCGCCAGCCGGGCTGGTGGCGCCCCCGCCTGGAGCGTCGACGAAGCCTTGGCATTATCTGCGCCCTCAAGCCGTTCATAGCCCGTAGCAAACCTGTGAAGCCTAATACGCAAAAAACCGTCTCGTTTATCCTGTATGTCTCAAAAGTCTCAAAGCGGCGTGCTAGGCTTTTTGTAGCGCAGACCTCCGTATTTGAGGTCTGCGGTTTTTTTGTGCATTCAAAGACCGCGGACCTCAAAGGCGGCGGTCTGCGCTACGCGGCTTGCGCTGTAGCGGCGGCCAGAGGCCGCCGCTACAAAACTGGCTAGCCGCGCCAACAGGAGAACTCACGAACCATGCTCGTGTGCGGTCCCCTAAGAGCACTAACAAAGCCGTCACCTGTCACCCTGAGCGGAGCGAAGGGTCTCGGTATTTATTTTCAAAGAAATACGGAGATGCTTCGCGGAATTTACCCTGAGCGAAGCCGAAGGGCTCAGGATGACGAGCGAAGGGCTCAGCATGATAATGGGCCGTTAGTGCACATGAACTTTTGCAGTAAGCCATTGAACCAAAGGCGGTTAAAGGCGAAAAGAGAGCAAAAGCACCAAAAAAGGATTGTTTTACTTTTTGCAAGTTATAGAAACTAAAGAAACATTAGAAGAGCAAAGCGGAGCAAACCGGACGGGAAAACGGGTAAAATCGCTGCAATTGATTGAAGGTAAAGGAATTACAATGATTTTTAGGACGAACCGGAGCATTTGCAACAAAACAAAAGGGATGTTAGAGCCGGTCCGGTTCGTTTACGGTTCGTAACCGCTTTTTGAGGTCAAAAACGGCAGTTCCGAATTGTAGCGGCGGCCTCTGGCCGCCGGTCTTTAATTATTAAAATCCGGCGGCCAGAGGCCGCCGCTACAGAACTACATAGCGGCCCCTTATAGGCTTTGCCCGCCGCTACAACGGCTCGTCGTCAGAATAGGCGACAAACTCGCTGGGTTCTAAAAGCGAAATCCTGCGCTGCACATCTACCAAGGGTTGAAAGTAGGGGCAAAGGTAGGGCTTGACAGACGGGCGCGTCTAGTATAATTCTGCCGTCAGGAGTTGTGTTGCGAGACCGTCAGGAAGCGGGCTGAAATTCACTTATTGAGGATCGCCAATTATAGTGACAACAAATGCTGTAGCGGCGGCCTCTGGCCGCCGGTTTTTCGGCGCTCAGAGAGCGCCGCTACAGAAAAAAGTGTCACTATAATTGGCGGGACTCAATAATTCACCACAGGAGAGAATCAATGCTGTTCGATGAAAAGCGTGAGCCGGATGACGAGTTCGAAGATTACAGCGAAGAGTTGTCTTCTGACTATAAGGAAGAGGAAGAAGACGAAGAGGTGAGCGGCGCTGACAGCGAAG
>DASZAE010000432.1:0-1584 GCA_035945515.1 Terriglobia bacterium
GGACCGTAGCGCTAAAGGAAGTCCCGGCGAAATTCGAAGAGTGCTTTGAAACTCGGTGCCAGCCTGACCAGGCTCATTGTGCTGCCAGTACGCCATGCCCAGATAATAATGGGCCTGCGGGGAATCCGCTGCGTCGCTGACCACACCCTGGAGCTCGTTCACCGCCTCCTGCGACTTCCCTTGCGCCATCAAAACCCGCCCGTGTCCGATGCGTCCCGTGATGTCCTTCGGAACTTCCTTTGTCAGGTCCTGATCGACCGCCGCCACCTGGTCGGTTTGTCCCGTGCTCAAGTACAAATCCTCAATGCGCTCTTGAAGCACTACGCGCTGTTGCAAAGGCGCTTTGGAAGCAAGGTCCAGCCCCCGCTTGTATTCCGCGAGCGCCTGGTCCGTCATCTTTCTCTCAAAGTAAAAGTCTCCAATGCTGCGTGCCGCGTCCACCGACTGGGGCATGTGGTTGCGAAGTTGTCCCAAAACGCTATCCGCATCGGGCTGTTTGCCCGTGCTGGACAAAATCGCAGCCCAAGTAAGATAGATGGGGATGGCATTCGGATTCCATTGAACTCCCTGTTGCAGGACTTGCTCCGCTTCGGGAACCTTGTTTTGGGCTCTGTAAAAATTCGCAAGATCCACGTAGGACTGAACCGAAGCTGGGTCCACCTGAATAGCCTTTTTAAAATTCTCTTCCGCTTCGGGCAGCCGCTGCAAGGCTATATTGGCCAGTGCGACGTCCAGATATGGACTCGCCTTGGTGGGTTCCAGTTCCACCGCCTTCGAAAAATCCTGCAGTGCCGGCTCGTATTTCTTTTCTGCCGCAAGAGCTGACCCGCGGATTCGGTACGCCTCGCCATTATTCGGATCGAGCTTGATAACGAACGTCGCGTCTTCTTCCGCTTTCTGAAATAGACGGCCGGCGAGCAAGAGTCTGGCGCGTTCGAATCGAGAATCCAAGCGATTCGGATCAATTTCGACAGCCTTCTCAAGCGCTGCATAGGCCGAATTGCCGTCTCCCAGCGCCTCGTCCGCCTGCGCTAACTTGATGTATGCATCCACGTAGGTTGGGTCAATTTTCAGAGCGTTTCGATACTCGATCACCGCGCTCGAATACTGGCCTTTTTTCATATAGGCCACGCCCTTCTGCACGTAGTTCGCTTTCGCTTTTTGGGGGTCTCTTGCACAAGACGCCAAAAACAACGAGGCCGTGATCGCCACGGCCAAACTCAACGTCACTCGCCGAAATGCGGTTGTCATGAACTCCTCCATGGCCGAATCTGTTAGTTCGGAATAAATTCGTTGAGTTCAGGAAATATTCCCTGCGTAAATTTGACTAGCCGGGCGTGCGCTTTAGAAAAATCGTCGGCTTGTGTGATGGGAGTAACCAGGCGCACCAGCGCGCCGTCAGTTCGGTTGCGCGTAATCGCATCCGAGATCATCCAGAACTTGCCCCAATACTCGTTCGCGACCACGCGTCCTCGGCCTTGGTACCAGTAGAACACGAGTTGTTTGTTCAAGCCTTGAGCAATCACGTATTCGTTGACGACGATTTGCCGCCCGTCGTTGAGTCTGATCGTCGCGTAGTCGGAA
>DASZAE010000433.1:0-14640 GCA_035945515.1 Terriglobia bacterium
CAAAGCGGCGAAGAAACGCGCGAAATGATAAATCAAAAAGTTGAGCAGGGAAAAGAATACGTCAATGAACACAGCAAAACGGTCCGGCGCAAGGCAGAGGATTTGGTAACGGAAGGGCGCAGGCGGGCGGAAGATTTGAAAGGGAAAGCGAACGATCTCGCCGACCGCGCGGGTTTTTCGCGGCCTTTCGAAACTTAACCCACGGACGACACGACAAAATGGAGGTGTATGATGGCGGATAACGGCGGTTCAAAGTTCGCTTATTTTCTGGCTGGGCTTAGCTTCGGCGCGCTTGTGGCGCTGTTGTTTGCGCCCCATAGCGGGCAGGAAACACGCGACTTGCTCAGCGCCAAGGCGGATCAGAGCCGTGATTACGTCACGGCAAAGAGCAAAGAAGTGCGGGAGCAAGCCGGGCAAGTGGTTAACAAGGCGAAAGATTTAGTAGCACAGCAGAAGGAACAGCTTTCAGCGGCGCTGGAAGCCGGAAAGCAGGCATATCAGGAGGAGAGGACCAAGGCCCACTAGCCTGTTTTGGTGAGGTTGGGTCCGGGATGGAATCATGAACCACCCTACCCTGATCGCGGTGTTCGTAGTGATTGCCGCGATTGCGATTGTTATTCAAATGTTGGTTTTTCTCGGCTTTTTTTTGATGGCGAGGAAGGTCTACAAGCAGGCCAGCCTTGTGGGCGAAACTGCGAGACCGGGGATCGATGCTGCGATAAAAGCGTTCCGGGATATCGCGGAAATCGTTTCCGTTTCCAAGCAATCGATCAGGACAGTGGCCGGAAACGCCTCCGAAGTGAGCCAAGTCGTGCGCGAACGGGCCGTCTCGCTCGACGCTGCGCTGGGCGACATCGTAGGTAAAACGCGCAGCCAGGCAGAGCGCATTGATCTCATGATCTCCATGTTGGTAGATCAGGTGGAGATCACGGCGGGCGCGCTGCAGCGCACGGTTCTTGGCCCCATCCAACAAATGACGGCGCTCGCCAAAGGCTTTCAGGCCAGCCTGGATTTCTTCCTCACGCACCGCCGTCCCCCTACAGTGCGTGAGGCGACGCAGGACGAGGAAATGTTCATTTGACTTCAGGCTCTATAGAGCCTGCCGATTTTGGTGCGGCTGCCCCTTCAGGCTTGCCCAGATGAGGTTTTTTAACCTAATCTATTGAAGATTACAATTTATAGTGACGCTACGCGAGGTAGCGCCGCCGTCCCGGCGGCAGATGTTGGTGCGCTCGCGGTCCCAGCGGCGATGCGGGCAAGATACTTGTGTAACAGCCGGCAAAGCCTGCACTGAGCGCAGCGAAGGGATGTCGGCGCTACGACTTCTGATTGTCACGATAATATGTAACCCTCATCAATAATTTGGGACAACCATCGCACAACAATAGCCGTCGCTGATTCATCGCGCTCCATATAGCGACCGTCGCTTCAGTTTTTCGGCATTCACATCATCCCACAATCCCGCTGTTATCCTTCCAATTATGGCTGAACTGCATTTCTTATCCGCCGCGGAGATGGCGGCGGCGATTCGTGGCAAGCAAGTTTCACCGCGCGAGCTTGTCGCGGCGCATCTTAACCGCATCGAAAAGCTTAACCCGCGCCTGAACGCCCTTATTCATATCGACCGCGAGGGCGCTCTCCGCGCCGCAGACGAAGCCGGCCGCGTGCTCTTGAACGGACCGGCATCCGGTTCACGCTCCAATCAACTTGGTCCGCTGCACGGCGTTCCGATCACAATAAAGAGCTCCATAGATGTTGCCGGTTGGCCTTGCGAATCGGGCACGCGATTGCGCGCCGGGCGCGTCGCCTCTTCAGATGCCCCGCTGGTTGAGCGGTTGCGGAAAACGGGGGCCATTCTTCTCGGAAGCACCAACACACCCGAGCTTCTGATGGCCTACGAAACCGATAACGCGCTTTATGGCCGCACAAACAGCCCGTGGGACCTGGCGCGAACGCCGGGAGGATCGAGCGGGGGTGAAGCTTCCGCCATCGCCGCCGGGCTTTCGGCGGGCGGGGTGGGCAGCGACGGTGGCGGCTCCATCCGCGTCCCTGCGCATTATTCCGGCATTTGCGGCCTCAAGCCCACTCCGGGCCGCATCCCCGCTACGGGGCACTTTCCCGGTTCTACCGGTCCTTTTGCGCTGATTGGCGTGGTGGGGCCAATGGCGCGAACGGCGCGCGATCTGGAAATATTGTTTGAAGTGATGGCAGGACCTGACGACGGCGACCCTTCTTCGGCCCCGGTCCCGATGCGGTGGCCGGATGAGGCGGAAGCCCGGCAACTGCGCGTGGGCGTGTTTGAAGAAGGCGGCGGGGTTCCGGCAAGCGATAAGACGCGCGGCGCGGTTCGCCAAGCCGCTGAGTGGCTGCGGCTGGATGGATACGTCGTCGAGTCGTTTACGCCGCTTCTGCCGGGCGGCCTCGAGCGCGCCCGCGAATTGTGGTGGAACGTTTTCGTGCGGGCGGGCGCGATGATCCTTAATCCGATGGTGCGCGGCCGGGAGACGGAGATCAGCCCCATTCTGCGGGAGTTCTTAGGCATCGCGGCGAAGGATGGCCCGCTCAATGGCGAAGAGCTTCTCGAAACCTGGCTCGACCGCGACAAGCTTCGCGGCCGCCTACTGGCCGAGATGCAACGGTATCCGGTGTTGATCTGTCCGGTGTGCTCGATTCCCGCCTTCCAGCATGGCGAACGCCAATGGCAGGTGGGCGGGCGGAAAGTAACCTATCTCGATGCAATGAGTTACACCCAATGGTTCAATATTCTTGGTAATCCCGCCGCAGTGGTTCCGGTTGGGCAGTCGGCAGGAGGCCTGCCAATTGGTGTGCAGGTGGTGGGGCGGCCCTACGAAGAAGAACGGGTGCTAACTGTTGCCCGTGCCATCGAACGGCTCCGCGGTCCGTGGCGCCCGCCGCCTCTTGCCTGAAAGACGTGCTAGGCTAGATTTGTGACACTGTCTTAGCGCGCAACCGCGTTTGCGAGACGCCAAAGGCCAAGTTATAGTTAGCTAGCGCGACACTGCCCGGCAGAGGCTTGGTATTAGCTGGAAGGCAACCCGCTTTGCGGGGGGCGAATCGTATTAGGCGAGTGCGG
This sequence comes from Terriglobia bacterium, assembly GCA_035945515.1. GTDB lineage: Bacteria > Acidobacteriota > Terriglobia > UBA7540 > UBA7540 > RH2-MAG17b. Next base: position 3,095 of record DASZAE010000433.1, read on the forward strand.
GAATCCGAATTGCGGAGATGTAGATGAAACGAACCAGCAGAGTTTTCGGGCTGCTTATTCCATTGATATTGGCGATGATCGTCGCGAGTTGCAGCCAGACGTCGAGTTCGCCGAACGATTCTGAGATTGTATCCGCCGTTGATGCCAAGCTTTATCAAAGCCCTGATCTGAAAAACCTTTCTGTGAATGTGTCTTCCAATCACGGTGTGGTCACGCTTTCTGGCGCGGTCAACGCGCCGCTCGAGAAGCTGGCAGTTGAAGACGTGGCGATGAAAACCCCAGGCGTGAAGCAAGTGGTGGATCAGCTTCAGGTGAACGAGTCGCAGACGGCCCAGACAACTCAAGCCCCCGCCATTCCACCGGATAAGACAGAAGAAGCGGAACAGCCAAAGCCCTCGGCCCATCATCGCCACCCGGCCAAGAGGCGCCAGCTTGCGGAGAATGCAGCCCCGCAGGCACAAACCGAGGCCAACGATGCCAGCCAAGCCGCCCCCGCGGCTCAACCGGACCAGGCAGCGCAGCCTGCTCCTCCCACGCCGCCAGCAGACACTCCGCCGCCTGTTCCCCCACCCCCCGTTCAGGTAACAATTCCTCCTGGGACAACGGTATCCGTTAGCCTGATTGATTCCATTTCTTCTGCTACCGCTCAGCAGGGTCAAATCTACGCGGCCAGCCTGCTCGCTCCGATCGTGGCAAACGACCGCGTGGTGGTTCCCAAAGGGGCAGACGCTAAGGTGCGCGTGGTTGAAGTGCAAAGCGCGGGGCACTACAAAGGGCGGTCGGAATTACAATTGCAGCTTGCCAATCTTTCCTATAACGGCACGGATTATCCCGTCCAGACTGGCGTCTACACCAAGCAAGGCGCGTCGCGCGGCAAAAACACCGCCGAGAAGGTGGGTGGCGGGGCCGCGCTCGGCACGCTTCTCGGCGCCGTGATTGGCCACGGCAAGGGCGCGGGCATTGGCGCGGTGATTGGCGGCGCGGCGGGCGCGGTTGATCAGACGGCCACGCACGGCCAGCAGGTGACACTGTCCTCTGAGACCGAGCTTAATTTCACTCTGAAAGCCCCCCTATCGCTGACCCTCAGCAATTGAGGCTGGCCGATTGCAAGAGCCGCGCGAGTTTGCGTGATAATGCTGGAAGACGTGCTGTAGCGGCGGCCCCTGGGCGCCGGTCTTTGAATATCTAAAGCCCACGGCCAGAGGCCGCCGCTACAACTCAAAAACCGCAGTTGCCACGGAGCCTCTTCTGGCCTACAATGACGCGGCAGATAGCAAGGGTATAGCGTCCAGCAAATAACTGGACAATGCGCTTTCTAGTAGAGTCGGCATTCTGCCGGCAAATGCCGCCGGGACGGCGGCGCTACATTGTCCAGCCCGGTTAACGTCTTTCATATGAATGCACAAAGACGCTTGGTGAGGCTCACCAAGCCCTACATCCCGCTTTTTGCAGCCGCAATCCTGCTCATGGCCGTTGTGGGCGCGAGCGAGGCCGTCTACGCTTTCCTGATCAAGCCAATCTTTGACCGCGTGCTTGAAGGCGGCCATTCCACGGGTCCCGTCCTTCTCTTTCATCTGCCTTTTCACGGACACGCTATTTATCTTCAGGATTTTCTGCCCGGAAACATCCGCGACCCGCTCACCGCCATCGCCATTGCTCTGGTTGGAATAACCCTCATCAAAGGGATTTGCGCCTACTTTGGCACATACTCGGTGAATTTCATCGGTCAGTCGGTTGTGCGCGACATGCGCAACATGCTTTATACCAAAATCATCCGGCAGTCGATGGCCTTCTTCACGCAAAACTCCACCGGCCAGTTGATGTCCACGGTGATGAACGATATCGAGCGCATCCAGGACGCAGTCTCAAACGTCACCGCCGCCTTTCTCAAGCAATCGTTTTCTCTGATCGGTTTGCTGATCGTAATTTTTGTGATTGACTGGCGGCTGGCGCTGGTTTCGCTCGTCCTCATTCCTTTTGTGGTTTTTCCCTCCGCCAACATTGGCCGCTACATCCGCAAGCACAGCCGCAAGAGCCAGGATAAAATGGCGGACCTCACGAACATCCTGCAAGAGACGTTCAGCGGCATCCGCATCGTCAAAGCCTTCGGCATGGAGGATTTTGAAGGCGGCAAATTCAAGGCGGCCACGCGCCGGCTGCTGAAAGTGAACCTGCGCTGGGTGCGCGCCCACGCCTTGACACAGCCGCTGATGGAGCTGCTGGGCGCGATCACGATTGCGGCCTTGTTGCTGTATGCGCGCAATGAGATTGTGCATCACGCGCAGACGCTTGGCAGCTTTGCCGTGTTCCTCTATGCGGTGATTAAGATGTACGAGCCGATTAAGCGCCTGACCAGCGTGAACAATTCGCTTCAGCTTGCCGTAGGCGCTTCAGAGCGTGTGTTCGAGGTGCTCGACCTGCGGTCGGAGGTTGTGGAAAAGCCAGGCGCGGTTGAGCTGAAGGGGTTCAAGCGAGAACTCGTCTTCGACGGCGTTGAGTTCAGCTACGGGGACTCCGCAATCCTTCAGGGCGTCAATTTGCGGATTCAGAAAGGCGAGGCTGTGGCTATCGTCGGATCGAGCGGGGCGGGCAAGACGACACTGGCGAACCTGATTCCGCGCTTTTTTGATGTAACGCGGGGGCGCATTCTCTTCGATGGCCATGACCTGCGCGACGTGACGGTGAAATCCTTGCGCGCGCAAGTCGGCATTGTCACCCAGGAAACCGTGCTTTTTAACGACACGGTTTTTGAAAACATCGCTTACGGGCAAGGTTCGATGAGCCGCAGGGCCGTGGAAGAAGCGGCGCGCGCCGCGCTCGCGCACGACTTTATCATGGAAATGCCGCAGGGTTACGACACCATCATCGGCGAGCGCGGCCAGCGGCTCTCCGGCGGCCAGCGGCAACGCATCGCCATCGCGCGCGCGCTGCTGAAGAACTCGCCTATCTTGATCCTGGATGAGGCCACTTCGGCGTTGGACACGGAATCCGAAATGCTCGTGCAAAAGGCGTTTGTGAATTTGATGGCCGGCCGCACCGTGCTCGTGATCGCGCACCGGCTCTCTACCGTCCGCCGGGCCGATCGCATTGTGGTGCTCGACCGGGGCTGCATTTCCGAAATTGGGACCCATGAGGACCTGGTTTCGCGCGGCGGCATTTACCAGAGGCTGCACGACTTGCAATTTGCCGATGTGGAGCCTTGAGAACGGTTAGCCGTCAGGGGTAGCCACGGCACGGTTTGTGTGCCGTGGGTATTACCGTTCCGCACGAAAAGCCCACGGCACACAAACCGTGCCGTGGCTACCTCTGATGTGAAAGCTGATTACTGACAGATGAAAGCTTCTTTCCTATGATTCGTAGCATGACAGGCTACAGCACAGCGCGGGCAGAGGACGGAATGCTGTCGCTCTCCGTGACGCTGAAGGGCACGAACCATCGCTATCTGGACCTGCAGATGAGGCTGGCGGCGGGAATCGACTTCATCGAGCCTGAGATTCGCCGCATTCTCAAAGAGCACGTGCAGAGGGGCCACGTGGAAGTTTCGGTCAGCGTCGAAAACCGGAATGGCGCGTCACTGCAATTGGATCACAGGCTGCTCGAAGCTTACCTCAAGACGTGCCAGTCGATCCGGCAGGAGTTCGGCCTTTCGGCGGAGCCCGATCTGGTGGCGCTTCTGCGCATTCCCGGCGTGGTGACGGGCGGAAGCGGTCCCGGCGAAGCGGCGCAGGAGCAAATTGTGTCGATGCTTGGAAAGGCTCTCGCGGAAGCCGCGGCAAAGTTCAACGAAATGCGCGAGCGCGAGGGTGAAACACTGGCAAAAGACCTTGCGGGGCGGCTTGCGCGGCTGGAAGAACTGGGCGATGTGGTCAGCAGCAATTCCGCCGCCATAACACCCGCCTTTCGCAAACGTCTCGAAAAGCGCGTGCGCGAGCTGGTGAAAGGGGCCGGCATGGACCCGGCGCGTCTGGCGCAGGAAGTGACCGCTCTTGCCATGCGTTCAGACATTACCGAAGAACTGACGCGATTCAAGAGTCATGTCGATCAGGCGAAAGGCCTGATGCGCGAGGGCAAGGAAGTGGGCAAGCGGATGGACTTCCTTCTGCAGGAGTTGAACCGCGAAGCCAATACGATGCTTTCAAAAACCACCGACGTGCCCGACGTGGGCGCGAAAATTCAGAACGCCGCGATTGAAATGAAGGTGGAAATCGAAAAACTGCGCGAGCAAGCGCAGAACATTGAGTGAAGCGCAGCTTGAATTCACCACTTCCAGCAAAATGCTGCTAAAATAGAATGAGTGAACCCTAGCGAGACTTTTCCTGGGCGGCGGGGAAGCGTCATCATCATCTCAGCGCCTTCAGGGTCCGGAAAATCAACTGTGGTCCGACGCTTGTTGCGCTCAATGCGCGGGGTTGAATTCTCCGTCTCTTACACAACCCGCGCGCCGCGACCGAGGGAAAAAGACGGGCGGGATTATCACTTTGTCAGCCAGGCGCGGTTCAAGCAAATGATCACCGCGCGTGATTTTGTGGAGTGGGCGGAAGTCCACGGCAACTTTTATGGCACGCCGCGCCGCCAGATTGAGGCCGCGCAAGAGGCGGGGCGGGACATTCTGCTGGATATCGACGTACAAGGACATCACAATGTGCGGCGGCGGCTGAAGGATCCCCTCAGCATTTTTCTTCTGCCGCCTTCGTATGCGGAATTGAGACGGCGGCTGGTGCGCCGCCACTCGGACGCGGCCGAAACGATTGAACGGCGCCTGGCCACGGCCCGCGAGGAAATTATCCACTGGCGGGAATACGATTACATAGTGGTGAATGACGACATCGCGCAGGCCACCCGCGTTTTGCGCGCAATCCTGACCGCGGCGCGATTCAGACGGGAAAGCCAGCAGCGCCCGGCGGTGAAAATCTGCGAGACCTTTGGAGGATAGATGGAAATACCCCAATCAATTGACAGTAAATTCCGTTTTATTTTAGTCGCCGCCAAGCGCGCGCGCCAGTTGCAGGCGGGCGCCCGCCCATTGGTGCAAACGCCGTACAAGAAGTCGACAAAAATCGCCGTGGCCGAGCTTGAGTCAGGCTTGGTGCCGTTTGAAATGCCGCCTATTCCGGATGCCTACCGGACGGAAACCGCAAAGTAACGCCGGTTTTTGAGCGCGCCCTATGGCCTCTGCTGCGGCCGGTAAAGAAGAACCTGGACTTTTTCGAGCGTAATCAACCCGCCGCCCACCATTTCATCCAAGCGGGGTAAAATGCTCTCAATCCGCTCGGCGGTCTCAACCGTCTCAATCACAATCGGCAAATCCTGGGAGAGACGCAGGATTTTCTCGGTATGATACCGGCTGGTTGAGCCGTAGCCGCCTATTCCGCGTAGCACCGTGACCCCGGAAAAATTCTCCTTGCGAAACAATTCTACAATGGCCTGATACAGAGGCTTGCTCTGCCACTTGTCGCCCTCGCCGATATGTATGCGCATCAGCGTGCGCTCGCCGTGGAATCGTTCGTGCTCCATGCGGCCTCCGTGCCTACGGTCTCTACGAGATCGCGTCGCCCAGGCGCATTCCCGTAAGCATTAGCAATACTCCAACCAGCACGCTGACGCCGATGTAAATCGCGGCCTTCGTCCATTCGCCGTCCTGGATCATGTGGCCGCTTTCCCACGCAAAGGTTGAGAACGTGGTGTAAGCCCCGAAAAAGCCTGTTGTAATCCCAATGCGCCAATCCGGCGGCACAGAAATGTGGTTCAGCGCGAATTCACCCACCAACCCGAGGAAGAAACATCCAGTCAAATTCACCAACAAAGTGCCGTAAGGGAAGCCAGGACCGGTTTGATCTTGCACAAACCCTTGCATCCAGTAGCGGGAAAGCGTTCCCGCCACGCCAAAAACACACAAGAGAAATATCCTCAAAATGCCTTACCTTTCCCCGCGAACCGCCGCCAACAAAAAACTCCTGGACGCGCGATTGCGGCCAGGAGTCATCAGCCCTGCGCGGACTCGCGCGCGGGCGGTTCAGGCGAACTCCATCGCCTTCCTATATTCAATTTCCGATTCTATATCGAATGAGGCAGGCATCGCATCCTCTTTCTTTAATTCTTCCTAACCGAAATTCAGCGTTTGCTTGTGCAGTCGCATCGTTTGGCCAAAAACCCCCGTTTTCAAGATCGCCTATAGGGTTATAATGCTCGCATAACATTTCGAAAGGAACTCGATTGAGCGTTCGCGTTTGCGTGCTGGGCAGCGGAAGCAAAGGAAACTCCACCTGGGTGGCCACGGAACGCACGCGCGTGTTGATTGACGCTGGTTTCAGCAGGCGAGAAACGTTTGCGCGCCTTGCGGCCATCGGCGAGCGCCCTGAAACCTGTGACGCCATCGTTATCTCACACGAGCATATCGACCACGTCAACGGCCTCCGGCGGCTCGCGCTCGATCTCAAATGTCCCGTTTACATCAACCGCGCCACACGCGAGGCGATGGAGTGGGATCCGAAGATCGAGGCTTGCGAAATCATCGAAGCCGGCGCGAAGTTTGTGATCGGCGATATTGAAGTCTCGCCTTTCTCCATTCCACATGACGCGGCGGACCCGCTTGCTTTCACAGTCGAAGCCGGGGGCATCAAAGTGGCTGTCGTGACCGACCTCGGTTACATTCCCGAGATGATCAAGCAGCATATTCGAGGCTCAAACTGCCTCATTTTCGAGTCGAATCACGACCTCGACATGCTCAAGGTAGGACCGTATCCCTGGCACGTGAAGCAGCGCGTGATGAGCCGCCACGGCCATCTTTCAAATTTTGCGACCGCTGAATTTCTAAACAGCGAATACGACGGCATCTCGCAGGTGCTCGTTCTGGCTCATCTGAGTGAAGTCAACAATCACCCCGAGCTCGCCCGCCTCAGCGCCGCCGAAGCCTTGGAGCACCGCGGAATCCAAACCGAACTGCATCTGGCAAGCCAGACCTGCCCCACCAAAATGTTTGCCTGGTAGCACGCCGCAAACGCATAGGATTGGACGTCTCACGCCGGCGGCGCTTTCTTAGGCTGCTTGCTAAAGAGCGACTTCAGACTTTTTGTGTACGGGTCGCGAGCCACGCCGTGCTCCGTGATAATAGCCGTGACATAGCGGTGGGGAGTGACGTCAAAAGCCGGATGACGCGCTTCGACGCTCTCGGGCGCGATTGACTTTCCCGAAAGATGCGTCACTTCGAGGGCGGCTCGCTCTTCAATCGGAATTTCGTCCCCCGACGCGAGACTGAGATCAATGGTGGAGAGCGGCGCGGCCACATAAAACGGGATTCCATTTTCATGCGCCAAAACGGCAACGGAGTAGGTGCCGATTTTGTTGGCTACGTCGCCGTTGGCGGCGATGCGGTCCGCGCCCACGATTGCCGCCTGAATCGCGCCCTGCTTCATAAAACAACCCGCCATATTATCGGTAATGAGCGTGACCGGGATGTTGTCCTGCATCAGTTCCCACGCGGTCAGGCGCGCGCCCTGAAGAAATGGCCGCGTTTCATCGGCAAAAACTCGAATCGATTTTCCGGCCTCGACTCCGGCGCGAATCACGCCCAGCGCCGTGCCATAACCGGCCGTGGCCAGCGCGCCCGCGTTGCAGTGGGTGAGCACGGTCATGGATTCTTTCAGTAGCTCCGCGCCGTGACGCCCCATCGCCTGGTTGATGGCAATGTCCTCATCGAAGATAATTTGCGCTTCGGTCACCAGACGACTCTTGGCGCGATTGATTATTTCCGCGTCGACGCCGCCAGCGGCCAGCGCCTGCTCAAAAACTCCCCGCATCCGCTTAACCGCCCAAAAAAGATTGACGGCGGTAGGCCGCGTTGCGGAGATGGTCTTGGCAATGATCTCAAACTCGGCTCTCAGGTCTTGCACGCTTTGGGCGGATGATCGCATGACGCCGAGCGCAACACCCATCGCGGCAGCCACTCCAATCGCGGGCGCGCCGCGGATCACCATGCTGCGAATCGCGTTCGCAACTTCGACATAATCGTGACAAGTAAGATACACCTCTTCGGCTGGGAGCCGCGTCTGATCAATCATCCTGACGCCCTCAGGCGTCCATTCAATGGTTTTGAACATGGCCTCTCATAAGCCGGAATCCCGGCTACTCCAAAACGTCACATTATAACAAGACCGTAAGTCAGGCGGTGCCCGCAACCTGTCTGCGTTCGCCGTGTTTACTCTTTGGGCTGGACTTGCAATTCGTGAGGGCGATCTAGCCAACGGACCAACCGGCCGGACGGCGGGTTGTTGGGCGGCCCTCCAACCCCTGACGCCAGTTGTGCATCTTCATAATGGATACCCGGTCCTGTGCGGAGGCGCCGGCGCATCAGGCAGTTAAATTCCAAGCCGGGTGAAACGAATGGATATCCTGCAACAACTGCAGGCGCAAGCTCGAAGAAACCTCCAGCACATCGTTCTTTTTGAAGGAGAAGATGACCGCGTCCTCATCGCCGCCGAAGCGATCGAGCGCGAGCGTCTCGCGCATCTCACTTTGCTTGGCGACCCTGGGCGTATTCAGGCTCGTCTGCGGCTGCTGGGCATTCGCCTCCGCAAGGCCGAAATAGTTGATCCCGAGGCTTCGCCCCGTCTCGAAGAGTACGCGGAGTATCTTTATGAGCGCCGCAGGCTTCGCGGCCTTACCGAAACTTCTGCGCTCGAACTTGCGCAGCGCCCGCCTTATTTTGCGGGCCTGATGACGGCTCTTGGAGATGCCGATGGCTCTGTTGGCGGCGCCGCCACTACTACCGCCGCCACCACACGGGCGGCGCTTTGGACCATTGGCAAGTCGCCCGAAGCCGCTCTGGTTTCAAGTTTCCACCTCATGGTCTCTCCCCATGAGCATCTCGGCGCCGGCGGCGCCTTTCTTTTCGCCGATTGCGCCGTCGTTCCTAAGCCTTCTCCTAAACAGCTTGCCGAAATCGCGCTGGCTACGGCATCACGCGCCAAATCGATTTTAGAGGCCGAGCCGCGCCTCGCCATGCTCTCTTTTTCAACGCGAGGAAGCGCGGACCACCGCGAACTGGAGCGCGTCAAAAAGGCCTGCGAAATCGTGCGCGAGCGCGATCCCCATCTGATCATGGAAGGCGAAATACAACTCGACGCCGCGCTCGCCCCTGAAGTGGCTGACCGCAAAGCGCCGTTCTCGCCGCTGGGGGGCCGCGCTAACGTTTTGATCTTCCCCGATCTTAACGCGGGCAACATCGGATACAAAATAGCCGAGCGGATGGGAGGCTGCGTTGCTGTGGGTCCGATTTATCAGGGCTTGGCGCGCGCGGCAAGCGACCTGTCGCGCGGCTGCGAAGCGCCCGACATTGTCCACGTAGTCGCCCTCACCGCTTTCCAAGCCGCGCAAATGAAGGAAGCATGTGCGCCGGCCTCACTGAGCATAAGCAGCGAGAAACATTTTGTAGCCTCCCCGTGACTTTCCGCCTCGCGCATCATCTAACCTAGTGCAGTAAATGTGCCGATAAGCTTAGAAGTAGCACGCGCAATGATATAATAGTTTGTTTCAACTCCCGGAGGCTTGGTTGACCGTAAGTCAGGGTTTTCGCTTCAGGTTTTTCCAGCTTAACTTCAGCTCCCTGCAAACCACCCGCTGCATTGACACCCGCACAGGGCAAACGCGCGCGGCCGGGTTCGTGTGGCCGCTGTTGCGGGCGGCTCTCATCGGCGCAGCCTTACTCCTTGTTCCGCTCCTCTCATTCGCCGCGCCTGGGCCATCCTATGCTGAGGCGCTTGCCGAGTTCCAGGCAGGGAAATTCCACGAAGCGTCAGCGACGCTGCAAAAGACGCCGGCAAACGCCGCTGCCGAGATTCTGCTCGCCCGCTGCTATTACGAGATGGGCGATTGGGACAACGCCATTCTTCATGCCGAATCCGCGGCGCGGATTGATCCCTCTAGCCCCCAGGGCCACGTCTGGCTCGGCCAAGCTTACGGGCGAAAAGCGGAAAATCAGCGCAGTTTTGCGTTGGCGCTGAAAGCGCGCCGACAATTTGAGCAAGCCGTTGCGCTCGGCCCCGCGGACCTCGATGCGCGGCGCGACTTGATGGAATTCTATCTTGAGGCTCCCTGGATTCTCGGCGGCAGCAAAGACAAAGCCCGCAAACAGGCTGCCGCCATCGCCACGCTGAATCCGGTCGAGGGCGCCCTCGCTCGCGCGCAGTACGACAAGCTCACGGGGGACACGTCGAGCGCCCAAGCCGAATATCAGCGCGTCCTTGACCTCAAACCTGACCGCGTAGGTCCTTATCTCGAAACCGCCGATAACGCTCTCGCGCGCAGGGACGCTCCCGAACTCAACGCCGCCGTCAGTGGCGCCGAAAAGGTGAATCCAACCGATCCACGCATCGCCTACTATCGCGGCGTCGCGCACATCCTGGAAGGCCAGCGTCTTCCGCAGGCAGAGCATGACCTAAAGTCATACGCCGCTCATGCGCCTGACCGCCGGGATTATCCTTCCCACGCTTCCGCGTTGAGTTGGCTCGGAACGCTTTACGAGCGGTTGGGAAAACCCAATCTGGCGATGATTGAGTACGAAGCTGCGCTGCAACTCGATCCGAATTTCCTCACCGCCCGTAAGGCGCTCGTGCGGCTGCAAGATAAGTAGGACCCCTCCAAGCCTCGATTTCCCTTTTGAAATTTCCGGTCAAACCCTCACCCGGCTCGCGGAGTTTACTCTGAGCGGAGCCGAAGGGCTCGCCACCCTTTCCCCTGCGAGGCGAGGGCATCTATAGCAGCCGCCTCTGCCGCCGCTACAACAATCACTCTCGCGACTTCTGAAGTCCCGTTTAAGCTTACAACAACACGCTGGCAACTTCGCGTCCTTGCGAGTAGAATGATGAACACCCAGGGCACCCCAAACAATAGAAAGAGCATTTATCCTGCGCCTCAGTGCGCGAAGAAAAGGAGCATTCTCATGGCGAGCGTTGAAGTGACCAATTGGTTTGGCGATCTGATTTCGCATCCACAAGTTCTGGTGGAGGCAAATTCGGTGGACGACATCATCGCCGTCTTGAAAAATCCGGCGAAGTATCCCTCGCCGGTGCGGGCGGTGGGATCCAATCACTCGACGTCGCCATGCGGCGCGGCCGATGGCGGCACGCTCATCAAGATGGGCAATATGAACCGCATCCTCAGCATCACGGGCGATAGCGTCACCGCGCAGGCCGGCGCGCACTATATCGACATCGCCCACGAGCTTGAAAGCCACAATTTGCAGTTTTACGTGAACACCGAAATTGGTAGTCTTTCCGTGGGCTCGGCGGCGTGCGCGGGCACCAAAGACGGGTCGCTGCCGGGCGAATACGGCCAGGTAGGCTCTTACATCACCAACGTCAAAGTGGTGCTGCCGTCGGGCGAGCTGCTGGAAGTGGACGAAAGCAAGCCGGAACTGCTCAAGCAGGTGCGGTCGTCCTACGGACTCTTCGGCATCGTATACGAAGCCACGTTCCGCGTGAAGCCCATCGTGCCGATGGCGGTGTATCACGAAACCTTTACCCTTGAAGATTTCACCAGCCGCTTGCCGG
>DASZAE010000434.1:0-4036 GCA_035945515.1 Terriglobia bacterium
TGGGAGAATCGTTTCTCCACCCGCAAGGTGAAGCCGTTGTACATGGACATTGCATCCGGCTTGCGGAAACTCTCGACGCCGTTGTATTGCGGATACGGCCGGAGAAGGTATCTCTCTTGGATGGTCGGCTGGCTCAGCGGCGACCCGGGCGTGGTAATCAGGCCGTAAAACGGATTGGGCACGGTGGTGTAAAGGGCGTTGCCGAGCATCAGGTACGATGGGTTCAATTGATCGTAAGGGACTCCGGGATCGCCATTGGCCAGAAAAAGCCCGCGATTGCCCAGGTAGCCAACTTCCACCGAAATCTGGCCTGGCAATTCCTGCTGAATATTAAAGTTCCACTCGATCGAATAGGGATTGCGGTAGCTGTCGAAATACGAATCGCCGATGCCGTTGCCGACGTCTGTGGAAGAATTGCCCGGTGAGTTGCTGATATAACCCGATGGATACGGGTTGCTCAACGTGGCGAGAATCGTCTGTTGATTATTGGTGGTGGGCAACATGCCGGTGGTCGGATTAAATCCTTCAATGCCCGGGCTGCCCGTGGTCCCGGCGGCTTCCATAACGGAAGGAGCGAAAACGATACCAAAGCCGCTGCGGATCACTGTCTTGCTAAGCGGGTTCCATGCCAAGCCAAAGCGCGGGCCGAAGTCTTTCCACTGGGTCGGCCCCTGGTGGCGTCCATAAACACCCGTATCTCCGGGGAACAACATCTGCCCCACTAGGTCGCCGCAATTAGGACACGAAGCGCTCGCAGCCACTTTGCCCTGCAACGGAGATGGCAGGCTGGGATTCCAATAGGAGATGCGGTTGAAGCGTTCGGTGCGCGGGGTTTCGAGTTCCCATCGCAGACCGGGGTCGAGCGTCAACTTGGGCGTCACTTTCCAGGTGTCCTGGATATAGAACGCCGTGTAAGTGCTGGCCTCAGCGGCAGACGGCTCCTCGGTTGTGAAGCCGCTGCTGGCAAGCCCAAGCAACATGGAGGCGTATGCTGAGCCGGTTCTGTTGGCGGCGGTGGGGTTAAATTGGGTCCACGTCTGGTCAAAGCTGTATTCGCCGTCCGCATAGCCGTACTGTTGGAAGTTGATATAAAGCTTGCGGAACTCGCCACCGAACTTGATTGTGTGGCGGCCCGTGACTTTGGTCAGATTGCCGAGCACGATGTGGGCGCTCGGGTTCTCGATTAAGTCGTCGTAGTTTGAGCCTTCAAGAGCGCCGGTACTGAAGTTGAACGTGGGGAATTGCAAATCCCGCTGGGCAGCCTGCGTAGTTACATACTGCGGCAGGCCTAGTTCGGTGGTGGGATTGAAGCCAAGGCTGATGGGCAGCCGGGAAGCGGTGCTGCGGCTGAAGCCATAGCGCATGTCAAGGATGAGTGTTGGGCTGAGCGTAATGGTGTGATCCATCGAGATCGCCCACGCGCCGCTGTTCACCGGGCCGTCGCCCGTATCGGCGGCCGCATCATTGCCCGCGCCATAAATTGAAAACGCCGCCGAATAACCCCAGGCGTGGGAAACGGTCAGAAAGCTTTGCCATTTTGAACTGAACGTGTGGTCAACGCGGCTGTCAAATTGATAGGTGTGGCTCGGCACGCTGCCGGAAATGAAGTAGTTGTTGGTTTGCGCCCCCGCCGGACCGGTGTTGGGCACAGGGAAAAAGCTCAATGCCTTGACAGCAATTGCGTTGAACCGCAAAGGGTCAATCATATTGCCGGCAAATGGGCTGCGAGTGTGCTCGCCTGTCGACGGGTTAAGCGCAATGGTCGCTGGATCGTAAATGGTAGTCCCCAGGCTGGAAAAATCCCCGTTGCGAAACGCCGCGATGGGCACGGTTGCGGTAGAAGTGGTCGCTGATGCCTGGTTCGTCCCCTGAAAGCCAAAAAAGAAAAAGGTGCGGTCGCGGCCATTATAGAGGCGCGGAATATAAACGGGACCGCCCAGCGTGCCGCCCCACTGATTTTCCCGCGAAACAGCCTTTGTGCCGCCCGCGCGGTTGCTGAAGAAATCGTTGGCGTTCAAAGCGGAATTCTGCAAAAACTCAAATAGCCCGCCGTGAACCTGATTGGTGCCCGGCTTGGTCACCAAGTTGATCACTCCGCCTCCGAAGCGGCCATACTCTGCCGAAAGCGAGTTTACGTCGACGCTGAATTCCTCCACCGAATCCACGATAGGCGTATAAGCTGCGGTGGTGTTGCCCACGTTGTTCTCCGGCAGAATGTTGCTGACCCCGTTGATCTGCTCTTCGTTAACGGCATTGCGCGAGCCGCCGATGTGCGGCGTGGATGCGTTGCCGGTGTTATTCACTGTCGGAACAAGCTCGGCGAGACTCAGCGGATTGCGCCCTTGCAGCGGCAGGTCCATCAGCATCGACGTGCCTACCACCGTGCCGAGCGTGCCTGTGCTGGTGTCGAGCGGCGGCGCTTTCGATTGCACCTGCACGGTTTGGGAAACCTGTCCAAGCTGCAGCGAGAAATTCAGCGAGCGAATCTGAGAGACGCTGATTTCAACACCCTGCTGCTCGGCAGTGCGAAATCCTTTGGCGGAGACGGACACGTTGTAAAGCCCCGGAGTAAGAAACGGAGCGACGAATCGCCCTGAGGAATCGGTGATTTGATTGACGGCGACGTTGGTGGCGCTGTTCACGATGCGCACCGCCGCGCCAGGAACCACTCCCCCCGATTGGTCCACCACCGTCCCTTGAAGCGTTCCGGTCGGCGTCTGGGCCCAGGCCGAAAGCGCGAAGAGCAGCATGAAGGCTAATGGCGTGAATAAGATTTGCCCGATAGTTCTCCCTCGGCTTGAGCAGTTAATCTTGTTTCCTTCATATCTGCACATATCTGTTGCCGCTGGCACGGCCTCGAATACTAAAGGCGCTCTTGATTTATCTTCCCGCTGGTCTCGCCGGTAAAATTCACGCATCTGCGTATTCCTCCGATTTCTTCTGGCCAAATCCCGAAAACGAATGCCGCTTTGCTTTAAGAGCGGATGTCGCTCTATAGGATGTCGTTCAACTGTGCGAATGAGAGATCATCCTTTGCGTTTCATTTATTGAAAAGGTGTTAACATGTGAATTCATTGTTAATTGGATGGAAGAGACGTAATTATTTGAAAGAAAGGTAGTTAAGCTTCGCGCTTTCGCGTAGCAGCTCAGTGGTATCGTAACCATCCGCAAAAGTGGATATTGTGCAAAATGAGCAGACAGATATAAATAACAGAAAGGTCAAGGTATAATTTGATCTTTGCGGGGTTGGAGGGGTCGCGGAAGTTACAGAAGAAGTGGGGAGGTCACTTTGGCGACTTCAGGACAGCGGTTGGTGCATAAGAAAGAGCTGGCCCTGGACGAACGTTGGCAACTAATCCAACGCATTGCCGCAAGCCCCGCCTTTCAAAAATCCGCCCGCCTTCGTGACCTTCTACTTTACCTTACCGAGCAGGCGCTTTCCCTCCCCGCAACTGACTTGGCCGAGCACCTGACTGAGCAAAAAATCGGCCATGCGGTGATGGGGAAACCTGCCGATTACAGTCCCCTCGAGGACAGCTCCGTTCGGGTGCATATGCGCCAGCTTCGGCTGAAGCTGCATGAATATTTTGACTCTTCAGGCCAATCCGAGCCTCTAATCGTCGAAATACCCAGGGGAAGCTATATCCCACTTTTTCACAGCCGAAGGAGCAATGATGAAACGCCGCCCAAAAACTTGCCTGCCGGGCCGTGGCGGCGCATGGCGTGGAACATTATTATTCCCTGGGTTATCGTAGGGGGTTTGGCCACATTATGCGCTGTGCTATTCGCCAAATATCGCGCGGACAATTCCCAACTTGCTTCTACCTTGCCGGCGGCGAATTCCACCCCTCCTTGGCCGCTTAGCGAGATATTTGACGCGACGCACGGAACAGACATCGTCACTGCCGACGCAAATTACGGGATGCTGTGTATCATCCGCGGCAAGTTCGGATCCCTGCAGGACTATTTGCGTCCCGGCTTTCCTCAAGGTTTTCTGCCCGCTGGCCCCGGAGCTACGCCCTCCCTTCTGACCGGT
>DASZAE010000435.1:0-6469 GCA_035945515.1 Terriglobia bacterium
GGGCCGGAAGTGGATTATTACACCGCCGCTTTGGGCGCGGCCTTGCACGAGGCCCAGCGGAGTGGGATCTGTGATTCATCCAATCTTAGCGAACGATGCTTCGCTCGCGTGCTCGCCCGCCAGAAGCCTAGCGGCGGGTTCGGCTTTTCGACCGGCGACTACGGAGTCTTAACTGACAGCCAGTCCTATCCCCGGCAACAAGCGATGACCTTGTTTCATTTGCTTTATGCCTGCGGCGTTGGCGATGGCTTTGGCAAAGCCAAATAAAAACCATGGTTGGAAGAACGTCAGCATCTTGCGGCCGGTTTTAATATAGACTGGCTGCCACTACAGCCGCCCATGGCCAGCCACAAAGCACCAACGCTCCCTTGACGTTGTCTGGTCGCTGGCATATGTTACGGTGAATACAGGGAATAACGGATGCCAAAGGGCGGTATGGCCGAAATCTTAAAAGCCGATGGTTCCTCGCTGCCAAATGCGCTCGAATGCGCCACAAAACTGATCGCAAGCGGAAAGGTTGTGGCCTTTCCCACCGACACGGTTTACGGTCTCGGCGCCGACCCGTTCAATCTTGCGGCAGTAAGCGAGGTGTTTCGCGTAAAGGGCCGGTCGTTCAACCGGCCGCTTCCCCTCCTGGTGAATTCCATGGATCAGGCGATCGAGCTTACTAATGATCCGCCGCGTCTCTTCTTTGACCTTGCCGGAAGGTATTGGCCCGGTCCTTTGACCATTGTCGTCCCCGGCTCGCGCCGTATCCCGCTGAAAGTAACGGGCAACACGGGTAACGTTGGGCTGCGATGGCCGCGGGCGGAAATCGCGCTTTCTCTCATTGATGCTGCGGCCTGCCCGTTGACTGGAACCAGCGCCAACCTGACAGACCATCCAACTTGCAAGACGGCTGCCGAGGTGAACGACCAGATCGGAGGCAATCTGCAACTTATCCTGGATGGCGGATCAACCTGCAGCGACACGGCTTCGACCGTGGTTGACCTTACCGGCTTGCGGCCGCGCATTGTGCGCCATGGCCGGATAACCGAAGAGGAACTGAAGGAGTTTCTCGACTGAGCCGCCTGCGCATCCGCCGCTGGATTTCCTTGCTGGTCCTGATCGGCATTGTCGCGCTGGTTATGGCCGAACGGTCCCTCTACCATGCGATTCGGGCCGCTGCCTTAACCGACCAAGCCCGTCCGGCGGGAGCGATTGTGGTGATGGGGGCGGCTGAGTATGACGGGACTCCATCGCCGGTTTATCAGGCGCGCCTTGACCACGCCCTCGCCTTGGAGGAAAGGGGGCTTGCGCCACTCATCATAACCACTGGAGGGAGCGGCGGCGACCGGCAATACACTGAGGGCGGCGTTGGCCGCGATTATCTCATTCAACAGGGTGTGGCGGCGGGCGCGATCATTGCCGAGACGCGCGGCGAAACCACGTTCCAAAGCGTTCGCGCTGTGGCCGCTATCCTCCATAAACTGGACATCCACACCTGCATCACGGTCAGCGACGGGTTTCATCTCTATCGCACGGGCGTCATGCTCCAATCCTTTGGAATTACCGCCTACGGTTCGCCCGTTCCCAATAGCCAGATTGAAGCCGACCCGTACCTGCGGGTGGTTTATTCGATCCGCGAGCTCGCCATACTCACTCTATGGCGTCTGCACATTCACGTTTAGGCGTTGTAACGACGGCCTTCCAATAGAGAGGTGTTCTTGACCTGCCCCCTTTCTTTGACCAATCATAATGTGAGTTCTTGGGGTTGGTTTGGTCTTTCTCCCCTCCCGCTTCGGGCTAACGCCCGGAGCCGCTTACGCAACTCGGGATCGCTGCGTCAGCTAACTATGTCTCGGCACCGGGAAATACGCTTTTCATAATGCGCGGCCAAGGTTCGGAACAAAGCATCCGGGAGGAATTCAGTAGTAGCAGTCTCGTGTATGGGGCAAAATTGCCGTGCTGCAATCACCCATGACAGCGAGATCGCCGACAACGAGCCACCGGAACATCGATCCGACCACAAGCGAGGAACAAAGTTGCCACGATCGAGAGGACGAATCGCATGTACAAACACGGAATCTGCGCTCTAGCTTGCCTGCTCCTTTCCAACGTCTTCACCGCCCAGACGGTGCCGCAGTCACACTCATACATGTGGAGGGCCGTTATCCGGCATCAGAACGGTTCGGCAACCGCGTTCGCAAACGGCCCGCGGCCGCTGTCGCAATTGTTGGTCGCAATCCGACGAGAGTACGCCTGGGTCGTGGACTACGAGGATCCAATCTATAGTGATTCTGACCTGACGACCGCATCCGACCCTCGCTTCCCTTCTCGGGTGTTCAAGGTTCCTGGGGGTGGTGCATTCCAAAGTACCTATCCTGAGACACCACACATGTGGAGTTGCACGGGCAGTGAGGAAATGGTGATCGAGAAGATCGTCGCGGACTACAACAAGAGCGGCAATCCTGGGCGGTTCGCCGTTCGCGTACAGTCGGACGGCAGTTACGCAGTTGTAGGGACACAACCGGGCTCGACAGCCCCGCCCATCTTAGATACGCCCATCTCTATACCCTCGAGAATGCGCAGCCTTGGTGACACGCTTCACCTCATTGCAGAGGCGGTTTCAGCCGCGAGCGGAGTTGCAGTCTATGCAGCCCCGCACCCCTTAATGCTGAATCGCTTGATCCGGACCCAAGTGGCGGTGGGTGGGAATAAGGTGCCGGCGCGAAATCTGCTAGTACAGGCGTTCACCCAAGCTAATTGGAAAATCGCGTGGGATATGCGTTGCTCCGCGCCGATGCCTGGCTGCTGGCTCAACTTTATGCCTGTAAGCCGGGGGCAACCTAGCTCGTTTGGGACTGAACAACCGACCCAGGTCCAATAGCGAATACGGACTTCGGCCTCGGGTCTTTAATAATAAAAGCCGGCGGCCAGAGGCCACCGCTGTAAATATGGTCGTCATACATTTTCTTCAACGGCATTTTCTTGCTTTATGATGGTAATGAACGAGTTTACGGAGTAGCGGTGCGCTTACCCGCCACAACGAACCCGTTATCGCCATGATCAAAGACTCTAAGCTTCGCATGTCCGCGCTTATCCTGCTGGCTGTTGCCGCTTCAATTGGCGCGGTCATTGCATATTCAAAAGCCTCGCCCGTGCCCCTACTCCCAAAAATCTTCTTGATGCGGACGCCGGATGACGGCATTCAGCCACAGACCGCGCTCGACCGTCGCGGCGTGCTGCGCATGATTTATTTCAAGGGCAACGCCTCAGCGGGAGACATCGAATATGTGGAACGCCAGCCTGGCGCAACGGCTTTTTCAGCGCCCATTCGCGTGAACAGCCAGCCCGGAAGCGCCGTGGCGATTGGCACGGTGCGTGGCCCGCAAATGGCGCTTGGCCGCGATGGTCGCGTCTATGTCATCTGGTTCGGCTCAAGCCAGGCCAACCCTCGCGGCCCGGCTGGCGGCACGCCAGTGCTCTTTTCACGCCTGAATGACGCAGGAACCGCGTTCACGCCACAACGCAATTTGATGCAATACACCACGGGCGTTGACGGCGGACTTTCCATTGCAGCCGACCAACGCGGCAATGTTTACGCAGTCTGGCACGCTAAGGGACAATTTTCGGGCGAAGCCCACCGGCGTGTTTATCTGGCGCGCTCGACCGACGACGGCAAAACTTTTGCGCGCGAGGCTCCAGTTTCCCCGGCTGCGCTAGGCGCTTGCGGCTGTTGCGGAATGCGCGCCTTCGTGGATGAAAACGGGACGCTCTTTGTTCTCTATCGCGCCGCGGGAGAGAATATCCATCGCGACATGACCCTGCTGCTATCGACCGACCGGGGCCGCTCGTTCCGCGCTGAAGATCTGTCCGCTTGGAAATTGAACGCCTGCCCTATGAGCACTGCAGATTTGAGCGAAGGGGGAGGCCAAGTGCTTGCGGCATGGGAGAGAGCGGGCGAAGTCTATTTCAACCGTATCAGTCCCCTCACGCTCAGCCCTTCAACTGCGCTCGCCGCACCCGGATCTCCCGTTGACTGGAAACATCCAGCCGTCGCCGAGAATGCTCGCGGCCAGGCGCTGCTTGTTTGGACCGAGGGCACCGCCTGGATGAAGGGCGGCTCAGTCGCCTGGCAGCTTTTCAACCCTGATGGCCGGCCCATGAGTCAGAAAGGCCACGCCCCAGGCGTGCCCGTGTGGGGAATGCCCAGCGTATTTACAAACGCGCAAGGGAATTTCACCATCGTCTACTGAAGCGCCGGATATCTTAGGAACTAGCAAGGAAATCAAACCGGCCCGCAAAAACCCGTCTCATTTATCCCGTTTGCCGCAAAATCTCGGTTGTAGCGCAGATCAGGGTCGAGCTACAACTCCTGGCTTTCAAGATATAATTGTAGTTTGTGGCCTAGGGTTATTTCCCTCCTGGGGCGCCGGTGGAGGGCAGGTTAGAATTACGAGCATATATGAGTGATTTTTTGCAGCCAAGCGCGGCCACAACCGCAGGTGTAGCGCCGGGGGAGCAGTCTAGTTCCGTGCCCTTCGGAGAGTCCGCGGCCATCAGCGGTCTTTTGCCTCAGCTACCCGCCGTTTCAAGCCTCGATTCCATTGTGGTGCGAGGGGCGCGGGTGCACAACCTAAAGAACATTGACTGCGAAATTCCCCTCAATCAGTTGACGGTGATCACGGGCGTTTCTGGATCCGGCAAATCAAGCCTTGCATTCGATACGCTCTATGCCGAGGGGCAGCGCCGCTATGTGGAGTCGCTCTCCGCCTACGCCCGCCAATTTCTCGAACGCATGGAAAAGCCTGACGTGGATGAGATCAGCGGCATAGCCCCGGCGGTAGCCATCCGGCAGAAGAACTCCACGCGCAACCCGCGCTCCACGGTGGCGACGGCTACAGAAATCTACGACTATCTTCGCCTGCTGTTCGCGCGCGCAGGCACGAGCTATTGTCCGCGCTGCGGGGAAGAGGTTCGCAAAGACACGGTGGATGAGATTGCGGCGCGCGTGCTCGCATTGCCCCCCGGCCGCCGCTTCCAGGTGATGTTTCAACTGCGCGCCGATTCGACGACGCCAGAAAAGACCCCGCCGCCCGATCCAGAAAGCGGCGGGCCGTCTGCGATGGATGCGTTCGGGATCAATGGTACGGCCACATCGCCGCCTATCCGCAAGAGCGCGAAGAAGCCCAAGGCCCGCAAGGGCAAACCTGGCGTGCTGGCAAGCCCTTCCTCCGTTCCTGGGGAATTGGGAGAATCCATGCGGCAGCGGCTCTTCACCCTGCGCCAGCGAGGTTTCAACCGTCTCTTGCAGGCTGGCCGCCTGTTTGAGTTTTCCACGCCTGAATCACTGCTCGATATCGATTTTATGCAGCCGGTTTACGTGATGGTTGACCGGCTGGAGGTTGCGCCGGAGGCCCGCCAGCGGCTGATTGATTCGGTCGAGATTTGCTTCCGCGAAGCGGGTGAAACCCTCCTCGAGTTTCCCTCAGGAGACGGCGCGCCATCCGAGCGGCTGCTCTTTAACGAGCGGTTCGAGTGCAAAAAGTGCGGGACGCGCCTGCAGGAGCCGGAACCGCGATTGTTTTCATTCAATAATCCGTTTGGCGCTTGCCCGCGCTGCCAGGGATTCGGAAACACGATTGATATTGATCTTGACCGGGTGATCCCGGATAAGAACAAGAGCCTGCGCGACGGCGTTGTGGAACCTTGGACGAAGCCTCGTTACCGGGATTTCTTCAGCGCCGTGAAGCGGCTCGCGCAATCCCGCCGCATCCGGCTGAACACGCCCTATTTTGAATTGACGGATGAAGAAAAGCAGTGGGTCCTCAACGGCGATGATACATTTCCCGGCGTGCGCGGCTTCTTCGCCCGCCTGGAGCAGAAAAAATACAAGCTTCATGTGCGCGTTTTTCTCAGCCGCTACCGCGGCTACACGCGCTGCCCGGAGTGCGACGGCGGGCGGCTGCGCGCTGAAGCCCTGAACGTGCGCATCAGCGGAAAGAACATCACCGAGGTTTGCCGCCTTTCGATTCGCGGGGCGCGCGAGTTCTTTGCTGGCCTCCGCTTTTCGCCTGCGCAGAGGGCGATGGCGGACCAAGTGATCGAGGAGATCGGCTCGCGGCTAAAATACCTGGATGAGGTGGGGCTGGATTATCTCACGCTCGACCGCCTGGCTTCGACGCTCTCGGGCGGTGAGTCGCAGCGCATCCAGCTTGCCACATCGCTCGGATCGAATCTGGTGGGCGCGCTCTACGTGCTCGACGAGCCTTCGATTGGTCTGCACCCGCGCGACACGGACCGGCTGATCAACATCCTCAAGCGCCTGCGCGACCTGGGCAACACTATCCTCGTGGTGGAACATGACCCGGCGATGATGAGGGAAGCGGATAAGATTCTGGACCTCGGACCCGGCGCGGGCGAGCACGGCGGGCGCATCATCTATCAGGGCAGTCTGCAAGGGTTGCTGAAGGATCCTCACTCGTTT
>DASZAE010000436.1:0-2974 GCA_035945515.1 Terriglobia bacterium
CTCGGCGGACTTCCCATCAATTTTCACAATCTCATCGCCCGCGCGGATTCCCGCGCGCATCGCCGGAGAGCCGTGCAAGGGGTAAATCACCACCGTCACCAGCTTGTTCGATTGATCCAGGCGGGTGCCAATATACATCCCGACGCCGGAGTATTTACCCTCCTGGTCTTCGCGCAGGGATAGAAAGGCTTTCGGGCTGAAGAAATTGGAATGGGGGTCGAGAGTACGGAGCATTGCCGGAATTGCCCCAACAGTCATGCTGGAGACGGGGCCGTAGATGGATTCATCCGGCTTTACCGGGTCGGCGTAATTCTGCTGCACCAAGCTATAGATGCGGGTAAATTCCTTCATCCCGCTCTGGACGCTGGAATCGCCAGGATCGGAGCCGGTGGCCTCCACGCGGCTGCCATATAGGCCGCCCAGCAACGCGCAAAGAACGATTAACGAAATCACAAACCAAGCTAGACGCCGCGTCTGCATAATCTAGGCCTCGAAAAAAAAGTGGCGAGTGATCCAGTGACGTGCAAGAAAGCCGGGGGCAAGGGCCAAGGGGCGAGAGACAAGGCAAAAGCAAAAGGGCGCATCGAGCTTGTCACTCATCACTCATCACTGTTTCTTAACAGGTTGCTGAAAAACTCCGTAACCATGTCATTCTGAGGAGCCGAAGGCGACGAAGAATCTTGGAAGTTACTGATTTCACATAGAAGCAGATTCTTCGCTGCGCTCAGAATGACAGCGCAAACGGGTTTTTCAGCAACCTCTTAATGCACCGCCGGTGAAACTTCCGTGCCACGCTCGGCCATATAGCGTTGCGCTTGGACGAGCAAAGCCTTCGCCTGAGGAAGGCTGTCGAGCGCCCTTCCGACCAGCGGATCATCTTCAACCGCAATCTGGTCAGCCGCCGGCGATCCGTAAATGGCCCGCACGAGCTGCTCCTGAATGTGCTGGCGGATGAATTCTTCGTTATCCTTAAAATCCTGGGCGGAAATATTCACGTTATCGCTGGCCAGGAACTTGCGGAAAGACTCAAGCGCCTTCCCGTTGGGCTTGAAATCTTCGGAAATAGTCTTGTGGTCCGCGAGATAACGTCCGCCGAAATCAAAGAAAGCGCCCGCGGCCACCAGCTTTTCCTCGGTAGGATTCAATTTTTGCGGCGGCACGATAATGTCCGGGGTAATCCCGCCCCCTCCGAACACCTCGCGACCGCCGTCGGTCAAGCGCGCTTGGGTATGAGGCAAGGGCGCCGGGTCATAGTGATTGTAATAATCGTAAAGCGAGATGTCGGAATAATCGCGTTGGATCAGGCGGCCGCTGGGCGTGTAATAGTGCGCCGTGGTGAGCAGCAGCATGGTGTCGTTGCTCAGCGGGTATTCGGTCTGCACTAATCCCTTGCCAAAACTCCGCTGGCCCATCACCAGGGCTCGGTCATGATCCTGCAGCGCGCCGGTGACAATCTCCGCCGCGCTCGCGGTATTGTTATTCGTCAACACGATGATGGGGTACTCTGGCCCTTCTTCTCCGGTCTCCGCATAATATTTCTGCTCCGGCGAACTACGGCCGTTGTGGTAGACAATGAGCTGATTTTTGCGCAGGAAATGGCTGGCCACCCCCACTGCCTGATTCAGTAGTCCGCCCCGATTGCCGCGCAGATCAAGGATCAAGCCCTTAAAGTCCTGCTGGCCAAGCTTGTTCAGCGCATCGCTCAGCTCGGGATTAGTGGTCTCATTAAAGGTGTTGACGCGGATGTAAGCAATGCCGGGCCGGATCATGAAAGCCGTGTCGACGCTCGGCTGGGTGATTTTCTGCCGCTTCAAGGTAAAGCTGAGCGGATGCGAAACCCCTTCGCGCGTCACGGTGACGCTCACCATGGTGTCGCGCGGCCCGCGGAGCATGTCCGCCACTTGGGTTGAATCCAAGGTGGCCGTGGATTTGCCATCGACCTCGACAATGGTGTCTCCCGGACGCAAGCCGGCGTTAAAGGCGGGCGAATCCGGCAGAGGCTGCTCCACAATCGTCACCATTTTGCCCGCTTTGTCAGGCCGGGGAGCGATCTCCATGCCCACCCCGTAGTAATCACCGCGCATCTCTTCCTGCATCTGCGCGAAACTTTTGGGATCGAAAAAATTCGAGTGCGGGTCGAGCGTGCGCAGCATGGCGGGAATGGCGCCAATGTTGTTGCTGCCCGAAGGCCCGTAAATGGTGAGGTCCGGAGGCACAGGGTCAGCATAATTCTGCTCAATCAACCCGTAAACTTCGCTGAAGGCTTTGAGGCTATTCCCGACCTTGGCCCCTGTGCCCGCTCCGGCCACGGCGTTCGGCCTGGCGAGGACTGCGCCGCTTTGAGACGGCGAAGCGGGAGCGGCAGCCGACTGCGCTCGCCCGAAAAGCGGGCACAACGCCACCGACAATACCACCGAGGTGATGATCCATCCGATACCTCTAAGTTTACTTTTCATCTTAACTCTCTCGGCTTTCAGGCCCTCAGGCCTTCAGAGTTGTTCAGGCTATTTAGGCCTTTCATGGAGCACTGCTCTTTCCCGCTCGACTCACAGCCTCAGTATAACATCGGCACGGGCAGTTGGCGCGGCAGCGGAGCCGCGCCAGCAAGCAGCACAGAGTTTTGCGTTTAGACGTCCGCGGGTTTTCGTTATAGCGGCGGCGACGTTCTCGCCGTCGGCCTTTAATTAGTAAAAGCCGGCGGCCTCTGTCCACCGGCACGGGCGCTGTCATTCTGAGCCCTTCGACTTCACTCAGGGTAAACAGGGGGTCGGAGCTTTAGCTCCGACGTGAACGCCTGCATTCTGACCTCGGCTTCAGCCGCTGAAACTTCAGGGCCTGAAGAGTCTGAGTGAGAACTCGACTTTCGGCCCATTCAATAAGGTTTCCGGATCGGGGTTCGGATTTTATGACCTTTAACCTGTCGTCAGATCGTTCCTACGCCCGCCAGAGGCACTCTGCCCTAGCCCGTTTGAGC
>DASZAE010000437.1:0-5942 GCA_035945515.1 Terriglobia bacterium
ATGAGATCGAGCGGCTCTTCCGGCGGCTCAAAGGGTTCCGCCGCATCTTCTCCCGCTTCGACAAACTCGATGTCGTCTTCGTTGCTTTCATCCACTTCGCTCTCATCGTCGAGGCGCTTAGATAGTGTTAACACGCCCTAGCGCCGGAACCCTGGGATGACCCGGAACCGGGGCCGCGTTTTAGGCAATTCCGCGTGTCTGAAAAACCCCACAGCTTCCCCCAAATTTCGCCCCTGACTATCTGAAAGAAACTGATACGAAATTTTGACAATGCCCGCGCTCGTGCGCGGCGTCCCCACATAGCTCATGTACTGCTCGAAGTGTTCCTTGAACGTTTCCAGCGGACTCTCATCAGCTTCTATAAGCATTGCCCGGACCTCCTCCATGAAGCTTACAAAACAATGTTTACCCAAATATGACAAGCCGACATTTTCCGACACCCTGGGTTTTGGGTGTCCTAGCTCAAGGCTGCCGGAATCCTCAGTGGCTAATTAGATTCTTGCCGGCTCGAAGAGGTCGCAAGAATTTTTGGCCTTCCTTTACGTTGAAGCTTACGGAACGGATGTGTTAGGATTCGTGTTTCTTCGATCTCGCCGCGAACGGGGCTGTTCACTCAAGCGCAAAGGAGTTGTCAGTGAAATCGTATGAAGGTGCGAACATCCGCAATGTAGCTCTGGTAGGGCATGGACATACGGGAAAGACTCAGTTGATCTCCGCTCTGCTTTTCACCGCGGGGATGGTGAACCGTCTGGGAAAAGTCGACGACGGTTCGTCCATCACCGATTACGAGGACGAGGAAATCCAGCGCAAGTTTTCGATTGGTGCCTCGCTCGCATACGCCGAGTGGGACAAGTGCAAGATCAATTTCATCGACACGCCCGGCTTCAATATCTTCTTGCACGAGACGGAGGCGGCACTGGTGGCGGCTGACTCCGCCTTGTTGCTGGTGCACGCAGTTTCTGGCGTCGAAGTTCAAACGGAAAAGACGTGGGGTTTCTGCGAAAAGCTCCGCTTGCCGCGCGCTTTCGTGGTGAATCAGATGGACCGCGACCGCGCGAGCTTCGAGCGCACACTCGCAGCCTTGCGGGAGAAGTTTGGCCGCGCGGTGATGCCCATCCAGTTGCCCTGGGGCGAGGAGAAGGGATTTCAGGGCTGCATCGACTTGGTGGAGATGAAAGCCTACGCCTATGAAGCGGGCGGCAGCGGCAAGGCCAAAGAAGCCGAAATACCAGCGGACCTTTCCGGGGCGGCCACGGCAGCCCACGAAGCGATGGTCGAAATGGTGGCTGAGGGCAACGACAAACTGCTGGAGGAATTCTTCGAGAAGGGGACCATCCCGATTGAGGACCTTGTGCCTGGTTTGCAAGAGGCCGTCCGCGCCCGGCGGATTGTGCCCGTGGCGGTGAGCGCCGCCCTGCCCAATATCGGCTCACAGAACTTGCTCAATCTGATCACAGCCTACCTGCCCTCGCCGCTCGACCGCGAGGAGTGGGAAGGGACCGGCCTCGACGGGAAGACGGCGGCGAAACGCAAAATCGCCGACAATCAGCCGCTTTCGTTGAGCGTATTCAAGACTTTGGCAGACCCATTTGCCGGGCGGGTCAGCTATTTCAAAGTGCTCTCCGGCGTGCTGAAGAATGAGGCGCCAGTGGTGAATTTCAATCGCAGCGGCGCGGAGAAGCTTTCGCACATTGGGGTAGTGCAGGGCAAAACGCAGACTCCCGTGCCTGAGTTGCATGCGGGGGATATAGGCGCCGTCGCTAAGCTGAAGGACACGCTGACGGGCGATACGCTGGGTGATAAGTCTGCGCCTATTCTTTTCCCCAAGCTCAAACTCGCCGAACCCGCCATCTCCTTTGCGATTGAACCCAAATCCAGGAATGACGAGGAGAAGCTCTCGACCGCCATTCACCGGATGCTGGAAGAAGACCTCCTTCTGCGTTTCTCGCGCGATCCGCAGACCAACGAATTTCTCCTTGCCGGCTCAGGCCAGCAGCACATTGAAGTTATCGTCTCCAAGTTAAAGAAACGCTTTAATGTGGAGGTCACGCTCAAATCGCCCAAGATTCCATACCGCGAAACCATTCGCGCTAAAGCCGAAGCCCAGGGCAAACACAAGAAGCAGACGGGCGGACATGGTCAATATGGCGATTGCTGGATTAGAATGGAGCCGCTCGTGCGCGGAGCAGGTTTCGAGTTTGTAAACGATATTTTCGGTGGCGCCATTCCACGGAACTTCGTGCCTGCGGTGGAGAAGGGCATCGTTGAGGCCGCGGCAAAGGGCTATCTTGCGGGCTATCCGGTGGTTGATTTCCGCGTGAGCGTCTTTGACGGCTCTTATCACGACGTGGATTCATCCGAAATCGCCTTTAAGCTCGCCGGGTCAAAAGCGTTCAAGGCGTGCATGGCGCAGGCTAAACCCTGCTTACTCGAACCTCTGATGAACGTTGAGATTGTCGTGCCTGAAAACTATTCGGGCGATATCATGGGCAACCTCAACGGCCGCCGCGGCAGAATTCAGGGCATGGACTCGAAGGGCGGCCTTACCATCATCAAAGCCCAGGCGCCACTCGCCGAAATGCTCACCTATGCTTCCGATCTCACGTCGATGACCCAGGGACGCGGTTCCTATTCGATGGAATATTCCCACTACGACTATGTTCCGCCCCAGTTCGCCGAAAAAATCGTTGTTGCCGCCAAAGCCGCTGGACATGGAAAGGAAGAAGAGGAAGAGTAGCGGCACTGCAAGCTGGGGTTTGGCCTCCGCTCTCTGCAAGTAATACACCTTCAAGGATTTGCTTCTTTACCCCCACTTCAGCAAAACTTGGGTTTCACATCCGGCTGTCAGAAAAGCATTAAATGGCCCTCCGACCTTCCGCAGCAGAGAGAAGGGTGTCGTATATCTCGATAAATTTGCTTGCTTTAATATTAATAGTAAGATAATATCCCTTTCATAAATCTGTCTCAAGGAAGGTGAAGATTCCGTGAATGCAACCCCGAATCGCAGCACTCATTTAGAAACGGTCAGCCCATTCGCATCAAAGCAGGCCAGCGTTTTGGTGGTGGAGGATGACGAATCCGTCAGCCGGTTGCTGAAGGAGCGCCTGGAATCGGATGGCTACCAGGTGGAAACTGCAGGGGATGTGCTCTCCGCCGAAAGACGCATGGGATCAGCGCGCTGCGACATGATTATCCTTGATTTGACCCTCCCCAATTTAGACGGCGCCGAGCTGCTGAAGCGTGTGCGAGCGCACAACCGCTCACTGCCGGTGCTTGTGCTCACGGGTAGAGCCGCGATAGAAGACAAGATCAGGACACTTGACCTGGGCGCTGACGATTATCTGCAAAAGCCCTTTGAATATGGCGAGCTCGTGGCCCGCGTGCGGGCGCTGTTGCGCCGGGCCCATTCCGGTGATAGTGTCTGGCGATTTGAAGACCTCGAACTCGACCGGATGGAGCGCAGCGTAAAACGAGCCGGCCGGCCAATTGATCTCACCGCGAAGGAATTCGCGCTTTTAGAATACCTCATGCTCAATCTCGGCCAGCGCCTGACGCGCCGAATGATCATGGAACATGTTTGGAAGCTCGACTTTAACGCCGCCACCAACGTTGTAGATGTCTATATCAATTATCTGCGCAATAAGGTTGACAAGGGCTTTGGGAGCAAGCTCATCCGCACCGTTCGCGGCGTGGGATACCAATTCGGCCACGATTCGCCGGAGCAAGACAAGCGCCGGGTTGCAGCAGCGAACTGAGTGATGCTCCGGAATCTAGGCCGCGCTCGCTTCACTGCTTCCCCCGCCCCGGATTTTTTGAAGCGCGACAGATCTACTTGGCCGTGTACCCGCCGTCTACCATCAAGTGGGCGCCTGTGATGTAGGAAGCGTCATCCGAAGCCAGAAAGAGCGCCGCCATAGCCACCTCGCGCACCTGTCCGATGCGGCCCAGCAACGTCTTTTCACCCTCCTCAGCGTTAAATTGCTCAAAAGTGATGCCCTCTTGTTGCATATGGCGCTTTGAAGCCTCGGTCAGGATGGTCCCCGGGCAGATGGCATTCACGCGAATTTTGTGCGGCCCGAGATCCATTGCCATGCAGCGCGTCATCTGCAAGATCGCCGCTTTGGTGGCGCTATAGGCGAAAAAATTGGCTTGCGCTACCCAGGCGGAAATTGAAGAAAGATTTACAATCGCGCCGCCGCCTTGCTTTTTCATGGCCTCCGAAGCATAGCGGGCAACCATCGCGTTGCCGACCACATTGACCCCAAGCGACCGCTGCCATTCTTCCACGCTTGCGTCGAATCCTTTCAGCACAAAGATCGCAGCGTTGTTCACTAGAATATCTACCCGGCCAAATGCTTTCAGAGCTTCGCCGGTAATCTTCTTTGCGGCCTCCTCGTGCGAAACGTCCGCCTGGACAAAGAACGCCTGACCGCCTCGCCCGCGGATGGCGGCTTCTGCCTCCGCGCCCGTTTTGCTATCTATTTCGGCGAGCACAACCTTAGCGCCCTCTTCCGCAAAAAGTTCCGCAATGCCCCGCCCAATGCCCGCGCCCGCACCGGTGATCAATGCAACTTTATCCTTTAGTCTCATCAAGACCTCCTGCCCGCTTCTGGGGTTTGTTCCGTCACATTGGGCAACCCGTGTTCCGCCGCGCGGCACGCTAAACAAGGTTCAAATTATAAGCATGGTTCATACTGATGTAAACCGGATTAACGGTCCGTCCGGCGATTGCTTACGCGCTTGAGCAGAAAACAAAACGCTTACATTGATGTTCGATTTTATCCGGCGCTCCCGTAAAGTGCGCCCCGCATCGTGGCTACACACTCCGATATTTCCCTTACCTCATCACTCATAAAGCCCTATAATGCCTCTGCGATTTGGAAAATGACCCGGCGGCGAGCTGATCCCGCCAGATGCAATATAGCCGTCGCCGCTCGAAAAAGAGGCGTATATGGCACAACGATCTGATTTTGGTGACGTCAATCTCGACATTCGCGGGGGCAGCGAGCGAAGCTCTGATTCCGGGACGCCGTTTCGTATTTTGATTCTCGGCGACTTCAGGGGCCGCCACAACCGCGCTCCCGGCAAAGCGGCTGAACAGGGCGCGCTTGCCGGCCGCCGGCCGAAACTGGTGGACCGCGACAATTTCGACGAGGTGCTGGCAAAATCGGGCGCCGAGCTTGCGCTGCCGAGCATCTCGCAGACGCCGCTGCAATTTTCCGAACTCGATGACTTTCATCCCGACCGTCTTTTTGAGCGCGCAGGTCTCTTCCAGAAGCTACGGGATCTGCGGGCGAGACTCTCAAACCCTTCCACGTATGCCGAAGCCGCGCGTGATCTCGGCGTCGTCTCGAAAAAAGAATCGAGTGTTGTTGAATCCTCAGCCCGGTGGGAAACACCCGATGTCTTACGGATGGCTCACGGGAACCTGCTCGACGACGCGATTGGCGCTACCGAAATCCGGAGCGGCGGTGAAGCGCCCGCCCGGAAGACGGACGATCTTGCCGCGTTTATCCGCCGCGCCGTGGAGCCGCACTTGACTTCAAAGGCGAACCCGCAACAAGCCGAATTGCTGGGCGTGATCGATCAAGCGGCGGGCGCGCAGATGCGTGCTCTTCTGCGCCTTCCCGAATTCCAGACGATCGAGGCCGCATGGCGGGCTGTGTTTTTCCTGGTGCGCCGCGTGGAGACGGACGCTTCGATCAAAATATTTCTGCTGGACGTTTCAAAAGAGGAACTCGCGGCAGATCTCGCGTCGGAGGCAGACCTCAGCCGGACGTTGGCCTACAAAGTATTGGTGGAGCAAGCCGTGCAAACGCCCGGAGGCGAGCCGTGGGCTCTCCTCGTGGGCAATTATACGTTTGGACGCCAAGACCTGGGGCTTCTCACTCGCCTAGCGCATCTTGCGCGAGCCGCAGGCGCTCCATTCATTACGGGCGCGA
>DASZAE010000438.1:0-5143 GCA_035945515.1 Terriglobia bacterium
TTGTTGTTCCAGTCCACAATGGCGCTGGGATCGCCCGCGGCAAGCTGCAGGATGTACATGGCGATCATGCCGATCATATCGGTCTCGCACGCGCTCGGCAGCAGGTTGTTGGACATCATGCTCATCAGCGTGCACGGCACGACGCCAAAGAACTCTTCCATCGCCGTCCAGCACTGCACCGAAGTGCCCACGAGTTCATTGGCCTTCATCCATTCGTCCACCACCACGCCGAATTTCGCCATCTTGTTGAGCGAGACAGGCGGGATGCCGCGCGTCGCCACATAGCCGTGGATGCCCTCCAGCTTGGCCTTCACTTCGGAAGCGTCATCCTTTAGGCGGGAAATGCGGCCCATCACTTCTGAAAGGTCAATCGTTTCCACGCTGATTCCCGCGTGCTCCATCAGCTTCTCGCTGAAACGCACTGTGTTGAACGCCGCCGGCCGCGCGCCCAGCGCGCCCACGCGGGCGTTTTTCAATCCTTTGACGATGCGGCAGGTGGCCGCGAACATGGCAAGATCCTGCTTGAAGGAATCCGAGCTTGGCGTCACCGTATGTTGACGGGTGAGGGTGAAGGGAATGCCGTACTGCCAGAGGTTGTTGCAGGCGGAAATTTTGCCGCAAAAGCTATCGCGCCGCCCGCCCATCAACATTTTGGCAGGCTCATCAGGAAAAGCATGGACCAGCACCGGCACTTCAAGATTGGCCATGCGCAGCGTGTTGGCTACGGCTTTCTCGTCGCCAAAATTGGGCAGCGTCACCAGGATGCCATCGATATGGTCGCGGTGCTTTTTGAACAAGTCCGCGCATTGGCGCGCGTGCGCCAGCGTTTCGACCACGCCGGAGGGCGTGTCGTTGGCGGTGAGGCAGACCGATCCGTAACCATCCCGCTCAAGCACGCGCAGGATTTCTTCGCGCCCGTCGCGGGCAAGCGCGGCGGGGAAAAAACCGCGATTGCCAGTAAGCACTCCAAATGTCGTCTTGGTCATCGTTCGTCTCTCCATGTTTTGTCGCGCCAACCCGGCGCAGAGGCACACAAGACCAGCATCATACCATTTTGCTTAATAGCTGGAAAACCCTTTCTAGCGTGGCTATAAAAACGAATTACCTGAAGCATTACATCGAATCATGACCAATTATGCCAAGAAAACAAGTGGGTTATGGTTGATTTTCAATCAATTTGCAGTGACGTGAGCTAGTAGATTTAATCCTGCAGGGACAAACTATACGTGACGCTATAAGTCGTCGGCGCCTGACTCTGTAGCGGCGGCCTCTGGCCGCCGGTCTTTACACTTAAAATCCGGCGGCCCCTTACAGACTTTGCCCGCCGCTACAGCCAATGACCGTCGCTGATTTATGGCGCTCTGTATAGCAGCAGCCTCTTACAAGCTTTGGCCCGCCGCTGCCGTAGTCATTACGGGTCGCTATCGAAGCGAATTTCGCTAATATCGGGCAGAGGCATGGAAAAATCGTATACTTGGCTGCTGGCCGGTTGATATTGCCCGGTGATGCCCATGAAATGAACTACGGCAGGTTGTTGCGTAGGCATCAGAAACTTCCCCGTCTCCACTTTTCCGTTGGTCAGCGTCACTGTGAGATGGCCATTTTGATTCGCAATGCTCGTAATTTGATCGAACTCAATTTGATCCACTCCGCCGCTATCAAACTGAATCGGCAGGTTGGCGCGCGGAGGAACGCTTTCGAGAAATGCTCCAATTCCGCCCGGACCGGGGAAAAAATCGAAATAGCAGTCGTAGACCTGCGTCTTCTTCCCGGCCCGTGTGGTTACGGTGGCAGTGTAACCAAACTTTTCCCACAGCCTTACAATCTGCTGCCGCTCGGAGGCATTGCTCTCAACGACGTTGTAGGGAAGACTGCCCTGATTCAGCTTGGCTTTGACCACGCGCCGCTGTTGCAAGTCAAAATGCTTATAGACAACAGCGTAGGAGTCGTTCTCGATCACGATGGCATTGGTCTGAACCACCATCCGTTGCCCCTCGGCATTGGTTTGAGTGATGGTGTCTGCGGGTGTGAAGATCGGAGTGCAAAGCAATAGCGCGAGGGCCAGCACGCAATACTTAAATCGAAGCATGATTGGATGATAACAGTGGTATCTGCGCTCAGCGATTTCCTGAACGAGGTTTTCCCCACCTACCGAACACAAGCCACGGCCAAATGAAAAGCGCCGGAAAGCACCGGCAAGCAATTGACCGTGGCTTGTGCCTTATGCTGCTCAGTGTTTGCGGTACGTGGTACTGACCTTGCCTGTTAAACTATCGAGCATTTGCTGAGCCTGGGGTGCATAGGGGCCGTTCGGCGCCACCTTGAGATACTGCTGCAAGGCTTCCACCGTGCCAGGCGCCGGCACCACCTTGCCATCCGGGCCCGTGGTTGCCTTACCCAATAGAGCTTGGGCTTCTTCAAAATAAGCAGCTGCATCGTTAGGATCGATAGTGGTTGCCTTCTTGAAATCGGCCGCTGCTTCATCGGCTTTGCCCGAGTTCATTTCAACAGCGCCCATATTGAAGTAATAACGGGCCGAGCCGGCCGGATCCATCTGCGCCGCTTTCTGAAATTGCTGCAACGCCATGTCCGGCTTTCCCATATGGTTATAGACGGCGCCCAGAGAGTTCACGTATCCAGCGTTGGCGGGGTCAGCGGCGATTGCTTTCTGGTAATCAGCAATGGATTTGTCATACTGTTTTGCCTTGTCCCAGCTATCCCCGGCTTGAGCCAGCACGATCGGAAGATTCTTGCCCTTCGCTACCGCAGCCGCTTGTTCAAACGTCTGAGCAGCCTGCGGATATTGGCCTGATTTATAGAGCGAAGTTGCATTGTCAAACGCCTGCTTCAGGTTTTTAAACTGCTGGTTTTCCTTGGCAGCCTGGGAGTTTTGCTCGATCGCTTTAGAATCGACGCTCATGCCTGCCTTCTTAAATTCCTGTTCCGCTTCCTGAGTCTTCCCCAACTTCACGTCCACCTCGGCAAGCGCCCCGTGGTATTGCTTGTTGCTCGGGTCCTTCTCAATCGCCTGCTGGTAGGCTTGGGACGCCTTATCGAAATCGCCTCCCTTAGCGTAGCTGGTTCCTTCATCGTACAAGACCCCTGGAGCGTCTTTTGGGCTCACCTTGGGCGCAAGGTCGGCAAACGCCTGGGCGGCCTCCGGATATTTTTGCTGGTTAAACAAATCCGTGGCTTGCTTGAAACTTTGCTGAATAGCGGCATTGGCCTTCGCCATCGCAACTGCAGCCAGCGCGTCCTGGGCGCCCTTTTCTTTGGCGAGGTCAAAGTCGACTTCAGTCGGATCGCCGAGGCCGATGTGCTTGGTGATATAAAAAAGCGTGTGGCCGTCCGGGTCTTCCAACGTCACTTTGTATTCGCCGATAGGGAGGCCAATATAGATGTAGTGCCCATGTTTATCGGTCTTCGTCTTATAGTTCTCCTGGACATCTTGGCGCGCGATGATAACCGGATACTTTGCTAACTTTTCGCCGTTGACGCCCAAAGCGTCACCCGTGATTCCCCCGGTCTGCGCCATGAGGGGCACAGCGCCTAACAGCAGCACTAGAGCGAACGCCCATCCCAGGCATTTTTGAATGGATCTTGAAGCCATAAGCTCCTCCTGTCTCGTTAAATTCATTTTAATCTCCCAATGACGGGGACTCAACCCTTTTTGACCTCCGGGGCGGATTCCATTAAACTAATGGGTTTATTAGCCCTTTTTGGGCGCGTCCGGTACAAACCTATGCTGAAATTCCAGACTGCAGGCGAATCCCACGGCCAAGGCCTGGTTGCCATTATCTCCGGAATCCCAGCGGGATTATACATCGATTTTGATTTTGTCGACCGCGATCTCAAACGGCGCATGGGCGGCTACGGGCGCGGCGGACGAATGAAGATTGAGTCGGACACCGCGCAGTTCCTTTCCGGCGTGCGCCACGGCCAGACGATCGGCTCGCCCATTGCCCTGCTCATCGAGAACCGCGACTGGGCAAACTGGAAGGATGCCATGTCTGTGGAGGACCGTCCAGAGTCGCGCGCCAAATATAAGGCGCTGACGGCGCCGCGGCCCGGCCATGCGGATCTCGCGGGCTGTCTGAAATTTAACTTTCGCGATGCTCGCTACGTGCTCGAGCGCGCAAGCGCCCGTGAAACCGCGGCTCGCACAGGCGTGGGCGCTGTGGCGAAACTTTTGCTCGCCGCGTTTGGGATTGAAGTGGCGAGCCATGTGATCGCCGTGGGACGGGCTTCGATGCCGCCCGGCCTCGTGCCTTTTGAGGCGGTCAGCGCGCTGCGCGCCAAACAAGAGATTGTACTTAATTGCGCCGACCCCGCCGTTGAAGAACGGATGAAGCAAGAAGTCGATCTGGTCACCGAAAACCGCGACACGGTAGGCGGCGTATTTGAGGTGAGGGCGCGCGGCGTGCCGCCAGGTCTTGGCTCTTCGGTGCAGTGGGATGAAAAGTTGGATGGCCAGCTTGCGCAGGCCGTTATGTCGATCCAGGCGGTAAAGGGCGTCGAGATTGGGAGCGCAGCGGAAAATGCGGCGCATTTCGGCTCCGACGTGCAAGACGAAATCGGCTACAGCCGTGAAGAAGCGCATTTTACCCGCAAGAGCAATCGCGCCGGAGGCATGGAAGGGGGTATTACCAACGGCGAAGAAATTGTGGTGCGCGGCATGCTCAAGCCCATCTCTTCGCTGCGCCGGCCGCTTGAATCGGTGAATTTTGAGACACGCGAGCCGGTGAAAGCGGCATACGAACGTTCGGACGTGTGCGTGGTTCCGGCAGCCGGCGTTGTGGGCGAGGCGATGGTCGCGCTGGTGCTGGCGCGGGCGTTCCTCGAAAAGTTCGGGGGAGATTCTATCACGGAGACCCGGCGTAATTATGATTCGTATCTGGAACAAGTTAAACGCTTCTGAACCTCTTTGATTTTGGCTGGCGGCAGTCAGTTGATTGCTCCTATCGAGGCTGAGCCTTAGACATGAAACTATTGATCGTCGTGTACTATTAAATAACCTACTACTCATGATTTATCCCATCGTTAAATACGGCCAGCCGGTTCTCGATAAAGTCGCAGAACCCGTAAAAGAGTTTGATGCCGCTCTTGAAAAACTCGTGGCGGATATGTTTGAC
The DNA here is from genome assembly GCA_035945515.1 of Terriglobia bacterium. GTDB lineage: Bacteria > Acidobacteriota > Terriglobia > UBA7540 > UBA7540 > RH2-MAG17b. The sequence continues at coordinate 5,133 of DASZAE010000438.1, forward strand.
ACGATGTATGC
>DASZAE010000439.1:0-18125 GCA_035945515.1 Terriglobia bacterium
GCCGGTTTTTAATGAGTAGAAACCGGCGGCCAGAGGCCGCCGCTACAATGCGATGAAAACTCGCCGCTGTTTTTTACATCGTAACGTGATATTCTGTAACTCTACTGCCGCTGGCCGCGTCTACAATTACTTGACCAGCAGCTTGAGGGGAATGTCTGCCGTTCCGGGCACTCCTGATTTAGCAAGACCCCAGACTTAATAACTTCTGCCAGATGGCCTCCGCAGCGAGCCGCCGGGTTGGCAACGCAAGGACACCGCATGACCTTAAAGGTTTTTTTCATGGCCTGTTTGGCCGCTGCTTTGACGGCTGCGGCATTCGGACAAACATCGCCATCATTGCCATCGTTGCCGCAATCGCAATCGTCGCCGCGGCGCGGCGCCATTTCGGGGACGGTGCAGGATTCAAACGGGGACGCCATTCCAGGCGTTCAAGTGACCTTGCGCTCGGGAACGAAGGCGGCGCGCTCGACCTCGACGGATGTTCAGGGCCGCTTCAAATTTCCCGCCGTGGCGGCGGGAACCTACACCATCTCGGCGAAGTCCATCGGGTTTAACCCCTATTCAAGCGCCATTACGGCGGGCGTTGCTCCGGCGGCGCCGCTCAAGATCGTCTTGTCGCTGGCCAGCGTGAAGCAAACTGTGACCGTTACCGCGGGGGCAAACCACGTTACCCCGGATACCAGCAATAATTTGAACGGCATCAGCGAGAACGCGCAGAACCTTAAAAACCTGCCCGTTTTTGACGAAGACATCATCGGCACGCTTTCCCGCTTTTTGGATAGCGATGCGGAAGGCACGGGCGGGGCGGCGATGGTGGTGAATGGCGTTCCGGTTGAAAATGTCGCCGTGACGCCCTCGGCGATCAAGTCAATCAAAATAGACAACAACCCGTTTGACGCCGAGTATCCGCGTCCGGGATGGGGCCGGATGGAAATCACCACCAAAGCTGGAACGCAGCAGTATCACGGAGAGATCAATTTTCTTTTTCGCGACGCCGTTTTCAACGCGCGCAACGCCTTCTCCGCCACGCGGCCGCCGGAGCAGCGGCGCAAATTTGAAGGAATGCTGAGCGGCCCGCTGTTTCACAGCCAGAAGACCTCATTTTTGATTTCGGCCGATCATGACGTGGAGGATCTTGAGTCCAACGTATTCGCGCTAACCCCCTCCGGGACCTTGGAGCAGAACGTCGCCAGCCCGACTCACAATACCCAGGTTTACGGACGCATCGACCACACCATTAACGACAAGAATAGCTTCTCCATCACTGCGGCCTATCATACGGACAGCGCGATAAACCAGGGGGTTGGCGGCTTGGCGCTTCCCGAAGCGGGCTACAACGAGACGTTCAACCGTGAAAAACTGCGCTTTGACGAGACGACGATATTCACGCCGAACCTTCTGAACGAATTTCACCTGGTGGTCAGCCAGTTCCGCGATTCGACGAGCAGCGTTTCAAACGCTCCGCAAATCGATGTGCTGGGCGCGTTCACTTCCGGCGGCGCTCAGACAGACCAGCTTGAGACGAAGCACCACTTTGCGCTGACGGAAATGGCCACTTGGTCGCATGGCAAGCACGTGGTCAAGTGGGGCGTCGATATCCCTGACTGGGCAAGGCGCGGCCTGGATGACCGGCAGAACTTCGGCGGCACTTACACATTTTCGAGTCTCGCCTCCTACGCGGCGGGGCAGCCGCTGACCTATGCGCTGCAGCAAGGCGACGGACGCTTGGCCTTCTGGCAGAAGATGGTGGGCTTGTTTGCCCAGGATGACTACCGCTTCAAACCGAACCTGATGTTCTCGGGAGGCTTGCGCTGGGATTGGGAAAACTACTTTTCCGATCTCGACGAATTTGCGCCGCGCTTTGGTTTTGCCTGGTCGCCGCATAAAAGCCCCAAGACCGTCATCCGCGGCGGCGCGGGCTTTTTCAATGATCGCGTTTCGTGGCACTCGATTTCGAGCCTGCTGCTTTACAACGGCGAGCGGCTGCAGAATTACCTTGTGACGAATCCAGCCTATCCCAACCCCGAAGTTGCCGGCGGCGCGGTGCCGCCGAGCATTACCGAACTCGCGCCCAATTTCCGGATGCCCTATGAGTTCCTCGACGGCATTGAAATTGAGCGCCAGGTGGGTAAAGGCGCCACGCTCTCCGCGACCTGGCAGGATGGCCGCACCGTAGACGCCTTCCGCTCGATTGATCTGAATGCGCCCTTGCCGCCGCTTTACGCCGCGCGGCCCAATCCGGCGATTGGCCTGCTGCAAGAATACCAATCCGCGGGGCGGCAACAGTACGACGCTTTGCATCTCCAGTTTCGCGGACGCCTGAATCGCTACTTTTCAGGAATCGTGAGGAACCGCTATGGCTGGTCATACAACAATACCAGCGGCATTAGCTCTTTTCCTGCGAATCAATACGATCTTACGGGCGAGTGGGGCCGGTCGCAATGGGACCGCCGCGACCGCTTCGAGATGCTGGGCATGTTCAATCAGGGGAAATTGCTGAACCTGGGGCTTTCGGTTTCGCTCTATTCAGGCGCGCCCTACAACGTGACGCTCGGCACCGATCCGTATAACAATGGCCTCCTTTTGGCGCGGCCGGCGGGCGTTGGCCGCAATACGGGGCAGGGCCCGGGCTATGCGTCGGTCGACGTTCGCTGGCAGCACGACTTCCGCGTGCGGCCCTCGAAGAAAGACAACTCACCCATCTTTACCGTAGCGGTGGGGGCGTTCAACGTCTTCAATACTGTCAACTATGGAACGATTATTGGTAATATGAGTTCGCCGTTGTTTGGCCATGCGGTCACGGCTTCACCAGGGCGGCGGATGCAGTTCTCCACGCGCTTTCAGTTCTGATCAACCCAGGCTACAATCCCGCCTATGCCTCCACAATTTGAAACACTGAGCAGCAAGACCGTTTTCAAGGGACGCAGGGTCGAGGTGAGCGTGGACCGCGTCCGCGAGCCGGGAGGCGTGGAGGCTCAGCGCGAGCTGGTGCGACAGCCGGGCTCTGTTGTCGTGCTGCCAGTCCTGGCGGATGGAAATATTTTATTGGTTCGCCAGTTCCGCTATGCTGCCCGGCAATCCCTATGGGAATTGGTCGCGGGCGGCTTGGAGCCTGGAGAAAAGCCGCTCCGCGCGGCCGCGCGTGAACTCGCGGAGGAGACGGGCTATCGAGCGCGCGTTTTCGAGCGCGTTTTAGATTTTTATCCAAGCCCCGGTATTCTGAACGAGGTCATGCACTTGGTGGAGGCAAGAGGTCTCACGCGCGGCGAAGCCCGGCCGGAAGCGGATGAGCGCATCGTGGTGAAAGCCTTTGCGCTGGACGAGCTGCGCAAGATGGCCCGGACTCATAAGATTAAAGACGGCAAAACGCTGGCAGGGCTTTTCTGGCTGCTTGATCGGATGGGCTGATTCCGGCTTCCGGACGCTGCGGCGGTATATCGCACGGAGCATCGCTATGTCGTATTACAATGGGAGTTGAGCGCAGACCGGTGAGGCGGCGCCGAACCGGACAGCCACAGAGAGTGAAGCGGCATGAACGTTGAAAAAACAATGGAGTTCATCTTGAAGCAGCAGGCGAAGTTCGAGGCAAACTTCGAAGCGAGCTTTCAGCGCAGCAATCAAAGACTTGACCGCGTTGAGCGCGTCTTGGCGCAAACGAATCGCGTGGTAGCGAAGCTGGCCTCAACCGGTGTTGCGCTGCGCAGCGACCTGAGGCGGCACGAAAAGGCGATTGCCAAGCACGAGGAGTATGCCGCCCGGCACGATGTGATGATGGCCGAGATGGAAGGCAAGCTGAACGCGCTTATCGATTTTGTGGACAAGCAAACCCGCCGCAACGGCGCGAAGTGACGCCGCGCCTTGACCCTTGGCATCTCGCGCGCTTCAACGCGATGTCAGCCCGATCCACCCGTGCCCGCCGTTTGTCTCTTCCGCCGTTCAACCGTATCATATAAATTACAGAACCATGAGGAGGATGCAATGTGGGAATATGACCAGTCGATGAAACTCAAAATAGGACTGGCTGAAATGCTCAAGGGCGGTGTGATTATGGACGTGACCACCGCCGAGCAGGCCAAAATTGCCGAAGACGCCGGAGCCGTGGCCGTGATGGCGCTTGAGCGCGTTCCGGCGGATATCCGCAAAGAGGGCGGCGTAGCGCGGATGGCTTCGGTGAAGATTATCAAGGACATCATGGGGGCGGTCACGATCCCTGTGATGGCAAAGGCCCGCATCGGGCACTTCGCCGAGGCGCAGGTGCTTGAGGTGATCGGCGTGGACTACATCGATGAGAGCGAAGTGCTAACTCCGGCCGATGAAGAGCACCACATCCACAAGTGGCCTTATAAGGCGCCGTTTGTGTGCGGAGCGCGCAACTTGGGAGAAGGTCTGCGGCGGATTGGCGAGGGGGCGGCCATGATTCGCACCAAGGGCGAAGCCGGCTCGGGCAACATTGTGGAAGCCGTGCGGCACCTGCGGGCCATCACGGGCGAGATGCGCCGCCTCACCACCTTGCGTGAAGAGGAACTGATGGCTCAGGCCAAAGAACTAGGCGCACCACACGATTTGGTGAAGTGGGTGGCGAAAAACGGCAAGCTCCCCGTGCCTAACTTTTCCGCGGGTGGAATTGCCACGCCTGCCGACGCTGCGCTGGTGATGCAGCTTGGCGCGGAGGCGGTGTTTGTTGGCTCGGGCATTTTCAAGTCGTCCGATCCGGCTCAACGCGCCAAGGCGATTGTCCGCGCGACCACGCACTTTAACGAACCGCAAGTCGTGGCCGAGTGTAGCGAAGAAGTGGGCGAAGCCATGCGCGGGATCGACGTGGCTAAGCTCGATCCGAAGGAACTGCTGCAAACACGAGGTTGGTAGGGGAGAGTAAGCATAAAACAGAAAGCAGTATTGTCATGCTGAGCGCCAGCGAAGCATCTGCTTGTAATCGGCAGAACCCTGAGAACAACAGATTCTTCGCTGCGCTCAGAACGACAGCTTCTTAAATTTTGCGGTCTGATGACGAAATACTTGGTGATATTTGAGAAAGGTGAAAACAGTTTCGGCGCCTATGTTCCAGATTTACCCGGTTGCGCTGTGGTTGCGGAAACGCGAGATGAGGCATTGACGCTCATTCAAGAAGCTATCAAGCTCCATGTCGAGGACATGCGAGAGGCGGGCACCCCCGTGCCTAAGCCGGCATCCACGACCGAATTCGTGCAAATTTAACGCATTGTACTGAGTCGAGAATCGGAAAGGGGGCGTAGTAGGAACAGATCAATATCATAGGAGGAAGCAGATATGCCAATCAGAACAGCGGAAGCAGAATGGAAAGGAAATTTGCCCGAAGGCGGCGGCAAAATGAAACTCGGGTCGGGCGCTTATGAAGGCCCGTTCACCTTCAAGTCGCGCATGGAGAACGGGCCGGGCACGAACCCGGAAGAGTTGATCGGCGCGGCGCACGCCGGATGTTTCTCGATGGCGTTTTCGCATCAGCTTGCGAGCGCCGGTCATGCTCCCAAGCGCGTGCACACGAAAGCGTCGGTAAACTTCGAAAAGACAGACGCGGGCTTTGCCATCACCAGCATTGCGCTTGAAACAGAGGGCGAAGTGCCCGGAATCACCGAAGCCAAGTTTCAGGAACTGGCCGAGGCGGCAAAGAAGGGCTGCCCGGTGTCAAAGGCGCTGGCGGGCACGAACATCACGCTGAAGGCTAAGCTGATTTCAGCCGCGAGCGCGTAATTACGAGTGGCGAACAACGGCAAAAAAGCAGTGGGCATTCTGGCGATCCAGGGTGATTTCGCCATGCACGCGCGGATGCTAGAGAAGGTCGGCGCGCCTTACCGGTTGGTGAAACACGCTCAGGAACTTCAGGAGGCGGCGGCGCTCATTTTGCCGGGCGGCGAGAGCACAACCATGCTCAAGTTTTTTTTCGCTGAGGGCATGGGCGATGCAATCCGGGCGTTTGCGGCTCAAGGCAAGCCAGTTTTAGGCACCTGCGCCGGGGCGATTCTGCTTGCCCAAGAAGTTTTGAACCCGCCTCAACCGAGTCTAGGCCTGCTTGACGTGAGCATCGAGCGCAATGCTTATGGGCGGCAGATTGACAGTTCTATCCAAAAGGGGGAGTGCCCCGCGCTTTCCCATGACCCAGTCGAAATGGTTTTTATTCGCGCGCCCATCATCCGGCGGGTTGGGAATCGCGTGAGAATTCTCGGCACGACGGGCGGTTTGCCCGTTTTGGTGGAGCAGGACAATCTGCTGGCTGCAACGTTCCATCCAGAGTTGAGTGGGAATGAAGTGATCCATCGTTATTTTCTCAGTAAGATGGATCACCCGCGGCGTTAATAAGGTTTATAAGCTGTAGCGGCGGCCTCTGGCCGCCGGCTTTGGGACAATCAAAGACCGGCGGCCAGAGGCCGCCGCTACAATTATCTTTCGCAACGCGCCGGGGACCGGACATTGCATTTTTCCGATGTTGAGAAGGAGGATCCAATGCCACAACATCTCGATCATCATGATGCGGAATTATTACTGCGCCTTTACGATCTGCGGCGAGAAGAGAAGTTGCGCAAGGCGCGGGAATGGTTCTTCATGGAGTTTCGAGCCAATACGCGGGAGAGCCTGATGAAACAGTGCCCGCTTGGGACAGAGGAGAATGCCTACTACCGGATGGTCGTGACCTACTGGGACATGGCTGCCTCGATGCTGAATCACGGTCTGATTAACGAAGACCTGTTTTTTGAGAATAACGGCGAGCTTTGGGCTATTTGGACCAAAGTGGAGCCCTTGCTTGCCGAAATCCGAGTGGCGTCGAAAAATCCGCGCGCGTATGAAAACCTGGAAATGGCAGGCAAGAAGTACGACGCGTGGATGGAAAAACGCGCGCCGGGGGCGCTTGACGCGCGCCGTGAATTCCTTCAGAAACAAGTTTTAGGGAGCGGCAAGAAATGACTGGAAGCTTTCCGCCGTCGCAGTCAAGCTCACGGGAGGAGATCGATGGGTGCTTTATCTGACGCCGCTTCCCAGCCGTCCGCGCGGCGAAGGGAATTCGGCGGCGGGAGCTTTGGACTCATCGTTACTCTCGTCATTCTGGCCGCGATTGGTTATATCGCTTACCAAGTGGTGCCCATCTACGTCCACAACTATGAGTTGAATAATTACCTGAACGAGGTTGCGCTGGAAGCGGTTTCAAACCGGATCAAGGTCGATGACGTTCCGGCGGCAGTCGTCGAACGGTGCGAGGCGTTGAACCTGCCGGTGGAATTAGGAGACGTGAACATGGACTCAGGAGGAAACGCGATCAACATTCATGTCGCCTATACAGCGCCTGTTCAGTTGTTGTCGTACACCTGGGTCATACACTTTACCGCTTCGGCGTCGGCTCCAAGATTGGCGTATTAAAGATTAAGGTGGATGCAGCTGCTCCCCAGAAAGACTAAGGATTACATAACGCATAATGCCAATTATTTTATAACGGAGCTCTTCGAGCGCCGGAAAACCGGCGGCCGGAGGCCGCCGCTACAGCTTCTGGCGTCCACTATAATATTTAGTCAAAAAGCAGATTCTTCGCGGAGTTTACCCTGAGCGAAGCCGAAGGGCTCAGTAATGACAAAACCAGTGCATGCTTCAACATTCTGATAATCTGCCTACGCCATGACGCATTCCGGCATCTTAGTTCATTGAGAGACTGTGGCAAAATCTTCCCGTCCAAACCGGCGTCCACGTCCAGCACGCAAGAGCATTGCGTCTGGAGCCGTTACACGCTTCATTCAGCGCAATAAGAAAATACTAGCGGCTGTCGCTTGCGCGTTTATTGTGATTTGCGCCATCGTATTTCTGCACTATTACGTGCGTTTTTCCCGTCTTGTGGATCAGCGACTAAGCGGCCAGATTTTCCACCGCGCTTCCCTTGTGCTTTCCGCCCCCGTGCCCATCTCGCCAGGCTCAACGCTTTCCATGGGTGATGTGGAGGACCTGCTTCGCAAGGCGCTTTATTCGGAAGGGGAGCCCAAAGGTTCCGGCGTCGGTACGTTCCGGGTCAACGGAGACAGCCTGCTCGTTATTCCGGGGCCGGAATCTTTCTTCGTAACTGGCGACGACCGCGAAAGCCCGGCTGCCATCACCTTCAAAGACGGCAAGATTGCCGCCATCACAGGCTCGTCGGGCAATGCGCCGCTCGACCATTATGAGCTTGAGCCTGAAGTTATCACCACGCTCTTTGATCAGAGCCGGAGCAAGCGGCTGATCGTAGGTTTTCATGATTGCCCAAAGGTTTTGTTGGATGCAGTAGTGTCCGCCGAGGATCGCCGCTTCTTCTCGCATCACGGCGTGAATGTGTTCCGGCTGGTCGAGGCCACGCTTGCCGACATCCGGTCTGACGAGCGGCTGCAAGGCGGAAGCACGCTTACCATGCAGCTCGCGCGGAATTTCTTTCTGGTGCGGAAGAAAACGATCAAGCGCAAAGCGGATGAAATCTTTCTGGCCATATTGCTCGAGCACCGCCTGAGCAAGGATGAAATCTTCACGCTCTACGCCAACCAGGTTTATATGGGGCAGCGGGGCAGCTTTTCCATTTATGGCTTTGGCGAAGCGGCGGATGAGTATTTTAATAAGAGCGTGAAAGACCTCACGCTTCCTGATGCCGCGCTGGTTGCGGGCATGATTCGCGGGCCTAATCTTTACTCGCCTTACCGCTATCCCAAAAGGGCGATCGCGCGACGCAACTGGGTGCTGAGCGAGATGGCAAGGAACCACTACATTACGCCCGCGCAAGAGGTCAAAGCGGCTGCGGCGCCGCTGGGTGTCACGCAGCGCAACGTAGGCGGCAGTCAGGCGCCCTACTTCGTGGATATGGTCAAGGACCAGCTACTCGATCACATTTCTCAGCAGGATTTGCTTTCCCAAAGCTACCGCATTTATACCACGCTCAATCCCAATCTACAGGCCGCCGCCGCGAACGCGGTTCACGAAGGGATGGAGGAGGTTGACAAGCGCATCAACGCCCGGCGAAGGAAAGGGGCGCCCGCTTTGCCTCAGGCGCAGGCTGCGCTGGTGGTGCTCGATCCGCATTCTGGAGATGTCGCGGCCTTGGTGGGCGGGCGCAACTATACCGCGAGCCAGCTCAATCATGCCCTGGCGATGCGCCAGCCGGGATCGTCCTTCAAACCATTCGTCTACGCCGCGGCGTTGAGCTCGAGCGTCGATGGGTCGCAACCGCTGATTACGACTGATACCGTTTTGCCCGACGATCCCGAAACATTCCAGTTCGGCAATATTACTTATCAGCCGAAGAACTTCAAAGATGAATACTACGGCAGCGTGACTCTCCGCGAAGCTCTGGCTTTGTCGCTGAACGTTGCGACGGTGAACTTGGCGCAAATAACGGGCTACGAGAAAATCAAGGATTTGGCCGTTGCCGCGGGGCTCAACGGCGGCATTCAGGCCACGCCCGCGATTGCTCTCGGCTCTTACGATGCGAGCCCGCTTCAGATGGCGGGCGCTTATACGATCTTCGCCAATGGCGGTGTTTACGAGGCGCCGCGCATCATCCTCGCTGTGAAGGATTCTACGGGAAACGTAGTCTGGCAAAGCCCCTCGGTTTCGCGCCGCGTGCTCGACCCGCGCATCAGCTACCTGATGACGAATCTCATGGAAACCGTGATCGACCACGGCACGGGCGAGGGCGCGCGCGCGGCCGGATTTCTTGCTCCCGCGGCGGGGAAAACGGGAACGTTGCACGACGGCTGGTTTGCCGGTTACATGCCGAATCTGCTCGCTGTCGCGTGGGTAGGTTACGACAACAATCAGGACCTTAGACTCACCGGCGCGAGCTCCGCGCTTCCCGTCTGGACGGATTTTATGAAGCGCGTGGTTAAGTTGCCGGGCTACCAGAAGGTTCAATCCTTCTCTCCGCCCTTTGGCATTATTGTGGCGCCGCTCGGCAGTAAAACAGTAATTGCTACCGCCAATAACCCTCTTGCGACCCCAGACGAAGTATTCATCGATGGCACTCAGCCGGTGTCGAACGCCGTAACTTCAACCCTGTCCAATTTAATCAGAAAGATTCTGCCGTTCGGCTCCCAAAAAAAGGGACCCGCGTCAAGTTCCGCTACGCCCGGCGTTGTGCCCACTCTCTCATCACCCGCAGTCACCACGCTTCCGGGTGGTTCCGCACCGCCCAATCCTTCCGCGGCAACGGCTTCTTCAAATGCTGCTCCCCCGCAAAAACCGGAGAGCGTTGTGAAGAAAATCTTTTCGATTTTCAAGCATCACAAGAATAAGTCAGACCAAGATAATCCCAACCCTGGTTCCACTCCTGCTAAACAATAACTTCTCCCGGCTCGCGGTGCTTTTTGCGACTCCATTTGGGATAGGCTAGTGCCTTAGCTGAGGCCTGTGATGACCTGATTTGGCGCGGGCGGGAAGGCTGAGGGAGGCTAGCGCATTAAGCCAGGGCTGCCCTATATTATGTGCAAAACTCAGGCAGTCTTTCATGCAGGCTTAATACTTTATGAGATGGGGCATACCTAAGACGTCAACCGCAACGTCATCATAAGCTATTGAAAATAATGCGGTTGGCATGTTAACGAAAAAGTCAGTCCCTTGCTGTTTAACGCCGCGAGGGGTTTGGGTCTGGCGAGGGCATGGCAAGTTTTCCACATTTTTTTCCACAGCGGCGCAAGCCGCAAAATCATGGGCAAAATCAAGAGGAAATTCCTCTGTCTAGCGGAGAGCCGCGCGTTTGCCCGCGAATCCTGAGAGATTCGGGTACTCGCGCGCGCACGAGCACGCGGCGGCCCACGAAACGCGTGGAAAGAACAGCGCCCATTCGATGCAAACGCGCGAGGCTTTCGCCGTCTGCGGCGGAAAAATTGAACTCGGCTTCGATCACCGGCTCGCCGGGCAGCAGATGATCGATCCGCTCAAGAAGCGCCGCGATGCCCTCGCCGGTTCGCGCTGAGACGGCCACATCGTCCGGCGGGATACGGCGGCGCGCGGCTTCCACAAGCAAGTCAACTTTGTTCCAAACGCGAAGGCGCGGCGCGGCGGCAAGCCCCATGCTTTCGAGCGTTTTGTCGACCGCTTCGCAGTGCTCCGCCCATTCGGGATGGGACGCATCGACAACGTGCAGCAAAAGGTCCGCACTATCCAGTTCTTCAAGCGTGGCGCGAAACGCGACGACCAGGTGCGCGGGGAGATTGCGGATGAAGCCCACGGTGTCCGAAAGCAGCGTCTTCGGATGGGATTCGAGACTGAGCGCGCGGACAGTGGGATCGAGCGTGGCGAAGAGGCGCGGCGATTCCAGAATTTTCGCTTGCGTCAGCGCATTAAACAGGGTTGACTTGCCCGCGTTGGTATAGCCCACCAGAGCGACGCTCAAAAAGTTTTGCTCGCGGCGATGACGGCGATGAAGCGAACGCTGCGCGCGCACCTTGTCGAGCGCGCCTTCGAGTTTGCTGATACGGGCGCGGATGCGGCGGCGGTCAAACTCGAGTTTCTGCTCGCCCGGTCCGCGCGTGCCGATGCCGCCGCCGAGGCGCGAGAGCCGCGTGCCTTGTCCCGCGAGGCGGGGAAGCAGGTAATTTAGCTGCGCCAGCTCCACCTGCAGCTTGCCTTCGCGCGTGCGCGCCCGCCGGGCGAAAATATCGAGGATCAATTGCGTGCGGTCGATCACCTTCACGCCGAGCGCAGCCTCAAGGTTGCGAAGCTGCGTGGGCGAAAGATCGTGGCCAAAGATGACGCACGTTGCTCGCAGCCGTTCAGCGGATGCGCGGATCTCTTCCACTTTGCCGCGTCCCACCAGGGTTGCAGGATCGGGCGCTGGGGACCGCTGTCCCGTGAAGCCTGCTACCTCCGCCCCGGCGCTGGCCGCAAGCTCCGCCAGTTCCCGCATGGCGTCTTCATCGGGAACGGCGCTCGCGCGTGAAGCCGGCTTTATCGCGGCGCCCGGCCCGCGACTCGGCGTCCAGTCCGCAAGGTAAGCCCTCTCGAGATGGCGCGGCTCGGAAATATTACTCCTCACCCAGCGCGGAGGGCGCCGGTGGCGGCGTGGGCGCCGGATGAAGCGCCGAAGGCCGGTTGATAATCACCGTAGAAATGGCGTGCTTGAAGATCAATTGTTCCTGATGATTGTTCTCCAAGATCAGCGAGAACTTGTCAAAACTGCGAATCCTGCCGGTCAGCTTGACGCCGCTCAGCAGATACAGCGTGACGGGGATTTTATCCCGGCGCGCGTTATTCAGGAATCCTTCCTGGATATTTTGAATAGTTTTTTCCACTTGTTCTTTTTTCTCATTGCCCGCAGTGTTCATGAAGGAGACCTTTCCGACCTAGTTAAAGTTGTACCGCAGGGCGGCCTTGGGGCGCAACCCAATCCACTGTCATCCTGAGCCCTTCGGTTTCGCTCAGGGTAAACTCCGCGAAGGAACTGCTTCTATTTGGATAATTTCCTGGAAAAGCAGATTCTTCGCTACGCTCAGAATGACAACTTCTGAAAGTTTGTTAAAAATCAAGGCATAGTATTGTAGCGGCGGCCTCTGGCCGCCGGTTTTCAAGAAGTAAAAGTCGGCGGCCAGAGGCCGCCGCTACAACATTTGTCGCCACTATAATTTGTAATCCTCAATAGGCACGGAACCCTGCGCTGCGGAAATCCCGCTGTCTCGTTGCAGCCATGCCATCACGCCTTGCTGAACAGCCGGGTCTTCGCCAAAGCCCTCAAACCATCTTACCTCTGTTTCGCGCCGAAACCACGTCATCTGGCGTTTAGCGTATTGGCGTGTGGCAGCCTGGGTAAGCCGGACCGCCACGTCAACTCCCATTCGGTTGCGGAGCACCATGCAAGCGTGGCGATAGCCGAGCGCCAGCAGCGCGGTGGGCAAAGGATTTTCTTCTTGTAACCCCAGGCGCGTTAAAACCGCGCGCGTCTCTTCGACGAGACCAGAGGCAAACATCCGTTCCACGCGGAGATTGATGCGCCGCATCAGCTCTTGCCGGGGCGGGTTCAATCCAATTTTCACTATGCTGAACCCTTCCAGTCCTTCGCGCCCGCGCTGATAAAGTCTCGATGCCGGTTCACCCGAGAGAAGGCGAATCTCGAGAGCGCGGATCACTTTCTGTGAATCGTTGGCATGAATGCGCGAAGCGGCATCAGCGTCGTAGCGCAGAAGCATCTTGTGCAGGAAAGGCCGCCCGCGTTGAAACTCGATACGCTGCAGCCGGGCGCGCAGCCGGGTGGAACGTTCAGGGCCTTCAAACAGGCCCTTCAAAAGGGCGCGAAGGTAAAGCCCTGTGCCGCCCGCCAGAATAGGCAGCTTGCGGCGCCGGCGAAGGTCTGCCAAGGCGTCCAAGGCCATGCGGCGAAATCGGCCCGCCGTGCAAGGCTCGCCCGGATCAACGACGTCGAACAGATGGTGCGGAATTTTGCGTCTCAGTTCGCGCGCGACTTTGCCCGACCCAATATCAAGCCCGCGATAAACCTGCACCGAATCGTAGTTGATGATTTCGCCGTTCAGCCGCTCCGCCAGGTAAATAGCGAGGCTCGATTTGCCCGACGCCGTTGGACCTGCAATGACGATGAGTGGAGGCTGGATGCCGCCGCTTTCCTGGGCAGGCGGTGAATCGCCAGGATCAGCAAAAGGATCAGCAAAAGGATCAGCAGCAGCGCGAGCAGCAGGATCGCGCCCAGTGTCTGCCTTCGCGTCGGTGGTTCGAGAGGCGTCATTGAAGCGTGGGATGGGCATTCCAGGGTTAAAGTGACGATCGCAAAACTCTATGCTATACGCGACGCCATAAGTCGGCGGCGCCTGATTCTGTAGCGGCGGCCTCTGGCTGCCGGTTTTTACACTTAAAATCCGGCGGCCAGAGGCCGCCGCTACAAACGTTCTGGCCGCGGGCGCGAGGGCATTTATGGGCGCATGTTGTAAAAAAAGTTAAATTGAAGCACGAGATGCTTTCCCGTGAACTCTTTCGGCAACGGCGGGAAGGGAATTGACGCGCGGATGCCCGCCTCGGCGGCGCGGTCGAGGGAGTCCGATCCCGATGGCCCAACCAGCCGCAACTGGGGCACCGAGCCGTCCTTCAGGATCTCGAAGACAAGGGAAGTCCGTCCCTGCGCGCCGAGACGGGCCGACTCAGGAATCACCGCATACCAGTTCTCCCGCACAATCATCAGGATTTGGGCAAGGTAGGGACCAAAATCGACGCCTTGTGTATCCGAAAGAATGATCGGACCCGAAGTGGAAAAGTTAGGGTTCAGATTGTTGAGTTGGTTTACGGAATCGCCCGGCCCCGGAATCTGGCCCAGGGCGCGACCGCGCGCCGCCTGTTGCGCGGACTGCTGAATCATCTGGCCGGGTGTTGCCATGCCAAGCTGCTCGGCGAGCAAGGGATTGGACTTTTCCGGCGGCTTGATATCCGAAAGGGTGATCTTGGGCTTTTCCTCAGGCTTCGGCGGGGAAGGAGTATTCTTAGCTTCCTGCTTGGTGGCCGGCTGCGCGGCGTGCGCGGCGGGTGGCGTCATTTCCTTCGGCGGCGGAGGCGGCGAGCCTCCCGCGAGTTTCGGCAAGTGAGTATTGCCGTGCAGAAGGGGCATCGGAGGTCCCTTGGGCTTCACAACGGGCGAAGGGCCGCGCGCGATGCGGTTTTTGTCGGAAAGAATGTTGGTTTTGGGCTTTCGCAACTCTCTTTCAAGATCAGGCGGCATCACCAGGAAGGTCGCGTGCTCGTGCGGCTGTTCCTGCTCGGCGATGGCCCTCATCAGCGCCGCCCGCCGCTGAAGATAGGGCGTGACCGCCAGCAGCAGCAATATTAAAAGGAATTCCCCCAGCACGGCGGCGAGAAAAGCCGTCCGCCGCCGCCACTTGGCAACGTCGTTGCCTTCGTCGAGAACAAAATGTAACTCGGGTTCTTCCTTCATCGCTTAGTCTGTCTAGCTCGCGCCGCGCCATTCCCAATTATTAGAGGCATTGATTCTAAACAACTTCTTGGGTTCGTTCCGCGAATTTGTTTGTTTCGCCCTTTCTCCCCGGTGATTTTCTAATCTTTGGAGGCCTCACTGTAGCGGCGGCGTCCTCGCCGCCGGTTTTTAAAAAGTAAAGACCGGCGGCCAGAGGCCGCCGCTACAACTACTAGTCGCAGCGTTTGAACTCCGAACGCTACGCTACAAATCAGCGGCGGCAAGCGGCCATACTCCACAAGCCTATCACAACACTCTGAGACTTTTGAGACAAATGGGACGGTTTTCCCCGCCGCCTCCCGGAACGCGGACCCGACTACGGTCTTGTTGCGAACGACTATTAAGACGAAATCTGGCTACCCTATGTTACGATTCACCGCTCTGGCCCGCAGGTTGCGTGATGCGCAAATTTACTTTGGCGGCGTGGGCCTCAATGCAATTCATTACTTGTGCGGCGAGGGCAAGCGCCTCGCGCCCTTCTTGGGCCCCTGCCAGCGGCGGCTGGCGGGTGCGAACCGAAGTGAGGAAAGCATCAATTTCGGCCCTTAGCGGCTCATTCGGCTGGGTTTCGAGCTTGCGAAAGCTTAGTTCTGGCGGCGACCCGGCGCGATCGACGCCGATCACCAGCGCATCCTGGCGGGTGAAGTCGATAGAGATGTATTCGCTTGGCTGAAAGTACCTGAACTTCCTCACCTTTTCTGTGCTGGCGCGGCTGGCGGTGAAGTTAGCCACGGCGCCGCTTTCAAACTCGACCCGTGCATTGGCAATGTCGACCTTGTCTGAGAGCACAGGAAGCCCTACGGCGCGCACCTCGCGCGCGGGCGAGCCGGTGAACCAGAGCACCAGGTCCAGGTCATGGATCATCAAGTCGTAAACCACGTCCACATCCAAGCTGCGGGGACTGAAGACGCCCAGGCGGTGCACCTCGAAGAAAAGCGGCTGGCGCGTGATGGCTTTGGCGGCGGCCGCACCGGGATTGAACCGCTCGATGTGCCCTACCTGCAGGATGCGTCCAGATTCTGCGGCATGGCGGATGAGCGTGTCGGCTTCGTTCACCGTGGCCGTGATGGGCTTTTCGACCAGCACATCAATGCCGCGCGCAAGCGCCTGATGCGCGACCGCCGCGTGCTGCGTGGTGGGGATGACCAAGCTTGCAGCGTCGGCGGCGCTCCAGGCTTCATCGAGAGACGCAAAAGCCCGCGCGCCCAGTTCAGCGGCCAGCAGATTACGCCGCTCGGGAACAATGTCGTAAACCCCGGTGAGTTCCGCGCCGGGAAGAGATTTGTAGATGCGCGCATGATGGCGCCCGTGCTCGCCCGCGCCAATCACCGCTACCCGGATTTTGTCGTCAAGCATCATTGAGGATTACAAGTCGTAGCGCCGGCATCCCTTCGCGGAGTTTACCGTGAGCCTCTTCGCTTCGCTCAGAGCGATTCGAAGAGGAGCGAATCGGCTCAGGACAGGCTTTGTCGGCTGTTATGCGCGACGCCGTAAGTCGGCGTCGCCTGATGCTGTAGCGGCGGCCTCTGGCCGCCGGTCTTTACCATTAAAATCCGGCGGCCAGAGGCCGCCGCTACAGCCAATGACCGTCACCGACTTATGGCGCTCTGCCGCCGGGACGGCGGCGCTACCTCGCATGGCGTCGCTTTTTTAATATTCCACCCGCGCCAGCCAGAGGCCGCGCGTCGGGGCGGTGGGTCCAGCCTTTGAGCGATCCTTCGCTTCGAGGATGGCGGGGACGTCCTCCGGATCTATTGCCCCGCGCCCAACCTCAATTAAGGTGCCCACAATCGTTCGAACCATGTGGCGCAGGAAGCCGTTGCCGCGCACTTCGTATGTCAGCAAGGCAAGCGGCGCGCTCCAAATGGCCTTGGAACTAAAGATCGTCCTTACCGCGGAGGAACTTTGCCTATTCTCTCCGGTGTCTTCGCTAAGCGCATCCCCTGTGGATGCGAAGGAGGTGAAATCGTGTTCACCTTCCAGCCATTGCGCGGCGCGCCCAATGCGCTTGCGTTCGAGGCGGCCTGGATAATGGCATACGAAGCGCGTCAGGTGTGGCGGGCAGACTTCCGCCTGCAGGATGCGATAGCGGTAGAGCTTAGCCACGGCGCTGTAGCGGGCATGAAATCCAGGCGACGCTTCCTCAGCCCGCAAGATGCGGATGGTATCCGGCAAAGTGTTATTCAGCGCCCTTTTTAGATTGGCGGGCGGAATCGGACTGGAGGTTTTGAAATTCGCCACCTGGCCCGCGGCGTGCACGCCTGCGTCGGTCCGTCCCGATCCGGTAAGATTCACGCTCGTTCCAGTGATGCGCTCGATCGCTGTCTCGATGCGGCCTTGGATTGTGTCCTGATCGGGCTGCCGCTGCCAGCCGCAAAAATCCGTCCCGTCATAAGCGATGTCGAGGCGCAGATTGCGCAACGCTGGAACTCCTGATTGGCAGGATGATGCGGATGACATGCCTCCCTCACCCATTCCGCTACGTGGTCCATACTCTCTTTTTGGCAGAGAAGGAACCATGAAGTTGTGGGTGAGGGATTCGCGCGACGCGAAGCCGGCGCGACCGTCCGAACAAACAAAAAAGCCCCGGCGCCGTGTGTTTTTTGCATGGCGCTGGGGCTTCTTTCGGGTGATTCTTCAAAACCCTATACCGTAAATGAACTTCCGCAGCCGCAGGTTGACTTGACGTTCGGGTTCTCGAACTTGAAGCCGGAACCGGACAGCGTCTCGACAAAATCCACCTGAGTGCCATTTAGGTACATCAGGGAAGCCTGATCGACAAAAACCTTTAGACCTTCGAATTCAAAGGTCTTATCGATGGGGTTCAATTCCGTCTCAAAATTCATCTGATACGAAAAGCCGGAACAGCCTCCGCCGACCACAGAAAGCCGCAGGCCGAGAGGCTGCGGTTGCTGCGCGGACATGATCTCTTTAACTTTGCCCACGGCGGTAGGCGTTATATTCAACAAAGTTGCCATTCTGATGCTCCTTTAACTTACTTTCAACTATATAAGTTAACAAAACCATCAACTTTTTGCAACCCGCGACAACAGTTGGAGTAGCGGCCCCGTGCTGCCCTCGGCCGCCGGTCTTACGATCAAAACCGGCTATTATATGTGACGCCATAAGTCGGCGGTGCCTGATTCTGTAGCGGCGGCCACAGGCCGCCGGGTTTTTATATTAAATA
>DASZAE010000440.1:0-11298 GCA_035945515.1 Terriglobia bacterium
CGTTAACGCCCTCCTGATCTTCGGGTTGACGTAGCATCGTGGTGGCAGGCAGCTTGTATTTGGCGCCCTTCTTGTTCACCACTTTCGGTTTGGCAGGGCTTGCATGCCCGGTGTCAGTTCGGGATTGAATGCCAGGTTCCGTCAGAGCAGGCTCGCCCAGCAAAGGCTCATACTCTTTCTCCTCCTCATCTTCAAGTTCCACGTCATCCAAACGGCTGGTTTGAGGTACGACGTGAAGCGTGGCCAATGTTTTCGGCTTCTCCGGTTGCGGCCCGTGAGCAGCGCGCTGTGACACGATCGGCTCCTTGCCGACCGATCTCTCGCGGGCCATTCGCTCTTGCAGGCGCTTGCGCTCACGTTCCTCGCGCCGCGCGGACCATCGCGCCCGCAACGGTCCAAAGACCGCGCGCGAAGCCGAGTGGAGAACGCGGGCCGCCCAGGAAAATGAAAATTTGGTCACAAGAAATAGCGAAGCAAACAGGGCCGTGGCAGCTACAATTACAGCCCCAACGCGGTTAAGCGTGTCAACCAGGCCGGCAGCCAGATAGAATCCCACGATGCCGCTGGCGCGGATGGCTCCGAAAACATTGGGAGCGTGCGGGAGGAGTTCAAAGAGCGCGGCCAGCGAGCCGGTGAGCAGGGCTGCGCCCATTGCCTTTGCGCCCGGTGATTCGAGCGGGCGCACCAAAAGCCACCGTATTCCGGCAACAAAACAGAAAAGCGGAAGAAGAAAGGCGCTCCACCCGAAAATCTGAAGAATCGCGTCTGCCGCGTAAGACCCCACCATGCCCACCCAGTTGTGAACGCTGCCACTCGCGGCAGCCGTATCGAACGAAGGATCCAGCGGGTGATAGGAAACGAGGCTCAGGATAAGTAATAGACCGAGGATGCTGAGGAGAAATCCGGCCAACTCGTAGCGGCGGCCATCGAGCAGAGGAGTCTTCGCGCGCGTCTCGCGCTGCCGGCTTGCGGAAGCAGAAGATGCAGATTGCATAGTCAGGTTACAGGCTAAAGGTGCCGGCGATCAGAAAAACTCATCCTTGCTCACCGATACACCCTTGCTTCAAACCCAGTTTCCAGACTCAGCGTGTCAGGCCCTGGCGACTGATACCTGACCTCTGGAACTTGGCCTAGCGATGCAATCCCAATCCTAGCGCCAATACTATCACACCTAAGGCAATGCGGTAAACTACAAATCCTTTGAACGTGTAGGTTTCGAGGAAGCGGATCAACCAGCCGATCACGAAGAATCCGACCACCGCCGAGACGATGATGCCCGCCAGGAACGGCATCCGCATATCGTGCGGCAGCCCTCCAGCCTTGTGGACCTCGTGCGCCTTCAGAATCACAGCGCCCGCAATGATGGGGGTCGAAAGCAGAAAGGAAAAGCGCGCCGCGGTTTCGCGCTTCATGTTGCGCAGCAGCCCGGCGGACATCGTGCTACCCGAGCGCGAAACGCCGGGAATGACGGCAAACGCCTGCGCGATGCCCACAATCACCGCATCAAGCAGTGAAACCTCTTTCAGCGATTCGTTATCCCGCGTAACCTTTTCGCCTGCCCACATGACCAGGGCCACCACAATGAGCGCCACGCCAATCACCAGCGGATTGCGGAACGCGGTATCCGCCTTCTTCTCGAAAAGCACTCCCGCGATGGCCCCTGGAATGGTGCCGATGACGAGCAGCCAAAAAAGCCGCCGGTTTTCGCGGACTTCAGGATCTTTCAAGTCACCGAGGCCTGCTGCGGCTTTGATCATGTCTACCCACATGCGCCAGAAGTAAACGAAAACTGCAAGCAGCGTGCCCGCATGCAGCGCCACGTCAAATGTCAGGCCAGGGTCCTTCCAGCCGAGAAACCACGGAAACAGCACTAGGTGCCCCGTGCTCGAAATGGGCAAAAATTCGGTGATGCCTTGAACGATGGCAAGAACAACGGCTTGATAAAGGGGCATGAACCTTCCTTGGAAGACCGATGTTGCATCAAGCAATATCAGAAATCATTGCGACGGCCGGCTACGGTAATTTTGGAGGTTACAAAACGATACCAGTCATGCGCAGGATGATCCTCTGGACGGAGCTTGTTGGAATCTTTTTCCATCTTCGGTTTAATTTCGCCGGGTGCTAGAACTGAATATCCCATCTCAATTCCAAGCACAAACCGGTCAAAATTCCCTTATCGGTAATTAATGGCGCCGAACCAAAATCCGAAGTCTCTATACTTCTAGAATTACCGGCAGCACCATGGGACGCTTGCCGAGTTCCTGGTCGAAGAACTTGCGCATGGTGGAGCGGATTTTATCTTTCACCACGCCCCAGTCGCCCATTTCTTCGAGATTGGATTTTTCCAGCGTCTCGCGGATAACCTTGCGCACTTTTTCGACAAGCTCCTCCGCCTCATCCAGAGGCACAAACCCGCGCGAAACGATTTCCGGCGGACGCTCAAGCTGACCGGAGTATTTGTTGATGGCAAGGATGGGGATCACAATGCCGTCGGAAGAGATGCGGCGGCGCTCGCTTAAAATCACGTCACCTACTTCATCGAGCGTGCCAACGTCAATGCACACCCGCCCCACTGTGACGCGGCCGGCGCGGCGCGCTCCCTGGTTGTCGAACTCCAGCATGTCTCCATTTTCGAGCAAAAAGGATTCTCCCGAGACCGCGGCAAGCTCATTGGCGAGCGCCAGGTGCCTGGCAAGCTGCCGGTATTCGCCGTGCACCGGAATGAAGTATTTAGGCCGCACCAGATTCAGCATCAGGCGCAGTTCCTCCTGACTGCCGTGGCCGGAGACGTGCACAGGCGGATGGCTGCCGTCGTCGTAATGCACCCGCGTGCCGCGGCGGTAGAGGTGGTCCATCATGCGGAAAATAGCCTTCTCGTTTCCGGGAATAATGCGCGCCGAGAGCACCACTTCATCGCCCGGCGCGGCGCTGATCCAGCGGTGCTTATCCACCGCAATGCGCGCCATGGCGGACATCGGCTCGCCCTGGCTACCCGAAACCACGAGAGCCACTTTATTGGGCGGCAGCTTGCGAACCTCCTGAGGCTGCACCACCAAACCCGGCTCAATCCGGAGCCGCCCCATCTGCTGGGCAATCTCTGAATTCTGATACATGCTGCGTCCGATGAAGCACAGCTTGCGGCCATGCTCAAAAGCCAAATCAGCCACAATCTGCTGGCGGTGCATCGAGGTGGCAAAGCACGAAATCAGCACGCGGCCCTTGGCCTCCGCCATTACTTCGGAAAGCCGTTCGCGGACGGCGCGCTCGGAAGGCGTCATGCCGGGCCGCTCAACGTTAGTCGAATCAGAAAATAGCGCCAGCACACCCTTCTGGCCGTAATTAGCCAGCGTGTGCAGATCACTCACGCGCTGGTCCGTCGGCGTTGGGTCCAGCTTGAAATCGCCAGTGTGAATGACCGTGCCCACGGGCGTCGTGATGGCAAGCGCGCCCGCGTCGATAATGCTGTGCGTGAGATGAATGAATTCCACGTGGAACGGACCTACGTCAAACGGAGCGCCGGGACGCATCTCGCGCAGGTCCACCGCGTCCGCCAGGCCGTGTTCGTCCAGCCGCGCCCGCGCGAGAGCCAGCGTAAACCGGGTCCCATAAACCGGCGCGCTCACCTCGTCAAGAACGTAAGGCAATGCGCCAATGTGGTCCTCGTGACCGTGAGTCAGCAGGATGGCGCGCAGCCGGTGCTGGTTCTCCCGCAGATAAGTGATATCGGGGATGACCACGTCAACGCCGGGCAGCTCCGCGTCCGGAAAAATAACCCCGCAATCGACAACAACCAGGTCATCGCCGTACTCGAAGGCCATCATGTTCATGCCAAATTCGCCCAGGCCTCCGAGCGGAATAGCTTTTAATTTATGAGTTCCAGAAATAGCAATTCTCCATTAAGCAAAAGTAAGTTTGGACCATCCTAACACAGGTTTTCGCCACCCCCGATAGCGCGTCATTCTCGACCAATTGTTCAGAACGACCGGCTATACACACGCTATTCCCATTCTCCTGCAACTATCGCCTTAGCCGCGGTCCTGAAAGCGTTGTGTACGCTAAATCGCATGTCAAATTTTGCGGATTGAATAACCAAGGCGATGCCTTATCCACGATTGGAACATTGAAGCGGGAAAGATCACGAGGGAACGCAAAGCACTATTATACACTGTAGTTTGATTCTTGGACGGCTAAATTGCCGCCGAATCCACAATATCTGCGTAAAGCCGCTGCTATCCTTGAAGTTTCCCGGCGCTCTCGGCCGCGCGCGCCGAACGGAGTTCTTTTGCGGCCGTTTCGGGAGAAAGTGAGTTGTAATAGACCTCTTTCAGGCTATACGGCTTGGATTTTGAGGCAACGACAGGCAGAATCTCGAAATGCCAATGGTAATCTTCCGCAAGCGTCTGCCAGGCGCCGGCGTGCTCAAAGCGGGCAGTTGTATTGGGGGAGGTGTGCAGCACCAGGTGGTAGGCGGAGGTGGCGGACTCCAATCGCTGCAAGATTCCCTTCAAAAACCGCGCCAGCCGCATCTCATTTTCGGCGGAGTTAACACCCTCTTCAAACTGAGCATGATGGTACACGGGCAATACCCATGTTTCGTAAGGAACGCGGGAAGCAAAAGGACAAAAAGCCACATACTGACCGTCGCAATCCACCGTCCGGATTTGCTGCGTAAGCTCCTGCTTGATGATGTCGCAAATCAGACATCGCTCTTTCAGGACGAAATATCGCTGAGAGGCGCGCAGCTCATAGGCCACGCGCCGTGGAATGAACGGGGTCGCAGTAACTTCTGAGTGCGGGTGGGCAAGATCCTGCCCAGCTAAACCGCCTTGATTGCGGAAAACGGTGATGTAGCGGAAGCGGCGGTCTCTTTTAAGGTCCGCCAGGCGCGACACATAAGCACGCAGCACCTGCGCCACATTTTCATCCGATTGGCGGCAAAGCGGAAGATTGTGATCGCGGGTTTCCACGATAATCTCGTGCGCGCCTACGTTGCGCATCTTATCGTATAAACCCTCGCCCCGCCGCTGAGCATCACCCTCGATGGAGTAAAGGGGATGCGGATGGGGCGTCACGCGGACCTGCCATTCAGGATGATCGTAGGGAAAGCTGTAAATAGTTTGCGCCGTTTCATTTCCCGGACACAAGGGGCATCGATCCACTTTGACCGTCGCCTCCTCGGCATCTTCGAGGATTACCCAGCTCATTGTGATCGGATCCTTACGTAGCTCCATGATTCCTCTCTTGCCTGAACGCCTCGCTGCCAGCGCAATTCATTCAAATCATTCAAACGAGGGTGCGTTCGACCTCTTTCTTCAATTATGATAGATACCGGCTGGATGACCGGCTACCGCGCGGCGTTACGGCGCAAGGATGAAGCAGTCACGACGATTCGCAAGGCGAGCCCAAACGTAGGTTCTTATATATCCGCGCGCCGAACGCTTGTCAAGATGAAGAAATGAGCAAAACGTAAAATGGGTTCTGCAAAACGACGCCCGGAGAATTCCAAAACGGCATATTTCCTGGGCATTGACGGCGGTGGCACACAGACCACAGCATGGCTTGCAGATAATCGCAGCCGCATTTTGGCGCGGGTTGCCGCAGGCCCGTCGAATCCGCTCAAAGTGGGTCTTCCTCTTGCACTGCGCAATCTTATCGCGGTTTCGCGCCGAGCGATGCGCGAAGCCGGCCTCCGCAGGGGGCAGAAGCTTGCGGCTCTTTGCGCAGGCGTTGCGGGCGTTGGGCGCCCTCCGATTTACCGGGAGATACTCCAAGGTCTAAAGCGCGGCGTTCCTGCGCACTATTATTTTCTAACGCACGACGCGGCCATCGCGCTCGAGTCGGCGCTCGGAAGCTCGCCGGGCGTCATCGTCATCGCTGGAACAGGATCGATTGCACTTGGGCGCGATAAGGACGATCATATTTTGCGATGCGGCGGATGGGGATCGATGTTCGGCGACATCGGCTCCGGGTATGATATTGGCCGAAAAGCTGTATCCGCAGCCTTGGCCGCTTTTGACGGACGCGCGCCATCGACGCGGCTCGGCAAGGATATTTGCCGCGCGCTTCATATTCGGGAGATTGCCGACGTTGTCACGCTCAACCTCGCGCTCGGTCAAGTTGCAGCGTTGTTTCCTTTGGTCTGCCGGGCGGCGCGTTCAGGCGACC
This sequence comes from Terriglobia bacterium, assembly GCA_035945515.1. Classification (GTDB taxonomy): domain Bacteria; phylum Acidobacteriota; class Terriglobia; order UBA7540; family UBA7540; genus RH2-MAG17b. Next base: position 6,166 of record DASZAE010000440.1, read on the forward strand.
ACATCGCGCAGCGGCTGTGCCGCGAGGCGGGCAGCAACCTCGCGGAAATGGCGTCTTCTCTGTTGTTACGCATCGGTGTTCCGCCCGCGAAGCGGCGCGTGATTTGCGCGGGCGGCGTTTTCAAGGCGAGCCCGGAGGTGCACCGCAGGTTCAACCATTGTGTTCGCAACGTCTCTCCCGGCGCGAAAATCGGATTGATCGAGCGCCACCCCGTCGAAGGAGCATTAAGTCTTGCCATGGCGATCAGCAAAAATCCAGAAGACCGGCGCATAAAATGACCAACGCACTCATGTTCAAAGAAATCTTCGAGCAGCCGCTCGCGCTCGAACACACGCTGCGCGCCGAGCGCGAGCACGCGCGTGAATTCAGGCGTTTCGCGCGAACGCATCCCTTCCGCATGATCGTCCTGGTAGGCCGCGGAACTTCCGATAACGCCGCGCTTTTCGGCAGGTATCTGTTCGAGCTGACCACGGGCATTCCTGTTTCGCTTTGCGCGCCTTCGATTCACACGGTTTACCATGCGAAGCTTGATTTGCGGGACGCGCTGGTGGTGGGCATTTCCCAGTCCGGCGAAGCCACGGACATCAATATGGTGCTTCAGGCCGCGCGCAAGCAGGGCGCTTACACGGTAGGGATTACCAACGAAGCCCGATCGAGCATGAGCGGCGCGGCACACGAAATATTTCAGGCGCGAGCTGGCAGACAACAATCGGTTGCCGCCACAAAAACCTATACCGCGCAACTAATGGTTTTGTATATGCTGGCCTCGGCTTTGGGAGACGTAGTCACTTTGAGCGCCGCGAGCGAGCTGCCAGGGCGGGCAAAGGAAACCTTAAAGCTTGCGCCGGAAATCTCAGAGAGCGTGGAACGATATCGCTATATGCGTCAGTGCGTGGTAGTGGCGCGCGGCCTGAACTATGCCAACGCTTTTGAATTGGCGCTAAAGCTGATGGAGACCTGCTACGTGGTGGCTGACCGCTTTTCCTCCGCCGACTTTCTGCACGGCCCCATTGCTCTGATCGAACGCGATTTTCCTGTGCTGCTCTTCATGCCGCCGGGAAAAATTTCTACAGAACTCCGGAAACTGGCAGGCCGCCTGCAAGAGCTTCGCGCCGAAACCTTGGTGATCTGTTCCCAAGGGGCGCGGGTGCCCAGGGCGGCGCGCGCCGTGCGGGTTCCAGGGGCCATACCAGAGCTTTATACGCCAATTCCCTATATTATTCCTGGCCAGCTTTTTGCCGCGTCTCTCGCGCGCGTCAAGCGCCTTGACGCCGACCGGCCGCGATCACTACAGCTTGTGACAAAAACCATCTAGCTGAGCCCTACGTTGCCACTGGATACGTGATTCTGCCGTCTTTCACGCGGGCGAAAGGAATAAGCGAGTGCGACTGCGTTCCCTTTCCGCCGATAATGTGCTCCACCCGCGCGCCACGAGCTAAAAGCGCGTCCGCAATCAAAAAGCGGTGGCAGCGCCAGGGGACGACCTCCGCGCACATGATGGCTGTGGGGCGCTCGGCCGCCAGCTTCATTAGCCGGTCCAATCCTTTCTGAAATTCGGGCTGCTGCATGTAATCCGCATAGCCGCGGAAAGAGGCATTGCGCCACGCCGTGTTGGGCGAATCGCGGCGGGCATGGCGCAGTCCGCCGAGCTCTGGGAGATGAGCGTACCGGATGCCCGCCTCAGCGAGATCGCCGGGAAGCGTTTCGATATTGTACTGAGGGTTTTTGCGCGAGCGCGGCAGCGTGCGCACATCCAGAAGCTGGCTTACGCCGTGTGCCCGAAGCAGATCGACAAGCGCGGACAGGTCGCGCGTGGAATGTCCGATGGTAAAAACAAGCAGCGGTTCCGTCTTGGCGCGAACAGGCATTCCGCATCCGCAAGTAGGATGGAAAATAACTCAAACGTTCAATTTTGCATAGCTTCTCACCCAAGCGTCAATCCGATCGAGCGCCTTGTGAATGTTTTCCACGGAGTTCGCAAAGGAGAACCGTAGGTAGCCTTCCCCGCCCTCGCCAAATGCCGTCCCCGGCAAACAAGCAACTCCAGCCTCACGGAGCAACGCATCGGCAAGCTCGCGCGATTTTACTCCCGTGCCGCGAACATTCGGAAACGCATAAAATGCCCCATGCGCTTGGCGGCAGTGAAAACCCGGAATGCGATTCAGACCTTCCACAATCACAGACCGGCGCCGCCGGAATTCCTCCACCATGCGGTCGACGCACGTTTGATCGCCATGCAGCGCGGCAATGCCGGCCCGCTGGGTGAATGTGGCAGTGCACGAATTCGAGTTGATCATCAGGCGAGTCATTTTTTCGACCAGCGTTGGGTGCATAATGCCATAACCTAGACGCCAGCCGGTCATCGCGTAGCTCTTCGAGAATCCGTCCAAAATAATCGTGCGCTCACGCGCGCCGCCAAATTGCGCGATGCTCGCCGGGCTGCCCTCAAAAATCAAGCGGCTGTAGATTTCGTCGGAAAAAATAAAAAGATCGCGATTTTGGAGTTCCTTCGCTAATGCCTCTAGTTCAGCCGCGGCCATCACGCCGCCGGAGGGGTTCTGCGGCGAGTTCAGGATCACCATGCGTGTGCGGGAGCTGAGCTTCTCGAGGATCGCCAATGCCGCCACGTCGAAATCATTCTCTTCGCGCAACGCATACGGCACGGGCTTCGCGCCCACAAAACGGATCATCGATTCGTAGATTGGAAATCCAGGGTCAGGATAGAGGACTTCGTCATCCGCGCCGACCACTGCCAGTACCGCGAAGAAAAACACCGGCTTTGCGCCCGGCGTGATGATCACTTCAGACGGGTCGATCTGAATACCGCGCCGCTTTCCCGCGTCTTCCGCGACTGCCTCGCGGAGTTCAGTTAGCCCCACGGACGGACCGTAGTGCGTCCAGCCCTCGCGCAAAGCCTGAACGCCAGCCTCAACAATATGCGGCGCAGTTGGAAAATCGGGCTCGCCAATTTCGAGGTGAACGATTTCCTTCCCTTGGGCTTCCAATTGCTTCGCGCGCGCCAGCACTTCAAACGCGCCTTCCGTCCCCAGGCGGGACATGCGCTCCGCAAGCGGCAACCCTGTGGGATGAACACTCACAATAGCTCCTCTGGCCCAGATTATTACGAACTTGCAGAGAACTTGCGAAAGGGCACGGTTTCAACCCAATACTGTTCACTTAGGGGATGGCGCTCAAAATTTACGCACGTGTCTTTCTGAGCGTAGCGAAGAATCTGCTTTTTCCGCATTGATTTACAAGCAGATGCTTCGCTTCGCTCAGCATGACATTCATCGTCGATTATAGCTACGAACTGCGCTACGCGCTTAAGTGAACAGTAGTGGGTTTCAACCGTGTGATAGACGGTCCATTGTATGTCTTTCACATCGGTCCTGCGCTCTCGGGGACTACTGGAAGTCGCGCCGTTTCGCTTCTCCGCACATTCTTATAAAGAGCCCGGCTATGGCATGGCCGGATTAGCTGAAAGGGCAACCCCATCTATGAGGCGAGCATTTTTGAAAGGCAGGATGGCAGCGCCCATCGCATTACCCGTGACTAAGGGACCTGAGGCGATCCCAGCCAATCCACGCAGAGAGGTAGTCCTAGTCCCGCGCCAATTTATCGGTTTCATTGATTCGCTTTGCCCGAATGTTGTGCTAGAAGGCTGGGTTCTCAAGACGCGCATCAGAATAAGAGGCCGGATGGCATCATTGTTTTCGCTGGGAGCGTCCAGGTTTTGAGGTTGCACGTGCGGACCGCTTTCGTTAGGCATATTTCCGCTCCATTCAGGATTCATAGTCTCGCAACCCGCGGAAAGAAGCGCCAGCAGAAAAATAAGGGCGCCGATTAGTAGGTACCTTCCTTTGATCATGATCTAGTCTCCTTTAGTGACTTCGTTCCCCTCGCACTTCTGATGTGTATCGAAGCCGGCCGCGATTATTTTACCGCGAGCGAGCGCGAAAATGACCTGAAATCCCACTCAGAGGGTCATTTATTTTTGCTGCTTTAACTGTCACTGCCCGCCGGGCAGCAAATAGAGCAGTCTGCCAGTCTCTCCCTTTCAATGTAATACCGTCATCTGTCGCCACCTTGTTCACCCGCTATCTTACAGCCTATGATGTGAGCTTTGGCACGAGATTTCGGTTATGTGGGAGGCTGCATATGAAAGCGATTGTGAAAAACAAGCGAGGACCAGGACTCGATTGGGAAGAGGTTCCCAAACCCTGTATCGGAATCAACGATGTGCTGATTCGCGTGCGCCGCGCCGGCATCTGTGGCACCGACCTGCACATCTACAACTGGGACGAGTGGGCGCAAAAGACAATTCCAGTTCCACTTGTGATCGGACACGAATTTGTAGGCGAAATTGTGGAAACTGGATCTAACGTGACCGATTTCTTTCCGGGGGATCTTGTAAGCGGCGAAGGCCACGTGGTCTGTGGGCGATGTAGGAACTGCCTTGCCGGGCGCCGCCACCTCTGTGCTCACACCCAAGGCGTGGGGGTAAACCGCGCCGGGGCGTTTGCCGAGTTTATTGCGCTGCCCATGACCAATATCTGGCGCCATCACCACTCGGTAGATGAAGACATCGCCGCCATTTTCGATCCCTTTGGAAATGCTGTGCACACGGCGCTTTCCTTTCCGGTTCTCGGCGAGGATGTGCTGATCACCGGCGCGGGCCCTATCGGGCTAATGGCGGCAGCCGTAGCGAAGCACGCGGGCGCGCGCTACGTTGTGGTAACCGATGTTAACCCACAGCGGCTTGATTTGGCTCGCAAAATGGGCGCTACGCTGGCCCTCGACGCGCGTACCGAGACCCTTGCGGACGCCAAAAAAAAGCTGGGGATGGCGGAAGGTTTCGACGTGGGTCTTGAAATGTCAGGGAACCCCGCGGCATTTCATGACATGCTGCAGAGCATGAGCCATGGGGCGAAGATCGCCATGCTCGGAATCCCCTCGGGCGAAATGGCGGCTGACTGGCGAACTATTATTTTCAATATGCTCACGCTCAAAGGCGTTTACGGCCGTGAGATGTATGAGACTTGGTACAAAATGACCGTGATGCTTCAGTCAGGACTCGACATCAGCCCGGTCATTACACACCGCTTCCACTTCAATGATTTTGAAAAAGCTTTT
>DASZAE010000441.1:0-9131 GCA_035945515.1 Terriglobia bacterium
GTCAAGGCGCGTGTAGTCTGGCGGGCGCGATCGGCGCGATAATTGAAAAACATCACGGCGTCGCCCGGCCGGATTTTAGCCACTGGCTGGCCGTCCTCTTGAGCGAGCACAATGGGCGGCATGAATTCATCGGTAATGCCCTGGTTGTAAAACGACTTGATGGCTTCGACAGCGTCTTTCGCCTGATGCCCTTCGCCGTTGACCATCGCATCGTAGCCCTTTTGGATCCGCTCCCAGCGGTTGTCGCGGTCCATCGCATAATAGCGGCCGGTCAGCGTGGCCACCTCGCCCACCCCGTACTCCCGCATTTTCTGCTGCAGCGCAGCAACGTATTCGGTCCCGCCGCGCGGCGCGGTATCCCGTCCATCTGTGAAAGCGTGCACAAAGACGTTCTCGACGCCGCGCTCTTTCGCCATGCGGAGCAGCGCGTAAAGGTGTTGCTGATGCGAGTGCACTCCGCCGTCGCTGAGCAGGCCGAGCAGATGCAGCCGGGTTGCGCGCGCGTGCTGCATGAGTTCTATCAATTCGGATTTCTTGAAAAACTCGCCGCTCCGGATGCTGGCGTCGATGCGAGTAAGGTCCTGATACACTACCCGCCCAGCGCCGATATTGAGATGGCCAACTTCCGAGTTGCCCATCAATCCCTCTGGCAAGCCAACGCGCTCGCCGGAAGTCGCTACCAGCGTGGAAGGGTATTCGGATAGCAGGCGGGAGTAATTGGGGGTTTGGGCAAGAGCGATGGCGTTCGATTCGCGCTCGGCGCAATATCCCCATCCGTCGAGGATCACTAACAAAATAGGTTTAGGTCGTGGCATTGTTCTCTCGTTATTGGGTTTTAAGGTCAGCAGCGATTAAGGGGTCTGTATGACGACTGCGGCCGCCGCGATAGGATCAGAGTCGCTAGGTTACGTTGCTCGATATAACTGCGCGCAGAGGAATGGCTCAATTTTGCGCGGCAGCCGCTTGGCTAGGAGCAAGGCCGAGCGGCGCCGCGACGCCGCTGATTGCGGCGATGCAGAATGCAATGTGCTCGTCGAGTGGAATTCCAAGCTCTTCGGCGCCTTGGCGGATATCCTCACGATTGACCGAGCGCGCGAAGGCTTTGTCTTTCATTCGCTTGATCACCGACTTTGCCTCGAGGCCTTGAATCTTATCCGGCCGCACCAGCGCGCAGGCGGTAATGAACCCTGCGATCTCATCGCAAGCGAAAAGCGCCTGAGCGAGCCGCGTGTCTCGCGGCACGCCGGAGTAAGTCGCATGTCCGAGAATCGCCCTCCGGACTTCATCTGGATATCCTCTCTGCTCGAGAATCTCGCTGCCCTTCAGCGGATGATCTGGCGCGTTCGGATACATCTCGTAGTCGAAGTCGTGGATCAAACCGGTACACCCCCACTTCTCTTCGTCCTCGCCGAACTTGCGCGCGTAAGCTCGGAGGCAGGCCTCAACCGCAAGCGCGTGTTTGCGCAGGCTTTCGCTTTTCGTGTACTCGCAAAGCAGACTCCATGCCGCGTCTCGATCCATGGGCGCTCCTTCGCAGAATTTCCTATTATAGCTCACTGCAATCATGCTGCTTCCGGCTCATGCGCGCGCCGGACTTCAATGCCTGCATGGAAATACCGGAAAGGACGCTGTTACAGCGCACTAATCATAGGAAGATGGTTCGTTATTTTACTCACTAGAAGGCGCGATATAAGAGTGATAGACTCTTACCCTTAAAAAACGCTCGTTAAAGGGAGTCTCGATGAGTCAACAAATTCAGCGTCGGAAGTTTCTGAAGGTTGCGGGCGCAGCGGCAACGGCAGCGACAGCAGGCCTCGCGGGAGGAAGCGCAATCTTGGCAGCGCAGGCGGACGGCGCGCCTCAGGCTGCGGGGAGTCAAGCTAAAATGCCGCGCATGTTTTCCGGCTGCTGCGCATACTCTTTCCGCAAGTATCTGCAGCACGGGCCGATGACGATGGAGGATTTCATCCGCAAAGGAGTGGAACTGAAGCTGGACGGGGTGGATATGACAGGCTATTACTTCAAGTCCACCGATCCCGGCTATCTCGGCGGCCTCCGGCATTTCGCTTACAAGCATGGGGTTCCGTTTTCGGGAGCTGCGTGCGGTGTGAGCCTGGTGCAAGCAGACCCGGACCGGCGCGCGCAATCGCTAGTCGAGGTCAAAAAGTGGGTAGACGCGGCGGACCTGCTTGGGGCTTCGCACCTGCGCGTTTTCGCCGGCAAGCTTCCCCAAGGCGCAACCATCCCGCAGGCTATCGGCTGGGTTGTGGAAACGTTCAAGGCGGCGGCCGATTACTCTGGGGGAAAAGGCATCATGCTCGGTCTCGAAGATCATTCCGGCATCACACAGAATGCGGACGCCTGCCTTGAAATTATGCACCGGGTCAACTCGCCGTATGCGGGCATTAATCTTGACATCACTCACTTCATTCCCACGGCCACTCAGGACGCCTACGCTCAGATTGCAGCCTGCATTCCGTACGCGACCAATACGCACATCCGGGACGTTTTTGACGACCAGACTCCTATTGACATGGACCGCGTGTGGGGGATGTTTGCGCAAGCAGGGTTCAAGGGTTATATGTCCGCTGAGTACGAGGGGCACGAAGACCCCATGACGGGCGTTCCCAAGCTGACCGCGAAGATCAGGAGTCTTTGCAAAAAATATTCAACGGTTTAGCAAGCCGCTGAAAAAATTGTCTAGCTTGTCATGCTGAACCCTTCGCTCGTCATCCTGAGCGGAGCGAAGGATCTTGGCATTTGGCTCAGGGTAAACTCCGCGAAGCATCCCTGTATTATAAAATCAAGCAAATACAGAGATCCTTCGTCGTCTTCGGCTCCTTAGGATGACAGTCTAGGGTCTTTTTCAGCAACCTGTGAGTGGTGAATTGATTATGGGAGGCATGTCATGGAAAATCGGCGACAGTTTATGGGTCAAGTCATCGGCGGAACCGCCGCTCTGGCTGCGGGGGCATTTTTACCTGCGCGCGTGCTCGGCGCGAATGACCGCGTGCGCTTCGCGCTGATTGGCGCGGGCGGCCGCGGCACGGCGGACCTGCGCGCTGCGCTCAAGTGCCCTAACGTTGAAGCCGTGGCCGTGGCGGACGTCTACACGCGGCGTCTGGAACAAGTGAAGCGATGGATTCCGAACGCCAAGCAATACGCCGATTTCCGGCGGCTGCTCGATGACAAGAACATTGATGCTGTCATCATTGCGACGCCGCAGCATCAACACGCGTTGAATTTTGTGCCCGCGCTTGAAGCGGGCAAGGACGTCTATCAGGAAAAGACGATGGCGTTCAATCCCGATCACGCGCGCCGCATGAAACGCGCTTTTCTTGGATCAAACCGCGTGGTGCAGGTGGGCATTCAGTCAACCAGCGGGGCCGTGCAGCAGAAAGCGCATGAGATGGCTTCGCCCGACGAGATGGGTGTTATCACTGCCTTGCACACTCATATGTACCGCAACGCAGCTTATGGAGGCTGGGGCCGCGCTCTCCCTGCCGATTGCAACCTTCAAAACGTCAACTGGAAGATGTTTCAGGGTGAAGCCGCGCCTCATCCGTTTGATCCCAACCGCGTCATCAATTGGCGATTCTTCTGGGATTACTCAGGCGGCAACGTATTTGAAAACATGGTGCATCAGGTTGGATTCTGGTATAAGGCGCTGGGATTGGGCATCCCAAGCCTTGTGCAGATGACGGGCGCCAACTACATCTCTCCCAATATGGAAGTGCCCGACACCATGAATGTCAGCATGGAACAGCCAGAGAAGCTGCTCTTCACTTGGAATTCCGGCTTCGGCAACCGCTTCTACACGGCCGACGATGATCTCTTGCTGGGCAGGAAGGGAACGCTAATCAGGCACAACGAAAGCATTCGCTATCTCTCGCAAAGTGAACGCCATCACGAGCCAGTGGATGAACCCGCCGCGGCGGCTGGGGGCGGGCAATCCCAAAACGTTCACCCGGACATTGTGGGTGGTGGCGATGAAACCGTCACACACATGCATAACTTTTTTGATTGCGTGCGCAGTCGCAAAGAGACGAACTGCCCGTTTGACCTTGGTTATAAATCCGCTATCGCTTGTCAGATGGCGCTCGCGGCGCTGCACCAAAAGCGGGCTGTGCGTTGGGATGCCGAACGCACAGCAATTGTTCCCGCGTAAAGCGCTGTAGCGGCGGCCTCTGGCCGCCGGACTTTACTATTTAAAACCGGCGGCCAGAGGCCGCCGCTACAAAGCATCCTCAGGCGGTCACCGGTGTCTGCAGCAGATTGGCCCACCGGCGCTCCTTGCGCTTCCGCCACGCGCCGCGATGGTAGGCGTAACTTGCAATCAGCGGCACGGCCAGCGTGGCTTCGCTATAGACCATCTGCTCGTAAGTGGTATCTACCTTGCCCCAACTGCTGGCTTCTTTGAGCGTGCTGCCTGAGAGCGCGCCGTCGCGCACGTCTGCCACTGTCACTTGAAGTGCATACTTGTGCATGGGCACGTCCACGCCCAGCGTCTCTGCCGCCACAACTATGTCCTGAGCGAAATTCTTGGGGACGCCGCCGCCGATCATGAAAAGGCCGGTGGTCTGGTTTTTGATCTTAAGCTGCGTCAACTCGTAAAAATCTTTCGCGCTGTCGAGCGTCAGCTTGGCGCGGTCGCCCCGCGCGTGCTGGTGCATGACCAATCCGAAGCCCGCCGAGCAATCGCTGAATGCAGGGCAGAAGATAGGCACATCCTTCCGGTAGCTCTCAAGCACGATGCTTTCCTCGCTCTTACCCTCGCGCTCAAGATAAGCGCCCATTTCGCGGATGAATTCGCGCGAGGAGTAAGGACGCGCCTCAAGCCCGTCCGCAATCGCGCGCACTGTGTCGTCGCAAACGCGGAGGTCGTCTTCATCAATCAGCGTGTCGTAAATCCGGTCAATATGCAGGTTCCGCAGCGTCGCGTCATCCATACCCGCGCGCAGGCGCTCTTCCGCGATGAAGTGGGGGAAGCCTAAACCCTCGAAGAAATCCTGATCCACAATGTTCGCGCCCGTGCTGACGATAGCGTCCACCATATTGTGGCGGACGAGATCGACGAAAATCTGCTTCAGTCCGGCGCTGATGAGCGAACCGGCAAGGCAAAGGATGACGCCGCACTCGGCGTCCTGCAACATGCGCTCATAAATTTCCGCGGCCCGCGCGAGATCGCGCGCGCTATACGCCATGCCGTGCATGGCGCCGACCAGCGCACTCGCATCGTAAGCTTTGATATCGATGTGGCGAATCTTGTTTTGCAGAAAGTCGGACTTCTTCATGCGCCCTCCTTCGAGCAGCGGTTTATTCAAATTCCGAGCAGGACATAAAAAATCCGCAGCGCGGGCAAACCATCTTGCAGTGGCGCGATTCAAGCCGCAGTGAGCATACCGGGCAGAAGTGGACGGGAAGCTCGCGTTGTTGATTCTCAATGCCCTGGCCGGGCGTGTTTTCACCTACCGGCGGCTCATTCAGCCGGACGCTCATGCGTAATGCTCCTGCATAAAGTCGGCGATAGCCTTGTAGGCGCGGCGCAGCGTCTCCTCCGACGCCAGATACACAATGCGGAAGTGACCTGGCGCGCCCAGCGGTCCAAAACCGCTGCCGTGCACCACCAGCACCTGCTTCTCGACGAGCAATTGCCGGACAAACTCTTCATCGCTTTCCGGGATATCGATCTTGGGAAAAGCATAGAAGGCGGCTCGCGGAGCGACGCAACTCAGCCGGGGCGTTTGACGGCACAGTTCCACCGTGAGATCGCGCCGTGCCCGGAGCTTTTGGATAAATACAGCCAGATGATCCTGCGGTCCCTCAAGCGCCGGGCGGATGGCGTACTGCATAGGATTATTGCCGCTCAACCGCGCCCTCACCAGCCGATGCAGCGCCTCCGTATAATCTCCCAAAGCATCGCCGGGACCGCTGACAATGACCCACCCCACGCGCCAGCCGGGCATGACGTAATTTTTCGAGAGACCCTTAAGCGTCACCACCGGCAGATCAGGCGCCAAGGCCGCGAGCGTGGTGTGCGGCGTGCCGTCGAGGATCAGCCGGTCGTAGATTTCGTCGCTGATAATCACCAGCCGATGCCGTCGCGCAAGTTCAATGATGCCTTCGATTGTTTTGCGCGAGTGCACCGCGCCCGTCGGGTTATTGGGATTGATCACCACCAGCGCGCGGGTTTTTGGGGTAATGCTCGCGGCCATCTCATCGAGGTCTGGCTCCCAGCCGCAAGTTTCGTCGAGCTGGTACGGAACGGCTTCTGCGTCGAGCTTGGCAAGGATGGCCGAATAAAGCGGATAATCCGGACTTGGCGTCAACACATTCTCACCGGGATTCATCAGCCCGGCCAGGCAGAGATCGGCCGCTTCGCTGACGCCGTAGGTGGTAAACGAAGTCTGGATATTGCGAATGCCCTGACGCTCCGCGTCCGCCCGAACGGCCTCCAGCGCCTCTTCGACGCCAAGCGATGGGGCATAGCCGTTTTTTCCGTCGCGCATGGCCTTGATCACTGCCTCAACCAGGTGCGGCGGCGTGGCGAAGTCGAAAGCCACCGGGTCGCCGATGTTCAGGGAAATAATGGGCTTGCCCTGCCGCGTGAGCTGCTCGGCAAGGACGGCAATGTCGCGGATCGCATAGTGCACGCGGCCCACGCGCTCCGCCGCAGCCACAGGACGGACTTGATTCATTTCCCGCGTCAGAGTCATAAATCCATCTAATCAGAAACAGAAGAAAGAGACAAGAGAGGAGAACGGGTCGAAGGAATTGAAGGATTGAACTATTGGGAGACGCTCCGAAGCTTGACGCACCCTTTGTCATCACTCTTTCACAACGTGTAGCGTCACGTCCACTTTAATCACATGCCCGCTGATGGGATCAGTAGCCACAGTGCTCTCTTTCGTCTGCCCATCGCGTAATACAGCATTGAATTTTGCATTGAACTGGCCAAAAATCGGATCGCTCGCGCGGATTGCAGATGCGCGAGACATGGTTGCAAGCTGCTCCTCCGCGGCTTTCGCCTCGCCGCTGGATGGTGGATAAACGGAGGAGCGTTGAAGCGACACGGACACCTGAAACAAGTTATCCTCCATAGGCTTTATGTCACAATCGATATCGGTACCCACGTCTTTATAACTGACTTGATTCGAGCCATAAATCATTGGAACGCTAAGTCCCATCCGAAGGCTTGCCTGGTATGCATATTTCACCTTATTGGCAAAGGTCGAGAGCGTATAAGGCAAGACAGAGACCTTCTTTGCGCCCTCATACTCGCTGATGACGACGTTGACCTTAACCGGAATCACGGCCGAAGCATCCGCCGAATTAGCCTTGGCAGGACTTTGCGCAAAGGCTGCCGCCACGAGCAGAAAGCTTACGGCGCCCGCTATTATTATTCTGATTAGCGTCGCGCATATGAATAACGTGACACTTGCGGAAGCTGTCATTCTGAGGAGTCGAAGGCGACGAAAAATCTCCGTATTTCCTTGATGACAAAAATGCAGAGATGCTTCGCTTCGCTCAGCATGACAGGCCCGCAATATGCGCTGCCCATTTCGGATACGCGACACTAGTCTTCTCATCGGTTTCTCCTAATTATTCTGTTGTTGCATCGATCCGAGATTTTTGTTCAATCGCGCAATCTCAATGGGTTTAATTTCAATCGGCGCAGACTCCAACGTTCCGTCCTTTTCACGTGTGAACCCATGTGGTACTGCAAGTAGCGAAGCGCCATCGATTTTACCCGTGCGCACGCCATTATAGAGTTCGAGCACCAGCGCCATTTCGTTCTTTGGCACCAGAACCTGCGGCAGCGTGTCTTGATGCGACGGATTGTTACCTGGGTGGCGTAATCTCGTCCGGCGCTTAGAATGGCTAACCGCCACTTGACGCGCCCCATTACCGGAAGGCGTTACGGTTCTTGTTTCATGCCGCACGGCTTGCGGCACATGTTCCTCACGAGCGACTGTTACCGTTGGAGCCGCTTGCTGCACTGAGCGGCGCTGCGCCTTCCAAGCCAATACAATGGCTACAACGATCACGCAAGCCGCTGCGACCGTGGCCAAGGCACGCAGAGGCGGCGAAAAGCCAACCTTTGCAGACGCGCCCTCGGCAATCCTTTGCCTTGTCTGAACGTAAAGGTTGGCCACCGGCTCGGCGGCCAGCGAGCGCGCCACCGTCTGGTCGATGGCTGCAAGAAGGCGCTGTTCCCGCTCGATCTGCGTTTGGCAGCGCGGGCACTCGAGCAAGTGCCGGCGAAATTCGGCTTCGCGCGTTGCATCGAGCGCGCCGAGTGCCGCCTCATTGATCCATTTTGCGTATCGCTTACAATTCATCGTGTCTGTGTCCACTTAGCGCAACCGGGCGTTTGCGGCGCAGGGTTCGCTTTTTAACCTTGCGGCCTTTCAGCACCCGAAGGGAAGCCCGCAGCGTTAAACGGCAAACACTCTGTTATAGAATCGACCGCCCTGCTTTATTTTGCGAACCTCTTCATTTTTTCCGCCAGCTTCTTCCTTGCGGTATGAAGCCTCGACTTCACCGTGCCTTCCGGCATCTCCAGCAGCCGCGCAACTTCGGCCATGTCATAGCCCTGGATCGCCGCGAGGACAACCACGGTCCGAAGTTTCTCCGGAAGCTCATCCAAGGCCGAGTGAAGCGCTCGCTCAAATTCGCTTGATGCCGCCAGGGCCTCCGCCGTCAGGCCGGGGTCGGCGCTTACTGCCCATTGTTCGCTTCGTTCGCGCCGTTCCCGCCGTCGCGAAGAACGCTGGTTGTCGATGGCCAGCCGCCACGCGACCCGGACCACCCAAGCATCCAGCCGCTCGGGGTTCCGCATGTGGCAGAATTCGCGGTGGGCGCGCAGCAACGTATCCTGCGCCACGTCCTCAGCTTCTTCGCGCTGGTGAAGAACGGCGAACGCCACGCGGTAAGCCAGACGGCAGCACTCCCGGAGCTTTTGCTCAAATTCCTCCTCCGGCAGAGCGCGGGAATCCACTGCGATTTGCGCAACCTCGCCTGCTATCGCTTCCATCACGGTTCTATTACGCAAGACGCCGCCGGCCCCCATTGAGTTCATTTGGTTTATTGATCTTACCTTGACTTCGTATGCTGGGGAGATCGGGATC
>DASZAE010000442.1:0-4070 GCA_035945515.1 Terriglobia bacterium
CCGGTTAGCCGCCTCCATAATCCCCGGGCCGCCGCCCGAACAGACCACCAGAAAGCCGCTGCCTCGATTCAGGCTCTTTGACCATTGCGTAATCAGAAACGACAGGCGGCGAGCCTCTTCATAATAGCGGGACATTTCGACCGCCATCTTCGCGGCGCGCAGGTCCTCGGCATTGGGGACGTCCCCGGGGCGGCCGGACTGACTCTCGAGCGCCTTCAGCCTTTCAAGCGCAATCTCGCGCGGATGGATGCGCGCCGATCCGAAGAAGACAACCGTATTCTGGACGCCCGCCTTCCGCAGTTGTATTTGCGGTTCCAGGTACTCCGAAAGAATGCGGATGGTCCTCGCGTCGGCGGAGGTGAGAAATTGCTGGTTCTTGTAGGCAAGTTCAGGTTTGGAGGTGACTTCCGGCCGTTGCGATTCCATCGGCGCGGTTTTCTTGGGCGCGGCCTTTGCCGCCGCTTTTTTTCTGGGCATTCAGACCTCTATACGCGACGCCATAAGCCGGCGGCGCCTGATTCTGTAGCGGCGGCCTCTGGCTGCCGGTCTTTATACTTAAAATCCGGCGGCCAGAGGCCGCCGCTACAGCACGCTGCGCGAGGTAGCGCCGCCGTCCCGGCGGCAGATGCTGGGCACTCGATCCCGGCGGCCAGAGGCCGCCGCCACAGCCAATGATCGTCGCCAACTTATGGAAGATTGCCGAAGGTCCACAAACCGAAAGCTTTGAGCAGCTTATCCGCCTTCTGATCGACCAGCATTTTGGCCGTCTTCTCAGGCGGCCAAGGCGACGCCAGGCGATCGGGGCGGCTGGCAATCCAATAAGCTGTCAGCGCCAATATTGTTGCATCGCGGTCGAGCACATCTTCGTTCACGTGGTCAAACGTATCCACTGGGGAATGATGCGTGTATCTATAGTCAGGCGAGTTCTGGCCCATGTTGATCCCAGGAAGCCCTTGAAGAATGAAGGGTCCTGTGTCGGTGTCAAATTCCGCCTTATCATCTACGGTGATTTTGCCGAACGCGGCCACAGATTTGGTGAACTGCTCAACCGCGGGGATTAAATCCTTTCGCCCGCCCATGTCAAGGTTCGTCACCGGACCTTGCCCGTTGTCCAGCGTGAGGGCCGCCACGGTGTTTGCAACCTCATCCTGGTGCGCCTTGGCGTAGGCGAGCGAGCCGAGCAGCCCTTGCTCTTCGCCGGTGTATAGCACAAATCTTATCGTGCGGCGCGGCTTATAGCCGCTCTGCAGGATGGCGCGAGCCGCTTCGAGCACGCAGGCGACGCCCACGCCATTGTCGGTAGCGCCCTCAGCCAGATCCCACGAGTCTAGGTGCGCGCCAGCCACTACAATCTGTTCCGGGCGCTCCGTTCCTCTGATTTCCCCGACCACATTTGCCGCCTCAACCGGTCCGGATGTGACGTGATTCTCAACGTCGATATGAAGCGTGACGGTCTTGTCCTGATCAAGGAACCGGTTAATCTGCTCCTGGTCTTCCCTTGTCATGCTGAGGACGGGAATATCGTAATATTTTGCAAATCCCAGAATGCCGGTGTGGGTGATGTTCATTCCCGCCGCAAGCTGGCCGCCCTGGCCGCCGATCACCGCGACCGCGCGCGCCTTGTATGCGGCCTCGAGAAAGCCGCCGAATTTCACGAAGAGGCTCATTCCATCCTTCGGGGCCTCTCCTTTGGTCACCATCACCAGGACTTTGCCCGCCCATTTGCCGGAGTTGTCCTTCGTTTCCTTATCTAACTCGTAGAGGTTCACCGCCACCGCGTCTGCGGTCACTCCGCCATGAGGCGTCGAGCCTACCCAGCCCATCGAGTCCACATTCAGCGTGTGATGAATAGGCGAGAGAATTTCCGCGGAGGCGGGACCGCGAGTCCATCCAAGAAACACCGGGTAGCTTTCCGTATGCACGTTCTCAAGCCCAATCGCCTTCATCCGGCTGGCGCCCCACTCGACGGCGCGCTCCGCTCCCGGCGAGCCGGTGAGCCGCGGACCGATGTAGTCGCTGAGGTATTCAAGATCACTAACTGCCTCGGATTGCATCATGCCGCGCCCCGCGATTGCTGTAAGCGCCGGGAGAGTGCCGTCCGTTGCAGGCCCTGGAGGCGGGGAGGCCGCCGCAAACAGGCCAGCGGCGACAGTAAGGGTAATCACGGGCAGGAACAGAATTCGTTTCATGACACAGCCTCTTTTCGCTCGACCAAAAGAAATGGCTATTATAACAAAGCTTGCTGAGGCTTCCTGGGCAAGATTCGATAAGGCGAGAGGCTACCGGAGGACCCCCATTTCGTACTGTAATTCGGCGTTCCGGCTTTGAAAATCGTAACGGGCGTTCACATCCTGAATTTCGGCCTGAGTTTCGTTCAACTGGGCCTGGGAAAGCTCAACAATAGAACCGAGGCCAAGATTATATCTGCCTTGCGCCAGCGATAGCGCCAGCTTGGCCTGGCTGAGGAGTTGATTGGCAACTCCGATTTGCTGGTAGGAAGTGACTGCATTGGCCCACGCCACGCGAACGTCGCGGGCAATCCGCTGCTGCATGTTGCGCAGATCGTCGTCCGCCGCCTGCGCTTTAAGCATCGCGGCCTGACGTCGCGCGGCGAAGAGGTGGCCGTTAAAAACCGGCACTTGGATATCGACGCCCGCAGCCTCGTAATGATCGGGAATGGTTCGCGGCAAAGTGAGCTGCTCGATATCGGGAATGTAGCCGGCCACGCCCACCGCGGCGACGGTAGGTAGGGACAAATCCTTTTCGGCGCGCTCGAATTTGTAGGCCGACTGCCGGTTGAGCGTCAGCGCCGTAATTTCGGGACGTTTCTGTAGGGCCTCGATCACGAGCGGCGCCGCCGTAGAGGGCAGGGCAGGGGGCATCGGCTGGTCCTCCAGCGTGTACGGCCGGGGTGTTCCAAGACCCATAGCGCGTGTGAGCTGCGCCTGGGCGATCTTCAGGTTATCCTGCGCCTGAATGCGGAGCAGTTTCGCCTGGGCCAGATTGACATTGGCGAAACTAAGGTCGAGGTTGGATTTCAGCTTGTTCTGAACCATCGCTGAGACCTGGTCCATCACCACTTGCCGCTCATCGATCGTTTCCTTTGCCACGCGCAGCAGAGCTTGCGCGCGCAGGACTTCAAAGTAAGCCTGGTCTACGCTCACGAGCACGTCCTCGCGTGTCGCCTGCGTGCTGGCACTCGCGGCCTGCGCGCTGAGGCGTGAACTGGCCACGAGGTTTTTAGTTCGTCCGGAATCGGTGATGATCTGGTCAATCGTCATGCCCTGGGCAAAGCGGTTGAAGAGACGCGAGTTCGAAAGAAAGCCCGCCGCAAGGCGGCTATCGCGGTCTGCCACCGAAGCGGTAACATCGGCTGAGATCGTGGGGAAATAGCTGGAGCGGGCCTCGCGCACAATCTGGTTTGACGCCAAGGCATTGGCTTGGGCGGAGAAAATGGCTGGGTGGTTGCTCAGCGCGGTCTGTTCGGCTTGTTGAAGGCTCAGCGTAGGCCCCGTTTGGGCTGACAGTAGGGCCGGCGCGCACACGAGTATATAAATCGCAAAAACGAAGCGGCGTTTCATAAGTTCAACTCCAGGCCCAGACCATCTATTTGCCGCTGGCGCGGCGGTCTCTGGGCAATGCTGTCCAAATTGACTGCGCCTTCCGATGCAAAGGGCGGCTTTGCAATTTGTAAGGATTAGTCGCCAACCAGATCAGCGCGCGATTCCGGCCGGTCGTAAACCAGAAGATAAGCAGCAGGAATCAGAAAAATACTGAGGACAACGGAAACGGCGACGCCGCCGATGATCGATACGGCGAGCGGCGCGTAGGCGGCGCTGCCGGCTTCCAGCTTAAAGGCCATCGGCAAAAGGCCCACAATCGTGGCCAGCGAGGTCATCAGGATGGGCCGCAGCCGGATGCGGCAGGAGAGAGCTACCGCTTCCCGCGCGGGCTTCTTCTCCTCGGTTTGCAGGCGCTTGGCAAAGTCAACGATAAGAATGGTGTTGGACACCACCATGCCTGTCATCATCAGCACGCCCATCAGGGATTGAATATTGACGGTCGTGCCG
>DASZAE010000443.1:0-38269 GCA_035945515.1 Terriglobia bacterium
CTGCCCGTCCACGGCGAGGACGGCCCCGGAAAGCGGGATGCGCGTTGGGTTGAGATGAACGGCGCGGTTTTTGACGATGAGATTTACGCTGAGCGACGGAATGATCTCGACGCCTCTCAGCGGGGCCAGAACCCCCAAAGAGGCCGTCTTTGCTGTGGCTGCAAGCGGGTCAAATTTGCCGAGGGCAGCGTTCCTGATCTCAACCACCGCCTTCGCCTCCAGGCGCGCGGCCATTTCCTGGCGTGTAAGTCCGCGCGTGGTGAAATGCCCCGACGCGGAAAGCAGACCTCGGACGCCGCTCAATGACGCAGGCAATTTCTGCGCGAAGCTCTGCAATCGTAGTCCGGTCACTTTGAATTCACCGCTGATATCGGCAGGCGCCTGCCTGAAACTGACAGTGGCCGATCCCGATCCCTTGCCCGAAGCCACGCGGAAAGTAGCCGCTGAAAGACGGGCGAGGCGCCCCGAAAGCGTGACACCCGCGTGAAAATCGCGCAGCAGCAGCGAGTGGAATGTGACGTTAGGGCATTCGAGCGTGCCCTTGGCGTCGAGGGTGGAGAATAAATCCCGTCTCGCTACGCGGCGAGATTCAAGTGATCGCAGACCCGGGATCAAACTCAGGATAGGCGCCGGACGCTGGGCGCCAATCGCTGTGAACCAGAGCGAGGCCTGTTCAAGGCTCAAGCGTGGGGCTTTAGCGTCAAACTGCCAAGCGTCTTCACGAGCCGGTCCACGCCTCAGCCAGCCGGAAAAAGTGGTGTCGCCAATCCCAGCCGTCACGGGCATGGCTGTGAACGCGCCGTTCTCGAGTTCAAAGCGGAAGCGGGTAATACGGATAGGCTCTGTCAGCCCCGCCACGAGAAAGCGAGCCGAATCTAAATGCCCCTGTGCTTCGACTTGAGGCCGGGTAAACGGCCACGCCGCGCCTGAAAGGCGAATCGAAACGTCGCCTGTTCCCGTGGCATCGAGGTTGCGAAGGCCGCCGACGCCCCATAACCGGGCCGTCTGAATCACGCCATGAAGTGGAGCTTCTGCCAGGGTCAGGACAATCCCATAGTGAGGCCTATCTTGGAGCTTGTCTTGGGGATTGGGCAGGCTGCGATCGCGCGCCTTCCGGCGGGAGTGGCGCTCATCCGCGGAAGACGAGGGGTTCCAGGGAAAGGCGGGAAAAATATCCCCTTTGGCCACGCCTTCGATGCCAGAACCCATGGTGAAGCGCGCAGGCAGCAAATGCGCTCCTTGGTCGTCGACGCGGATTTCCGCCTGGCGCGAGGAGATTTCAACCTTGTGATCCGACAGCTTCAAAAATTGGCCTGCCACGGACCCGCCATAGCGGCGCGCGTTCCACGACCCTTGAAGCGTCAGCAATCCATCGACGCGCCCGGCGGCGGCGAGCTGCGTGGGATGTTTTGTGAGGTTGTTGCCCACGGCGATCAAGTCTTGAAGGCGCGACTGCTCAATCGCCAGCGCGAGGTTAAGGCTTGGAGTTTGCGAAAGGCTGCCAATGACTCCGGTAAGATGGAGGCGCGACCCTGCAAAGGATGCGTCTGCCCGCTGAATCTGCAAGCGGTCTAGTGGACGGTTCCAGAGGCCCGCGAAGCTGATCTCCACGGGCACAGGAAATGAAGGCGGAGAGGATTCCCAACGGTGAAGCTGAGCCACCTCCATCCGGCCATTAATCTTAAGCGAGGCCGTCGAACCTTCGAAAAGAATGTTTGCGCTCACCATGCCGTAAATCCCAGGGTCGCGGTGAAGGATCATGGGAATCCAGGCATAAAGCAGCGAATTGCTCGTGGTCAGGCGCGCGCGCAACGCGCCATTCGGGCCTGCCGCAGGCTTCCACACGCCGGTCACGACGACGGGGCCGGGAGGTTGGAGCAGGGCAATGTCCGTTCGCACGGGAGTGCCTTGCAGGCTGAATCCAATCGATCCCTGGGATGGATCGAGCTGAAACCGCGCCCGGACTTCGTCGAGCGCAAACGGCTTCTTATCGCCATTGAGAGTGAAATTAACGCGAGCATCCTCGGCCTCAAAATCGAATGGCGCTGCAGGGCTGCTGCGCGCTTTTGTCAATGAGGACGCGGGTTGCGATCCCGCGCTTTCGTGGTGAAAAATACCCTCGACATTCCACCGGCCTTCCGGACCGCGCACGACGTTGAACACGGGATGATCCAGGATAATCCTCGAACAATCCATGCGCGAGCCGAACAGGCTGCGCCAGCGCAAGTCGCACTCCACGCTGTCAACCCGCGCGAAAGGTTCCGAGCCAAAATGCGGGTCTTCTTCGACCACGACGTTCTCAATCGAAAACCCAGGGTGAGGCAGCAACCGCAGCGTGATCGCTCCAAGCTGGACGCGCCTCCCCAGCTTGCTCTCGAGCGTGGTTTGGAGAATCTTCCGGTAACGTCCAGCATGGAAGAAGGGAGGGATGAGCCAGCCGGCAAGCAAAAGGCAAGCCAGGATGATAAGAGCCTTTCGAATATGGAGACGGCGGGGAAATCGCATTAGCGCACGAGCCTGAAGGTCCTCCGCCAGCGCGTCTTGGTGAAGAAATGAACCGCCATGCTCACCGTCTGCGAAAGACGGTCGCTCAGAGAGGTGAGCAGGTAGGAACCAGGCGGGGTCTCATATGACCAATAAATGATGAGCGGGCGGCCGGAGGCAACATTGCGAGGAACAAAGCCCCAAAAACGGCTGTCCCAGCTATTTTCGCGGTTGTCTCCCATCACAAAATATTCACCGGAGGGCACAACAAGCTCACCGTTTTTGACGTATTGGCTGAGAGCCGCGTCCCACCGCGGGGTTGAATCCGGCGTGAATTCACCGGGCGGAGGAGGGAAACTATCTCCTGGATGGGGAATGCCATCGTCCAGATGATTTACATAGGGTTCACTTTGCCGCGCGCCATTGACGAAAACCTGGCGATTGACGATGCGGATGTGGTCGCCGGGCACGCCAATCACGCGCTTCACCAGATGCGTGCCAGGCTCTTCCTGCTCTTCGGTGTAGGGGAACTTAAAGACCAGAATATCCCCCCTATGGATAGCGCGATAGGGCAGGATGTGCCGCACCCACCCGGTCTGATCGGCGAAGCAGAACTTGTTGACGAGCAAATGATCACCGATGAGCAAGGTCTTTTCCATCGAACCTGTTGGAATCTTGTAGGCTTGCACCACAAACGTGGTGCCGAAAACAGCGAGAATGACCGTGATCACGAGCGATTCAAATGTGTCGCGCGTCGAAGATTTGCGGTACGGTTCAGCCATCGGCAAGACGGCTCCTTTCCACCATTTCCAGGCACAACCGGGCGGCTTCTTGCTGAGCGAGCTTCTTGCTTGTGCCTTCCCCGCGCGCTACCCAGGCTGAAGCCGACACTTCCACCACGAACGTTTTGCGGTGTTCCGGCCCCGTCTCGGCGAGGATGCGATAATTGGCGGCGCCTAAACGCTCCGCCTGTAAGTATTCCTGCAAGGCGGACTTGTAGTCAACTGTGAAGAGAAGATCGCGGCAGGCCTCGAGATTGGGGGGAAGGATGTGATGAGTGATAAACCGTTGCGCGGCGCGGATGCCCCCGTCCCGGTAAATAGCCGCCACCAGAGCCTCAAGCGCGTTTACCGCGAGCCTGGATTTTGATCTTCCCCCGGTTTTTTCCTCGCCGTGGCCAAAACGAAGATAATCACCCAAAACGAGCCGGGCGGCCACGTCGCTCAAGTATTCGGTGGCGACGAGGCGCGACTTTGCGCGCGAAAGCTTTCCTTCGGAACATTCGGGAAAGGTTTCCGCGAGCTTGGCGCTGACGACAAAGCCCAGCACAGCATCGCCCAGGAATTCCAATTGCTCATTGTCACGTGTCCGCAAACCGTCGCGCGAGCTGATGGACTCACTGGAGAATGAAGAGTGCGTAATTGCTTCGGTCAGCAATTCCAAATTACGGAAATGATAACCGATTACCTTCTGCAGGTGTTCTAGTGAAGGTTTCGTCATACGAGAAGGATGACAAGCTGCGCTGTGCGCCCGCTCAATCTATCGGAAGGTGCGGAGCAAGAGGCTACTGTTTCGCGGGCTGAGTTGCCGGCGGGTTTGGCGGAGGGCTCGCTGGCGACTTTGCTTGCTGAGCCTTCACCTTTTGGATCATGTCGTCCGCGTACTTTTGGATCATCGTCCCCTGGCCCAGTTGAGCCGCCTGCGTAAAGGCGCTGATGGCGTCATCCCACTTGCTCTCCCGCGTACAAACCTCGCCCAGCCGGTAGTAATCCTGCGCTTCAGGCTGCGGGCTTGCGACCGCCGCTTTATACTCCTGTTCGGCCTGGCTCAGCTCAGCAGGCGACGGCGTTCCCGGAGTCAAGATGGCTTTTTCAAGATGCGCCATGCCGAGGGCCGAATGAAGTTGCGCTTCAATTGCCTTCTTTCCCCGGTCGAATTGGTCCTCTGGGATATTGGCTTGGCGCGTTATGTTCGGCAGCAATTGCAACGCGCGGTTTGCGTCATCTTCGGCCGCCGTCAATTGCTGCGCCTTCTGGTCATCCGTGCCCTGTAAAGCCTGTGGAAGCGGAAGAAGGCCTGCCACCAGGATCAGGCTGCGCAGGTTGTCAGGTTGCAGCTTGAGGCTTTCCTCGCCATACTTGAGCGCATCAGGAACGTCGTTCTTCCTCTCCGCTGCGCCGCCGGCCATAAAGTATACATCGCTCAGCAAAACGCTCTTGGGAAACTGTTTCTCAAAGCTTTGCACAAGCTGGAGTTGCTTATCGGGATCCAGCTCTTTTTCAATAGCTTCATACGCTTGAGTTTCCGCGGGGCTGATAGCAGGCGGGGCCGGTTGATCTGATTGAGCGCCGGAAGGGTTCTTGAGTGATGGAGCAGGCTGGCTCTGATCTGAGGGTTGGTTCTGCTGCGAGCCGGAAGACCCTTGTTGAGAGCTTTGCTGGCCAAAAGACCACGTGGCGGAGAGAAACACCAAGGCTAGAACTAACAGCATGATCCATTGCGAGCGTCTTTTACGGGTTCCCACGGCAACTCTCCATCGGGTCGGCCATCATTTCCTCTTCTCTCAGTGAGCCTAACCGAAACGTTATTGGCCTGTCAACGCGCTGGGTCAGTCATGCGCTCCATCACTGGCCCAGAAGAAGCCCCGCCCAGCGGCGGAAAACTTGCCGGCCGATTTTGTGCAATGCCGGCAAATACTCTTGGGACTCGCGCATAATCAAATCGGCATCAATCCCTTCTTCTTTGATCTCGCCCTCGAACGCAGTCGTCATTCCGCGAAGGATTTCCGGCGTGATTTCCATATGAAATAGGAACCCGTAAGCGGCCGTGCCGTAACGGAAAGCCTGGCAGGGCGTGAGCATTGACGATGCCAACCCGGCGGCGCTTGGAGGCAAATCGAAGACGTCGCCGTGCCAATGGCACGCCATAAAGGAGCTTTCCGCGCCGCTCCATAATGGGTCTTGCTGCGAAGCTTCGGTCAGCGTAACCCGGTGCCAGCCGATTTCCTTCTGCTTGCCCTTTTTGACTTCCGATCCCAGAGCCGAGGCAAGCAGTTGGCTGCCCAGGCAGACGCCCAGCAGCGGCTTGCTCCGGCGCAGGGTGTCTTCAATTAACCGTAACTCTTTGCGAATAAATGGATAATGGTCGTGCTCATAGACGCCCATCGGGCCACCCATAATGACCAGCCCGGCGGCGTCCCCGATCTCTTCAGGCACGGCTTCGCCCGCAAAGGACCGAACTGGCTTCACCTCGCAGCCACATTCTTCAACGGATTCCCCGATCAGCCCCGGCGCTTCGCATTCCGCGTGCTGCAAGACCAAAACCTGTTTCATTCCGAATTTCTACATCTCCCGTTAAGCTTCGACTTCAGCCACGCATCGATCGAGCACACCAAGGGCGAAATCGGCGTGGTCCTTTTCAAGCACAAGCGGTGGCATCAGGCGGAGCGTGCTCTCGCCGCAGCCAAGCACCAGCAGACCTTTGGTAAATGCAAGTTCCACCACGCGATTCCGAGCCTCGGGATGAGGCTCTTTACTTGCTTGATCTTTGACAAACTCAATGCCGATCATCAGGCCGAGGCCGCGGACGTCCCCAACAATGCGGTGTTTTCCAGGCCAACCGTCGAGCCGTTCTCTGAGATATTTGCCCATTGCGGCGGCATTCGCCATGTATTTCTCCTGAATGAGACGAATAGTTTCGAGCGCCGCGGCGCAGGCGAGCGGATTCCCTCCGAACGTCGAAGCGTGCGCGCCTGGCCCCCAATTCATCATGTCCGCCCGCGCCACGGTGATGCCGAGCGGCATCCCGGATGCAACGCCTTTCGCCGAACAAAGGATGTCTGGAACCACGCCAGAGTGCTCCGACGCCCACATTTTGCCAGTCCGCCCCATGCCGCACTGCACTTCATCAAACACCAGCACAATGCCATGCCGGTCGGCAATCTCGCGCAGGCGGCGGAGAAAGCTCTTTGGCGGCACGACGTAGCCGCCCTCGCCCTGGACCGGCTCAACTACGATCGCAGCTACATCGTCCGGCGGGGTCGTGCCCTTAAAGAGGATATTTTCAATGAAGTCAGCGCACTTGCACTCGCGCTCGCAGTTTTCAGGTTTCGCGCCGCAAGGGCAGCGGTAAGGATTCGCATAAGGCGCATGAGCGACGCCGGAAAGCAGCGGCCCAAAACGTTCGCGCTGCGCCGTCTTACTCGCGGTGAGTGAAAGCGACCCCATCGTGCGGCCGTGGAAGCACTTGAAAAAGGCGATGATGCGGTGGCGCCGCGTATGGTAGCGCGCAACCTTGATGGCGGCTTCGATGGCCTCTGTGCCCGAGTTGCTGAAATAGACTCGTTTCTCAAAATTGCCCGGCGTGATTTCCGCCATTTTTTGAGCAACTTCAGCAAGCAGCGGATAATAAAAGTCCGTGCCGGACATATGGATAAGCGTTTCAGCCTGACGCTGGATGGCGCTCACCACGTCGGGATGGCAATGGCCGGTCGAAACCACGGCGATGCCGGCGCTAAAGTCCACGAACGTATTCCCGTCCACGTCCTCCACAAGCATGCCCTTGCCGGATTTGGCTACCAAAGGATAGTCGCGCGTATAAGACGGCGAAACGTAGCGGCGGTCAAGCGCGAGCACCTTTTGCGCTTCAGGGCCAGGAAGTGCCGTACGGATTTTGGATAATTTGTTTTCCATTTTATGCTCCATGACGCGCCGGAACCTCCAGCATATGCTCACGCCGGATAGTTAAAGCTCCCGTTGTCAAGTCAACGATGCTTGTGAATGGACTTCACGAAAGGGCTGGAAAATTAAAGCAGCCAGTTTTTTAATCGCCGCCTCGCCACTAAGGATTAGGAAGGGGCGCTTAATAATTCATTGAAAATGACTTAAAGAACTTAGCGGTGATTCCATAACACTGTATCTTCAAAGCTCACATGCCACGACCGGATTTCCTTAACTATGCTTTCCTCTTCACTTGCGCTTCCATCGGGTTCCGGCTTTCGTATCCTCAAGTATAACACCCGCCCGGAGAAGCTCGTCGCGGATGCGATCCGACTCCGCATAGTTCCCGCTTGTGCGCGCGGCTTTGCGGAGAGCGATGTGACGTTCGATCTCTTCGTCAGAGATAACTACGAGCATACCGCTCCCATCGCTTGTTTCGGACGGCAAGGACATCTCACTCGCAGGCGCGCCGCTGTTTGCCAAGTGATGAGTCATGAGCTTTTCGTGGTCGTCGTTGGCAAGGACCCTAAATATGCGGTCCCAGCGGTCGAGCATATCGAGCGCGGCCGCGCTGTCGCCGTCATGGAATTCGCCCCGGTCCATCGCCGTGTTTCCTTCAGAAACCAATCCGAATACCGCGGCAAGAGCCTCCGCAGTGTTGAGATTGTTATCAAGAGCGTCTTCGAAAGCCTGGCGAGATCGGTAGCTATGCTCGTCGAGCGCCGGATTTTGGCCGGCAGGGAACTTCTCGTTCTTCAGCCGGTATTCAAAGTTCCGCAGGCGCTCAATGGATTTTTGCGCCTGCACAAGACCGTCAAAGGTAAAGTTAAGCGGCTTGCTATAGGGCACAGAAGCGAGCAGGTAGCGGATCGCTGAGGGGTGATATCCTTTTGCGATTAGATCGCGGAGCGTGTAAAAGTTGCCCAGAGATTTCGACATCTTTTCGCCATTGACAATCAGGTGCTCGGCATGCACCCAGAAGCGCGCAAACGGTTTTCCGGTTGCGCCTTCGCTTTGCGCGATTTCGTTTTCATGGTGCGGGAAAATCAGGTCAGCTCCACCGGAATGGATATCGAAGGTTTCGCCCAAATACTTCATGGCCATCGCCGAGCACTCAAGGTGCCAGCCAGGCCGACCTATCCCAAAGGGTGTCTCCCAGGAGGGCTCGCCCGGCTTCGCCGCTTTCCACAAAACAAAGTCGCGGGCGTCGTCTTTGTCGTATTCGTCCGAGTCTACCCGCGCTCCCGCGCGGTTGCCAGCCAAATTGATCTTTGAGAGTTTGCCATAATCCTTAAAACCCGCCACGCGAAAATAGACGCTGCCATCGCTACTATATGTGAGACCTTTCTGCTGAAGCATCTCAACCAGCTTCACCATGTCTTCGATGCAGTCAGTGGCTCGAACCATGATTTCCGGGGGATCGAGGTTGAGCAGGTCGCGGTCCACCAGGAAGGCATTAATAAACTCTTGCGTGTATTCGCGCAGTGAAAGTCCTGCATCCTTCGATTTGCGGATGGTCTTATCGTCAACGTCGGTCAGATTCACTACGTGCTTCACGCGGAAACCTGAATATTTCAAGTAGCGGCGCAGGATGTCCTGAAACACAAACGTGCGGTAGTTGCCGATATGCGCGAAATCATAAACCGTCGGCCCGCAGGTGTACATGCGCACTTCGCCGCCTAGCAGCGGCTGAAACGGCTCGATTTTCCCGGACAAGGTGTTGTGTAAGCGTAAGGACATAAAAAGAAAGCAAGTGTTAATTTCCGATTATACCGGGCGCCTGAAACCAACTCAAACAATGCCGGACGCTTTCGCTCCATCCGTCAACTGCGAAGATGGATGCCTAGAGGCGCGAGAGCATTGACCACCTTTTGACAGAGGGTGGCAATTTCTTCGCCGCTCAACGTGTGATCTTGGCTCTCGAAAGTCACGCGCATAAGCAGGCTATAGTGTCCACTTCCTGCAGCCGCTCCGTGAAACAAATCCATGGGTTTGAAACGGACCAATTCCTCCCTTTCAGATTGTTTGAGACCTTCGAGCGCCTGGGCAATCTGCTGATAGGTGAGTTGGAGCGGAACTACCAGTGAAAAATCGCGCTCAACCGCTGGAAATTTAGAAAAGGGCCGGAATGCTTTTGTTCTCAGCGGAAACTCAAGCAATTTTCCCAGGTTGAGTTGGGCCAACCAGACGGGATGGCGCAACTTGAAGGCTTCATTGTGCGTTGGATCAAGCTGGCCGAAGTCTCCCAAATCCTTCCCGTCGTAAAGATACCGGCCCCGGAAGCTTCTTTCGTAGTGGTCTCCCGCGTCCTTGACAAAGGAAAGCCCCGGCAAGTCGAAGCTGGCAAAGAGCGATTCTAAATGCCCTTTCAGATCAAAAAAGTCTAGCTTCTGCGCCGACTCGTGCACAGTTGCCGGGCGGCGGTGGCCTGTGAGTCCGAGAGCCAGCATTCGATGCTCTTCCGGACGCCCATCGGCTGAAATTTTGTAAATCTTACCCATTTCAAAAAAGCGTAAGTCCTCGGCGTCCCGGTCCAGATTCCAACGAAGGGCGTTGATCATGCTCGGAATCATCGTAGTTCGCAACGCCGAGGCTTCCTGGCTGAGCGGATTCTCGATTGTGACGGGTGTCGCATCGCTGAATTGCTTGCCTTCTTCCGGGTCGACCATGGACGACGTGATGATCTCATGGTAGCCCAGGCTGACAAGCGTTTGTGACAGCGCCAGTTCTTTTTCAC
Organism: Terriglobia bacterium; assembly: GCA_035945515.1. Classification (GTDB taxonomy): domain Bacteria; phylum Acidobacteriota; class Terriglobia; order UBA7540; family UBA7540; genus RH2-MAG17b. Next base: position 9,940 of record DASZAE010000443.1, read on the forward strand.
GCAGCAAGTCGCGCTCGGAGCGAGGCGGGGCGGGCACAATGCGCGAGGGCAGACGGTCGTAGCCGAAATGACGGGCGACTTCCTCGATGAGATCCACTTCGCGGGTCACGTCCAGACGAAATGACGGAGGCGTGACGCCCCACGCTTCAATTCCGCGCCGCTCAACCGCAAAACCCAGCAGCCGCAAGGTGCGTTCCACGTCTTCCCAGGGGATTTCGGCGCCAAGGATGCGCTGTATCTCGCTGCGCCGCAGGTTCAGCTTCTCGCGGCGCTTCGACTGCGGATAGACGTCGATCAAGCCGCGCAAAATCTCGCCTCCCGCGAGTTCCTTAATCAGAGCCGCCGCGCGGTCAAGCGCGAGAGGCGCCATCTCGATGTCGGCGCCGCGCTCAAAGCGGTGCGACGCTTCCGTGTGCATTGCGTGCGCTTTTGCTGTGCGGCGGATGGAAAAAGGATCGAACCAGGCGCTTTCAAGCAGCACTGATTTGGTGTCTCCCGTGATCTCCGAATCCTCCCCGCCCATCACACCGGCCAGCGCCACAGGCCGTTCCCCGTCCGCAATCACCAGGTTCTCGATTGAGAGTTTGCGCTCGATTCCATCCAGGGTTTTCAACAATTCACCAGCACGAGCGCGCCGCACCAGGATTTTGCGCTGCCTCAGCCGATTGAGGTCGAAGGCGTGCAGAGGGTGGCCAAGCTCCATGAGCATGTAATTCGTGACATCCGCCACGTTGTTGATCGAGCGAGCGCCCACGGCTGCGAGGCGGTTTATCAGCCACGCGGGCGACTGCTTCACCTCGACGTTGCGAATGACACGCCCACAGTAGCGCGCGCAAAGCTCGGGATTCCGTATCTCAATCGAGATTTCATCCGTCGCGGGTGAAGAAATCTCCTTGAGCGTCACCTCAATCTTCTTGAGCGGGATTCGATAGGCCGCGGCGAGCTCGCGGCCAATGCCGTAATGGCTGAGGCAATCAGGGCGGTTGGTGGTGACTTCAACGTCGAGCACCCAGTCATCACCCTGCGGAGCGACCGATTCTACCCCAAGCCCCACGCCGGTGAGGACCCGCTTGATCTCACGCGGATCACTGGGGACATCGGCAAAATCTTTAAGCCAATTTACGGATGCCTTCATGTCAGGTGCCAGGTGTCAGTTGAAGCACAAACAATGGTGATGGGTGATTTTCGATTGGTGGATAGCGGGTAGCAAATGGTGAATTAGAAATAGCTTTGGTGGTTTTGCCGCCGAACACGGGGTGGTTCATTGTACCATCCACTATTTCCAACTCACTATTCACGGATAGAACCCTGCCGAACGCCGTTCACCATTCATAAATCACAAATCGCCAACAAAGCTAGAACTGCTCGAGAAATCTTACGTCGCTCTGGTAGAAGAGCTGGATATCGTTAATGCCATATTTCATCATGGCATACCGCTCCACGCCGAGGCCGAAGGCCCATCCGGTAAAACGCTCGGGGTCGATCCCGCCATTGCGCAACACAACCGGGTGCACCATGCCGCAGCCCATCACTTCAATCCATCCGCTCTGCTTGCAGACGCGGCAGCCCTCGCCCTCGCAGAACGGACAACTGATGGCCACCTCTCCGCTCGGCTCGGTAAATGGGAAGAAGCTGGGATGGAAACTGGTGCGCGTTTTCCCGCCGAAAAACTTGCGGGCAAAAAAATCAAGCGTGCCCTTCAAGTCCGCAAAGGTGATGCTCTCGCCGACGGCCAGCCCCTCGATTTGATGAAACATTGGGGAATGGGTGGAGTCTGGATTGTCCCGCCGGTAGCACTTGCCTGGAATGATGATGTGAAGCGGCGCGCCGTGCTGCCTCATGGCGCGAATCTGGACGGGCGAAGTATGCGTGCGCAACACCGTCTTCGCGTCGATGTAAAGCGTGTCCCAATCGTCGCGCGAAGGATGACTCTCCGGGATATTGAGCGCATCAAAATTATATTCCACCGATTCGATTTCCGGGCCGCTCTCGATGGCAAATCCGAGGTTGATGAAAATGTCTTCAATCTCGCGCTGCACCTGCGTGATGGGATGAAGCGAACCAAGAGGGCGCCAAATGCCGGGAAGAGTGAGATCGGAAGGTTGTTGACGTTGGACCTGAACGTGGACATCCTCAGCGACGTGGAAAGCATCCTCCGCGTTCCTTTCCACGTGCAAGCCAATTTCCTGCAAAAGCGATTCATATTCGCAGTTTGTCGACAGCTTCCGCAGTTCATTGAATTGCTTGCCTACGGTGGGTTTCAGCTCGCGCGGAGCCGTCTTCAGCCAGTTTTCGTCCACTTGAGCGAGCAACCCATTCTTGCGTGCAAGCCAGCGGTCGCGGAAGGCTTTCGCCAGAGATTCGCGCTCTGGCTCGCTTCCCGCGCCTTGCTCAATCAAAGCCTCTCGTTCTCTGGCCATTGCGGTACGCATGTCCGCGAACAGGGCCGATATACCTTCCGCGTCGACAACGCCGATCTGAGTCAGGGACTGACTGACTTTTTCATCGATGGTCATGGTGATAAATGGGAAAGGATCGTTCGTCCGCTCACGAGAGATGGTAGCCCCGGCCTGAAGTTTGCGACGTGGGTTTTTTGCCGAATTCCACGGCACGAACGGCGTGCCGTGGCTTCCACCACCACGCGCCAGAGTGCCTCTACACACCCTTGGCAGGCGCGGCGAGCGCCTGCTTCACTTCGGCGGCCAGAGCCGCGAACGCCGTAACATCACGCGCCGCAATTTCAGAAAGCGATTTGCGGTCGAGCGTCGAGCCCATTTTTTTGAGGCCGTTCATAAACTGGCTGTAAGTCAGTTCGTTCTGCCTGGCCGCAGCATTGATGCGCAGAATCCAGAGACGCCGGAAATCGCGCTTGCGCCGCCGCCGGTCCCGGTAGGCAAAGCGTCCGGCGCGGTCCGCCGCCTCCTTCATCGAGCGGTAGAGCTTGCTTTTAGTGAGGAAATAGCCTTTGGTTCGCTTGGAGAGTTTCTTGCGTGAGGCGCGGCGCACAGTTCCGCGCTTGACTCTTGGCATGGGTTTGCTCCTTTCGGTATGGGTTTACTAGGGGCGGAGGATTTCGCTGAAATCAAGAAGGCACCCAGCCGTGGGCCTTCCCGCACCCTTAAAAACAGGGGTCCGGTTTCAGGTGCCAGTTGTCAGAGGGAAGGGGTACGTCTTTTCCTGACACCTGGAACCTGACACCTAGCACCTGTTATCTTCCGTATGGCAGCATCGCGCGGACGCGGCGAACATCTGAATCCGAAACGCCCGTGCTTTGGTCGAGCTTACGCTTGCGCTTGCTCGGCTTGGAAGTCAAAATATGGCGCGCGTAGGCATGGCCGCGTATGATCTTGCCGCCTGCGGTCAGCTTAAACCGCTTTGCCGCGCCCTTGTGAGTTTTAAGCTTTCGATTCGCCAAAATTATCCTCCGCTGCTTTCTGTAGACCCTGCGGATCCTGTCTGCCCCATTGCCTCTGCTGACCGGCCCGATTGCGGTTGAACTGGCGGCCCTGAGGTAGGCGGCTGAGCGGGCGCCTTGCCCTGCGCTGGCGCTGCTGCCGGATGCGGTTTAGGTTTGGCCGCCGCCTTGGTGCTGCCCGGTTTCTTCGGGGCGATAATGGCCGTCAGGTTAGGACCTTCCTGCTTGGGCCGCGTTTCCACTTGGCCATGCTCGGCGAGGTCTTCGATCAGGCGGTTCATCATCGTCCAGCCGATGTCCCGGTGCGCCATCTCGCGGCCGCGGAAGGCGATCGTCGCCTTCACTTTACTGCCCTCTTGGAGGAAGCGCAAAATATGATTTTTCTTCACGTCGAAGTCGTGCTCGCCCGTGCGCGGCCTGAACTTGACTTCTTTCAGTTCGATCGACCGCTGGTGCTTGCGCGCATCGTGCTGGCGCTTGCTCTGTTGATAGAGATATTTTCCGTAGTTAATTATGCGGCAAACCGGCGGGACGGCGCGGGGGGAAACCTCCACTAAATCCAGCCCGCGCTCACGGGCGATTTTCAGAGCTTCCCACGGCGGCATAATGCCCAACTGGCCGCCCTCGTCATCGACCACCCGGATTTCCTTGGCTCGAATTCTCTCGTTTATCCGAACAAAACGATCAGCAATAGGCGTAATCCTCCAGTAAAAACAGGCTTTAGGTGCTATGTTCAGGTGTCAGAGAAATCAGCCAGCGCCTGTAATCCCTAGTCAACGCATGACGAACGGTAAAGAACCATCTTGTCGTATGCTGTCATGCTACAAACCACAGACAGTGGACGACTAACCGTTTTTCCCTGAAACCTGACGCTTGGGACCTGACACCTTCTTTTGAAAGCTTACCATTTAACCGCCCGCGTGTCGATAAGCTCCCGAATCCAACTGACCACATCGGCGAGCGGCTTTGATCCCGCGTCTCCGCTATCCCGCCGGCGGACGGCTACTGTCCCGGTTTGAGCTTCACGCTCCCCGGCCACCAGCATCAAAGGAATTTTTTGAAGCTGCGCGTCACGAATGCGGGAATTCAATTTTTCGTTGCGGTCGTCGATTTCAACCCGAATTTTGGCCGCGCGCAGCGTCTCCACCACCGACCGCGCATACTCGGCGTGTTTTTCGCTGATGGGCAGCACCACGGCCTGCACCGGCGAGAGCCACAGCGGAAACGCGCCCGCATAGTGCTCGATCAAGACGCCGAAGAACCGCTCCACCGACCCCAGCAGCGCCCGGTGCACCATCACCGGCGTATGTTTCTGGCCGTCGGCCCCCGTGTATTCAAGCCCAAAACGTCGCGGCAAGTTGAAATCAAACTGCACTGTTGTAAGCTGCCACGGGCGCCCGATGGCGTCCACCAGCTTGACGTCAATCTTTGGGCCGTAGAAGACGGCTTCGCCGGGAATATACTTAAAAGGAATATCCATCTCTCGCAGCGCGTTCATCAGTGCGCCCTCGGCGTGCTCCCACTCCTCGACTGTGCCAGCGTATTGATCGCCGTGCGCGGGGTCGCGCGCGGAAAGCTCCACCTGATAGCGGTCGAAGCCGAAGGTTTTGAGCACGGCTAGAGCAAACTCGAAGCACGCCCGGACTTCGCTTTCAACTTGCTCGGGCCGGCAGAAGATGTGCGCGTCGTCCTGCGTAAACCCGCGCACACGCAACAGGCCGTGCACCACGCCCGACCGCTCATAGCGGTAAACCGTGCCTAGTTCTGCGTATCGTTGCGGCAGCTCACGATAGCTGCGCGCGCGCGACCTGTAAATCAGAATGTGACCGGGGCAATTCATCGGTTTGAGCTGATATTCATCGTTCTCGACTTCCATCGGCCCAAACATATTTTCCCGGTAGAAACCGGCGTGGCCGCTGATTTCCCACAAGTGGCGCCGCATGGCGTGCGGCGTGTAGACCAAGCTGTAGCCGCGCGCCGCGAGCTCCTCGCGCAGCCAGTTTTCAATTTCAGTGCGGATGATGCCACCCTTGGGATGCCAGAAGATCAGCCCCGGCCCGGCGTCGTCCTCGATGCTGAACAGGTCAAGCTCTCTGCCCAGGCGGCGATGGTCGCGTTTTTTCGCTTCCTCGATTTGCGCGAGATATTGGTCGAGGTCTTTCTGGGTGAAAAAGGCGGTTCCGTAAATGCGCTGCAGCGGGTGCGAATGCTCGTCGCCTTTCCAATGCGCGCCCGCCACGCTCAGCAGCTTGAACGCCTTGATGCGGCCAGTGGAGGGGATGTGCGGGCCGCGGCAGAAATCGAGAAACTTGCCCGTGCGGTAAGCGGAAAACACCGCCTCCGCCTTCTCTTCAATTAATTCACACTTGAGAAACTCGCCCATTTTCTTGAAGAGGGCAAGGCCCTCATCCTTGGGAAAATAGATGCGCTCGTAGGGCACGTCCGCCTTGACGATCTCGCTCATCTTCTTTTCGAGTTTGGCAAGATCATCTTCAGTGAATGGCTTTTCGCGGTAAAAATCGTAATAAAATCCCGTTTCGGTGGGAGGACCCACACCGGGATGCGCATCCGGAAAAAGCTCAAGCACCGCTGCCGCGAGCAAATGCGCCGACGAATGGCGGTAGACTTCCAGGCCCTCGGGCATTGACGGCGTAACAAATTGAATCGGCGTGTCGCCTTCGAGGTGAGAAGCAAGGTCCACTAGCCTGCCATTAACCTTCGCTACCAGAGCTTCAGCGGCCAGACGCGGGCCAATCGACTTAGCGACATCAAGCGCCGTCGAGCCGCGCGGGAATTCCTTGGTTTTTCCGTCGGGGAAGGTGAGTTGAATATTTTCCATGCCGGATTGCAGCCTGCACTACGAAGAGCCTCAATTAAATTAACAGATTACGCGCTGGAAGGTCAAACGTAGGAGACGCCCTATACGGTGGTGCAAAGTGCGGTCTGAAAAGTCAAGCGGAGATTGCGCACGCACGGCGATTTCCTGGGGAAATCGCCGTGTCCATCGGAGCAAAGGGTTCTGTGGCGGCTCTACCAGATAAGCTTCATGCCGAACTGGATTTGCCTCGAAGTTGTCGCGGTACTGCTAATCACGCCCGCCGTGGGTGAGGGGCCGGAAGTTGCCGATGTGTAGACTACCGCATTCGGTGTATTGAAGTTCGCGCGATTGAGAATGTTGAAGAACTCGGCCCGGAATTGCAAGCGGACCTTCTCCGTGATTAGCGTATTCTTGCTGAGAGAAAGGTCAAGGCTCGCAAGTCCCGGACCGATGAGCGTATCCCGGCCCACATTTCCGTAAGTGCCGCTCGCCGGCAGGATAAACGCATTTGGATTGAAGTACTCCGTCGGACTACCGACGATGATGTTTCCCTGAAAAGCGGGATTGTAAGATGGCCGCACCGGATTGCGCGAGTCGCCATTATTGGTGGGGTTGAAGCCGAGCTGGGGCGTGAACGGAAAGCCGGATTGTAGTGTCTCGATCGCGCTCGCGGTCCATCCGCTAATCATCTTACCTTTCCATCCATCCACGCTCAGGAATGGCTTCCCGTGGCCAAATGGAAGATCATAGTTGCCGTTGATCACCGCAAGGTGGCGGATATCGAATGGCGAAAGCCCCCAATCGAGGCGGGGATCGAGCGGAAACATCACAAATCCCGGTGTGTTGGCCGCCACGCTGCTATTCCAGGCGCCGCCATCGTCAAGACTTTTTGAATACGTATAGACGCCGCGCAACTGCAATCCGTGATCGAAATGGTGGTTTACGTCCACCTCCAACGCGTTGTAAGAGCTCTCGCCTTCGGAGAGCCAGGTGGTTGCATTCGCCAATTGCGGGTTTGCGAGCGGCGCGCCTTTGGGATAATAGACCGTCCCCGCTGCAAGCGTGGCTGGGCACGGAGCTGCCGGGCATACGGTTGGGACCGGCTCATTGGTATCCGCAGCCAGCATTTGGTGGGCGCCCCGCGAGCCTGCATAGCCTATGCTTAGGAGCGTCCTGGGAGCAATCTGATGCTCAATCTTGAAAGTGTAAGCGACGACGGACGGCGTGTAGGCGTTCGGTTGGACGCCTGCGGGCGAGATGAGTCCGCCGGAAGGCAGCGGCGCGCCTGGAACAATATTGAGTGAAGAAATTGGCACATTTTTCAGCGTCAATGTTGTGTTGAACGGCGGGTTCTGATCCAGCCGGTAGCTGAGGTCATCGAGCAAATCGTAGTACACCCCGAAGCCCGCATGAACCACGGTTTTGCCTTTCCCAAACGGATCCCAGGCCAACCCCACGCGGGGTTCAGGCAGGAATTTGGTGTTGTTCACGGTGAAAGCTTGGTTCCCAACCGTGGGTTGCGTATTGATCACACCGTTGGTGAAAAGATAGTTAGAGGCTCTGCCGTGCGCTTCATTCCAGCCGTTGGTAAATTCATCGCGCAGACCAAGGGTCAATTCCAGATTGGGTTTCAATTTGATCGCATCCTGGAAATAGGCGGCGCCTTCGAGGGACCGCCAACCCATTAGCGTGGATGAGGGGACGGCCGTGAACGTACTCACCGTGCCTTGCAGAAACGTGGTGAGGCTTGCAAACGATGCTTGACCGTACTGACCTTGGGCCATATTGTCGTTGGCCTGTATTCTCTGAAACCAGGCTCCCGTACTGATCTGGTGCGCTCCCTTGCTTAGGTCGATGCGGTCTTCATAAGTGAAAAGATTACGCGCAGCAACGAAATTAGTTCCGACGTTGGTGCCGGCAAGGCTGATCTGAGAGGCCGCGTTTACTGCCGTACCCCCGCCCACTACAATTGCCCCAACAGGTCCACCCTGAATGAAGGCAGGTGATGGGACGAGAGATTCCCCGTTAAAGAGGTACGCCCCGCGCGAGTATCCGACACGAGCCGTGTTTAAGGCGGTCGAAGAGAAGACGTGCGTTTCTTGCAGACTCACCACTTGCTCGCGCAGGCTTTCGAGGTCCAAACTGAGCGGATTGGCGGTTGGCGTGGTGTCGGCGCTGTCATCGATGGTGTAAACAGAAAAGATCGAATCCTTCGCCGAGAATGTATGATCGAGGCGCGTGGTGCCAAAATCTTCGCGGATAGTCTGCTGAGGGTGGCTGAAGGCCTCCCCAATTCCGCCGCCTAAATCGGGTCCGTTTTGCATGGGCCAAAGCGCAAGAAATGGCTGCACGGCCGGCGCGACACCTACGTTGATCAGCGTGCCATTGGAGCCTGGCAACAGGCCCAAACGCGCATTATCGTCGGGCACTAAGGTAACGTCACTCAGGCCCAAATCCTGCCGGAAACCTTCGTAGTTTCCGAAGAGAAATGTTTTGTCCTTCTGAAGTGGACCGCCCAGCGCCCCGCCAAATTCATCGCGCTCAAATTGCGGGATCGATCCCTGGTCAAAGAAATTGCGTGCATCCAGCGCGCTGTTTCGCATGAACTCGTATACGGCGCCATGCGCCAGGTTCGTGCCTGACGCCGTCACGATATTGACTTGCGCCCCGGAGCGTTTTCCGTATTCCGCGCCGTAAGTATCCGACAGCACGTTGAACTCGCGCACCGCGTCCACTCCCAAAAGCTCGCCGCTAGTCCCGCCCGGCGTCAAGTTGATTTCGCTGGCGCCGGTGTATTCGATCCCATTCAGCAGGAATAGATTTTCCTGTGGCCGCCGTCCCGAAACGGCGAACATATTCCCCACCGCGGAGTTGGAAACGCCGACACCGCCCGTTCTTTCGCCGGTGTAATTTACGACGCCGGGGTTCAGCGTCATCAATTCGTCATAGCTGCGTCCGTTCAGGGGAAGCTCTTTTACCTGCCGCTCACCTACCAGCCCGGATGTCTCTTGCGAGGTCACGTTCACGACCGGCCCTTCATCTTTCACCGTAACCACTTGCTTCACTTCTCCCACCTGTAGCGTAAGATTCACCAGTGCTTTCTCGCCAACAACCAGCGTTAGTCCGGTTTTCACCTCCGATTTGAATCCGGTCGTTTCGGCTGTTACGTCGTAGCGCCCCAGCGGCAGGGAGGGCGCGTCATAGCGCCCCCCCGCATCGGTTTTTACCTGGCGGGCAAATCCATTTTCAATGTTAGTCACGGTGACGGTCGCGCCAGGAATGGCGGCGCCCGAATTATCTGTCACCGTCCCCGTGATGGAGGCTTCTATTTGCGCTTGCAACGGCATGACCAGCGCAAGCACCGCTAACGCCAGCCAGAGTTGCCGGTAATACTTCCTGTGAATGAGACCGTTTCTCGTATTCATTCCAATTCTCCTCATCAATCCTGAGTCGGGGATGCGCTCATCCCGGAATAGTGCATCCGTGAAATATCGCTAATGATGTCGTTTGAAATATGCTAATTCTTGAGCGTTGTGCTCAAGAATATTATCGGGGAAATGGCTGGAATCAGGCGTCAAATCGAGGTAAAAAGCTCTTTACAAGCATTTAACAAGTTTTTGGGGATATGTATCGTGGTGTGATGTATCGCATTGCTGCTGGGTAATCGTCGCGCAAGGATCGTTTTTCAGCCCTTCGGTCCTTCCAAAGTCTGAAATTGGAACGTGCCGCAGCGTTAAAATGCGAATGTTCCGCTACAAAGCTACTGCATTGCTCATTTGCGCCTCGTTTGGGCCAGATGTTTGCGGCATCGCAGTCATGGTTAGCTGATTGCCATAACCCGCAGGCCCGGCCGGATCAACTTGCACCAGGACAACACCGTCTTCGATCCTTGTAGGGTATGTTTCGACGCACGCTTCAGCCTGGGGCTTGTTGACCGCGCCGGTCGAGAGGCACACCTTCCAACTGTGAAGCGGGCAAACCACCATGCCGCCGGAGACGATGCCATCCGAAAGCGGACCGCCGCGATGCGGGCAGCGATTTTCGACGGCCACAAAGCGGTCGCCCAGATTGAAAAGCGCGATTTCCCGTCCAAGCACCTCCACGGCGCGTCCTTCGCGCAGTGGAATATCATGAACATGCGCAACGCGAATCCATTTCATACGATGACCGCCTCCATCGGTTGAATGTTGACAAACTGAGTGGGGTGGACCGGATTTTCACGCTCCAGCCACGCATCCTGCGCGAGCGCCTTGGATTTGCGCAGCCTGTCAAGCAAGGCTTTCCGCGCAGGTTCAGGCGCATAGACAGTCTGTTTGCGAACCTTTTCAATACCCAGACGCTCGATGAAATCGTAGGTGCGTTCCAGGTAATTAGCGTTTTCGCGGTAATATTGGAAGAATATCTCCGCCGCTTCGAGCGCCTCTTCCGTGGTCTCGGCCGTGATGAGCAAATCCGCCTTGCGTACTTTTTTGCCCGCCGCGCCGCCCACTACTACCTGCCAGCTTCCTTCCTGGCCGATGAGTCCGATGTCTTTGACGGTAGCCTCGGCGCAATTCCTGGGACAACCGACGGCCGCCATCTTCACTTTGTGCGGCGTGTACAGGTGCTCAAGACGGCGCTCAAGCTCGATGCCCGCGCTGGTCGAGTCCTGGGTGCCAAAGCGGCAGAAATCCGTGCCCACGCAGGTCTTTACCATGCGGACGCCTTTTGTGTACGCTTGCCCCGAAGGCATCCCAAGGTCGGCCCAGACCTTGGGCAAGTCAGATTTCTTGACGCCCAGCAGGTCGATCCGCTGGCTGCCGGTGATTTTGACCATCGGGACGTGGTATTTCTCGGCCACGTCGGCAATGCGCCGCAACTCATCGGGCGAAGTCACGCCGCCGCGTATGCGCGGCACCACGGAGAACGTGCCGTCGCGCTGGATGTTGGCATGAACGCGGTCGTTGATGAAGCGGGCCGACCGGTCTTCCTCGTGCTCGCCGCACCAGATCACGTCCACCAAGTAGCTGAGCGCGGGTTTGCAGACTTCGCAGCCATGACCGTTGCCGTAGATTTCGAGAATCTGCTGGACGGAGGTCAGCCTTTGCGAGCGGATAATGTCGCGCAGATTCTCCTGTGTAAAAGGCAGGCACGTGCAGAGGGCTTTTTTCTGGTCCTCCTCAAAGCCGGGCGCAACGGCTTTCAGAATCTGCTCGCAAAGATGGGCACAGCTTCCGCAACCTGTCGAGGCGCGGGTACACTCTTTGAGTTGAGTGAGCGTGTTCACGCCTTTCCCGTGAATCGCTGCAATGACTGCGGCTTTGGTCACGCCCATGCAGCCGCAAACCGTCTCATGATCGGGCATGGCGGCAACGTCCAAGCCACGGTCAGCGCCGGGCTCGGGGAAGAGCAGGCTGCGCCGCCGGGAGGAGAGGTCCGCGCCCGAGCGCAGCCAATCGGCGTAACGGTGGCTGTCGCCCGCGTCCCCCACTAGCACCACGCCCTCCAGCTTGCCGTCCTTCACCATGAGCCGCTTGTAAACACCGAGCGATGGGTCCTCGTAGCGGACGATCTCGCACTTTTCCGTCTCCGTCACGCGCCCCGCCGAAAAAACGTCAACGCCCATGATTTTGAGCTTCGACGCCGGAATAGTTCCTTCGTAGCGCGGTCCCTTGTTGCCGGTGATTGTCGCGGCCAGCACCTTGCCCTGCTCGAGCAGCGGCGCCACCAGCCCGTAGACGGCGCCGCGATGCTCCACGCACTCGCCCACGGCGAAAATATCGGGGTCTGAAGTTTCCATGTGATCGTTCACGACGATGCCTCGGTTAACCTTCAATCCCGCTTTGCGCCCCAGTTCGACGTTGGGAATGATGCCTGCGGCAATGACCACGATCTTCGCGCTGAGTGTCTCTCCATCTGAAAATTTCACGCCTTCCACTGTGCCATTGCCAAGAAAGGCCTGTGTCCGCTTGCCGGTCAAGACGCGCACGCCGAGGCTTTCCATGCGCTCTTTGAGATACACGCCTCCGGTCGAATCGAGCTGGGCGTTCATCAACGTGTCCATCAGATGAACCACGGTCACGTCGCAACCGCGCGCCTGCAGTCCGCGCGCCGCTTCAAGTCCGAGCAATCCACCGCCAATTACCACCGCCTTGCGGCCGGAGCGCGCGATTTCGATCAACTTGCGCGTGTCATCAAGCGTGCGGAAGGTGAACACGCCCTGTTTGTCTGCGCCTTTAATCAGCGGCATAAACGGCGCGCTCCCTGTGGCCAGCAGGAGCTTATCGAACACCGTGACGCTGCCATCGTCGCCAAGAACTGTTTTGGCGCGCGCGTCCACATCGACAATGCGCACGCCCAGCCGCAGCCCAATGCCGCGCTGCTCGTACCAGTCAAGCCCGTTCAGCGTGATGTCATCCTCTTCTTTTTCACCGGCGAGCACCGAAGAGAGCAGGATGCGGTTGTAGTTCACCTGCGTCTCATCGCCGAAAATGGTGATCTCGAATTTCGGCCCGTGCTTGAGGATTTCATCCACGCACGCCACGCCCGCCATGCCGTTGCCGACGACAGTAAGCCGCTCCGTCATCGCGCCCTCGTTCTTTCTACCCGGACGGCGCACTGCTTGTAGTTCGGCTCGCGCGAGACCGGATCAAAGGCGCTCTGCGTCACCAGATTGGAGTTCGTTTCCTCAAAGTGGAAGGGCATGAAGACTTGTCCTGGCGCCACGATGCTCGTGATGCGCAGCTCGATCGAACGCACGCGGCTGCGGGCGGAAACCAAGTCCACCTTATCGTGCGGCTTGAAGCCGAGCCGCGAGGAATCTTTGGGATTCATCTCGAGCCACGCCCGAGGCGACATATGGTTGAGAATCGGCACCTCAGCGGTCTTTGTCCGAGTGTGCCAGTGCTCCACCGTCCGGCCCGTATTCAGGATGAATGGAAATTCGGCGTTCGGCGGTTCGGGAAAAGGCCGCCAATCGACCGGAAAGAGCCGCGCGCGCCCGTCTTCCGTGCAGAAACGGCCGTCTTCGTAAAGCCGCTTGGTAACGACTTTCCGCCCCTCAGCGGGACTGGCCGGGAAAGGCCATTGGATGCCACCGTGCTGCTCGATCAGCTCGTAGGTCATTCCCGAATAGTCACAAAGTCTTCCCGCCGAGACGCGCTTCCACTCTTCAAAGGCGTCGGCAGGTTTGCTCCAGCCGGGAAAGATTTCATCTGAGCATCCGAGCTTCCGTGCCAGCGCCAGGAAAATATCGAAATCGGATTTCGCTTCGCACGGCGCATTGACGGCACGATTTACTTTGCTGACACGGCGCTCCGAGTTTGTATACGTGCCTTCCTTCTCGCCCCAGATGGCCGCAGGCAAAACTAGTTGCGCAAGGTTGGTGGTGGGCGTTGGATGAAAGCCATCCTGCACTACCAGAAAGTCGAGGTTCTCAAAAGCCTGTCGCAACACGTTGACGTTGGGATAGGAAACAATGGGATTGGTGGCGATAATCCACAAAGCCCGGATTTTCTTGGCCAACGCCGCCTCGATCAAGTCGGGATAGGCGAGCCCGCGCGCCGTGGGAATGCGCTCGCAAGGAACATTCCAAAGCGAAGCCAGGTCCTTGCGGTCTTTTTCGCTTTCAAACTTCCGGTATCCTGGCAGGCTTGACGTAAAACTCGCCTCGCGGCTGCCCATCGCGTTGCACTGTCCGGTGATCGAAAAGGGCGCGGCGCCGGGACGCCCGATTTGGCCGGTAATGAGCGCAAGATTGTTGAGTGCGTTCACCGTCACCGTGCCCTGGGTGCTGTGATTCACGCCCATTGTCCAGCCAATAAACGCGGCGCGCGCGCGTCCATAAAGCAATGCCGCGCGGTAGAGTTGCTCTTCGCGCAGGCCGGTAATCTCGCACACTCTGCCAGGCGTGTACCTTTCAAGGGACTGTTCCAATTCCGCGAAGCCCGCCGTGTGCCGGTCGATATAATCCCGGTTAATCAGACCGGCGCGGATCAGAATGTGCATTATGCCGTTAATGAGCGCAATGTCGCTGCGCGGCTTCAGCGGCAGGTGAAGATCGGCCATCATCGCGGTTTTAGTCACGCGCGGGTCGGCAACAATCAGCGTCTTGCTTTGGTTCCGTTCCAGGCGCTGGCAAAGAATCGGGTGATTGTCGGCAAGATTCGCGCCGATGAGGAAGACCACATCGGCTTTTTCCAGGTCTTCATAAGCTCCCGGCGGACCGTCGCTGCCGAAAGAGCGTTTGTATCCGGAGACGGCGCTCGCCATGCAGAGCGTCGTATTACCGTCGTAGTTTTTCGTTCCCAAACCGAGCTGCACTAGTTTGCCTAGCGCGTAGAATTCCTCGGTCACAAGCTGGCCCGTGCTCAGCACGCCGAGCGAATCCGGCCCGTGCTTGGCCTGCACGGCGCGAAAGCGATCCGCCATCGTCTCGAGAGCCTCGTCCCAGGAGACGCGTGTTAATTTGCCTTTCTTCCGCAGCAAGGGAAAACGGGCGCGACTTTCTGCCTGAAGCGTGTAGTGTTCCGAGAGGCCTTTGGGGCAAAGCTTGCCGAGATTCACCGGATGATCGGGATTGCCGCGCACGCTCACTGCCCGGCCGTCGCGCACGCCCACCAGCATCCCGCATCCGACCGAGCAGTAACCGCACGTGGTTTTGATCCAACGTTCCGGGATTTTCTCCGCGGCCATGTAGCCGAACTGGGGATCATATCCGTAAGCGTACTTTTCGGAGAGCGTGCTGAGGCCGAGCATTCTCATGAAATTCATGCCACTCTCCTTTCCCCTGCGATGAAGGTCGCGGCCATGTTTTTGGGCACGACGCTGACAAAAAATAAATAGCGGCCCAATATCTCGCCCGCGAGCGCCAAGGGAAATCCCATCGCCGCCGCGCCTGCGGGGGGCAGTAGAATGCCGCCCGCGAGGAGCAGCGCCAGCCGCAGCAGAAAGAACTTTTCCAAATCTTTTGAGAGCAGCCGGGCGGAGGCTTTAAGCTCAAACTCGTCCGAGCGAATCAATCGAAGCAGTTTGAGGCCCTGGTTCAGCAGTTGACCTGCCGCCGCCAGCGCCGCTATAAGCGCAAAGGGCAGCGCGCGCTCGCCCAGCGCGGCAACAAAGAGCGGGCCGAGGATCAGGCCCGTCAAATAGAATTCCCCGAGGGTGTGCCGGCTGTTCCACGCCGGACGAGCCGGAACCATATAAATACGGGCGCTGGCGGTGACGCCGGCGAGGCCAAGCAGCACGGCCAATGCTCCGGCCACCTTGCCGGCGCTCATGCCCAGGCTCGCCACCGGTCCAGCCCACAGCGCCGCGGCATAAACGCAGGCGGCGAACGAAAAGAGAGAGAAGAGCAGCACCTCGCGGCTGAGCCATGAACGCTTCCACATCCGCAATGCGCGGTAGGCGTGAACGGGACGGCCCAGGTGCAAAGTTGAAGCTCCGAGTGAAAGGAACCCAACTCCCAGCGCCGCCAGCGCCGCGAACTTTGCCAGCGTCGAGTTTCCGGCGAGCAAGAGCAGCCATACGCTCGCCAGCGCGCCCACTGAAAATTGCGTCAGCACCGTCATGAGAACAAGCGGCCCGTGCGGTTGCTCGGGCCGGACTCGGTGCGAGTCGGCCTTCTCGATTTGGACGGGTAGGTCGGCAGGCAGCGTGATGCGCGTGGTTGAAATGGTGTGATCTGCCGCGGGCAAGCCGGGCGCATTGGCTGACTCGCGGTATTGCTCTTTCCACTCGCTGATGTTCACCGTCTCAACCCGGATGGCTCCCTGCGGGCACGCATTCACGCAAGCAGGCTCCAGGCTCTCGGAGAGCCGTCCGTAGCACATATCGCATTTCCCCACCACGCCCCGCTCTGGGTTGTATTGCGGCACGCCGTAAGGGCAATTCCAGGTGCAGTATTGGCAGCCGATGCACTGATCCGCGCTGTGAAAAACCAGGCCTGTGGCGTCGTCTTTGGTGTAGGCGTCAACAGGGCACCCGATGAGGCAGGCAGGCTCAAGGCAGTGATTGCAACCCATGGAGAGATAGAGCCGTTCCGTCATCGGATACGATCCGCCCTCGATTTCGCCTACGCGCCGCCAGCGGATATCGAATGGGTTGTTATTCTGCTCGTTGCAGGCCACCTCGCAGCAGCGGCAGCCAATGCACTGCGTCATATCCAGATGAAAGCGGTATTGTTCGCCGGGGCCGGGAGGCGAGAGGGGGATGCGCGACGCGCGCCGAGCTTCCGTGCCGGCGCCAAAGCTCTCTTTAGGCGTCAGTAGAAAACAAAGCCCGTCTTCGGTGGCGATTTCTTGAAGGGGTAGAGACAAAAACGGCGTCCTCCTTTCGCGTGACAATCAAAGAGGACGCCGTGGTCCTTGCTGCGCTCTAGCAATCGTTGCTAAAGGTTTGGACCGCGGTCGTGGGTCCAAGCAATTTAACGATAATCCAACTGACGGCCCGAAAGCCAATTCAAAACTTGAATAGGTCGAAGAAGTTTTGGTTATGGGCGGCGTCGCGTTTTTCAGGCGGCATCGTCTGGGTCATCCAGCGCGCCTGCGGGCGATGCGCCCCTGGCGGTTTTCTGCGCCAGGTCTTCCGCCATCATCACGGCTTCGGCCAGGTCCCGCATGGGCCGCCTCAGCCTCCGGCTCTCATCCCGCAGCCGTTGGTACGCTTCCCGCTCGGTCAAGTTGTGTTTCTCCTGCAAAATACCCTTAGCGCGCTCCACTAGCTTGCGGGTTTCAAGCTGGCGCTTCATCTCCTGCGTCTCTTCCTGGAGCCGCGTATTTTCTTCGATCAGGCGGAAGGTTGCGATGGCCACGCCCATCTGCTGGCCGAGGAATGTGAGCAGGCTGATTTCCTCCGGGCCGTGGATGCGCGGCTCCCGGTGGTGGACGTTAATCACGCCGATGACCTCGCCGCCGCTCAGCAGTGGCACGGAAAGGAAAGCCTCATAGGTGTCTTCCACAAGCGCCGGAAACCGCTTGAAGCGACGGTCTTCGGAGGCATGAGATGAAATCGCAACCACGGAATTATGCTCGGCCACCCAGCCGGTGATGCCTTCGCCCTTTTTCATCCGGATCGCTCCGATCTCGGCCGAGTGAGGCAACTGCGACGCGCGCAGCACAATCTCCCCCGTGGAGTGGTCAGGCAGATAAACCATGCAGGCGTCACAGTTCGTGATCTCAACCACCAGCCCGATTAAATCCTCCAGCATTTCTTCGAGCGTCAGGTCGGAGCTGATGACGCCACTCATCCGGTGTAACAATTCGACCTGAGAAGAGATCGCGTGCCCGGTTTTTTCCGGTTCCCTCTCGGGAACGTGGTCGGTATTAGCGCTCATGTTGGTTTATCGCCCCGCTTCTCAACTTATCCGGGAAACGCTTTTAGGGCCAATCGAAACTTTTTATCGGGGTTATCAGAACGCACTTAACGCGAATGTAATCTATTGTGGCGGCAGCAGCTTACAGGTTGCGGCCGCCGCTACAACGCGCGCCACCGGTGTAGCCACGGTCAATTGTATTGTGCCTTTAGTGATTGACCGTGGGCCTTGGCCCTCTAATTCAACGCGAGTTCCCCCCGGCTCTGCCGGGGAGGCAGTAAAAGTTTGACAGTTCCGGGAGCAGGACAACATAATCCGTCGTGTTCGGAGAATTCGGACGATACCCCTCACCCGGCTCGCGGAGTTTACCCTGAGCGAAATGCCGGGATTCTTCGCGGAGTTCATCCTGAGCGAAGCCGAAGGGCTTAGAATGACAAGCGAAGGGCTCGCCACCCTCTCCCCGCGGAGTCTGTGGGACAACTCGGAGGTCGAACCTAGAATCAACAACTTACGGATGAAGCAACCCTTGTAACTTATTGATTCTTCGTCGGCAACGTTAGTTGTCCCCCACACTCCCCGCGGGGAGAAGGTAGGGATCAACGACAGGATCACAGCCCTCTCCCGATGGGAGTCTGTGGGACAACTCGGAGGTCGAACCTAGAATCAACAACTTACGGATGAAGCAACCCTTGTAACTTATTGATTCTTCGTCGGCAACGTTAGTTGTCCCCCACACTCCCGATGGGAGAGGGTGCGCGAGGTACGAGCGCGGGTGAGGGGTATTTCAGTCCACGACCGCGATCGAGCCGCAGGAACAGGCCCCTTTGAAGGGCTGCCAATCATAAAGCCTCCGGCACTGCCGGAGGATACTTACTAAAAAAGCCCAGTCAGGAAAGCGCTGACCGTGGCTACCGCCGCTTCGCGGTGGAACGCATCCGCAACTCGCAGGATGCTATACTGCCTTTTTTGCGTCTTGTTCTTATTTCTCTGCGAGTTCGGGCGCAAAGCAGGTCAGCAAATGAAGGAGAAGAACACAAACCTATGACCTCTCGTTCCATCAGCATTTTCGGGCTTGGCTATGTCGGATCCGTGATGGCCGCGTGTTTCGCGCACAAGGGCAACCGCGTGGTGGGTGTAGACGTGAACCCTGCCAAGGTGGACGCCATCAATTCCGGCCACTCGCCAATTATCGAAGAACGCATGGAAGATCTGATTGCGGAAGGCTTCGCTGCGGAGCGTCTGCGCGCCACCACCAACGTTGCGGCGGCTGTTGAGGAGACGGAAATTTCGTTTGTTTGCGTGGGCACGCCGAGCCAATCGAATGGAAAGCTGGACCTCGGCCACATTGAGCACGTAAGCCGGGAAATCGGCCAGGCGCTTGGCCAGAAGACTAGCCCTCACCACGTCGTGGTGCGCAGCACCATCCTTCCCGGAAGCACCGAGTCCATTGTGATTCCGGCGCTTGAGGCCGCCAGCGGCAAACGCTCCGGAGAGGATTTTTATGTAATCTACAACCCCGAATTCATGCGCGAGGGCACTGCAATTGCAGACTTTTTCCAGCCGCCTTACACCATCCTGGGCGCGCAAAAACCGGAGCAGCTTGCCCTCATCCGCGAGCTTTACGACTGGACGCCCGGCCGCATTTTTGAAACTTCGATCCGCGTGGCGGAGATGGTGAAATACGCCAGCAACGCTTTTCATGCCGTCAAGGTGAGCTTCGCCAACGAAATGGGCGCTGTCGCCAAACGCCTGGGGGTGGACGCGGAGGAGATGGCCGAGATTTTCACCTCCGACACGCGGCTTAATGTTTCGCCCGCGTATCTATTTCCAGGGTTTGCTTTTGGCGGGTCATGCCTTCCTAAAGACGTGAGGGCGTTGGCCTATTGCTCAAAGGAGCAGGATTTGCGCCTTCCACTGCTTGACTCTCTGCTCGTAAGCAATCAGGAGCACATCGAGCGCGCCGTGGATCTAATTCTTCATACGGGCAAGAAAAAAATCGGATTGCTGGGCCTCAGTTTCAAAGCTGGAACGGATGATTTACGCGAAAGCCCGCAGGTGAAGCTGGTGAAACGGCTGCTCGGCGAGGGCTGCCAAATCAAGATTTGGGACCCGAACGTGGCGCTGGGGCGGCTGGCCGGAGCGAACCGCCAATACATCGAAGAAGTGATCCCCCATATCGGCTCGCTTCTATGTTCGGAGATGAAAGAGGTGATCGAATCGGCGGAGCTTATCGTTGTGGGCAATCGTGGCGCGAAGAAGGAGATGATTCAGGCGCACCTTCGCCCCGGCCAGCAGGTGCTCGACCTGGTGAATCTTGAAAAAGACCGCCGCCCCGATGCGCACCCTTCCTACGAAGGAATCTGCTGGTAGGCGCGGCCATGAAGATTCTCTGGGTGAAAGCCGGAGGGCTTGTTCCGCTCGACGTGGGCGGCCGGATTCGCAGCTATAACATTCTCAAAGAACTGGCCCGCTCGCACGAGGTTACCCTCTTCACTCACTATGCCGAAGAGCCGGACGACGCGCATTCCCAGCTCAAGGATTTGTTTCATCAGGTGGAGTGCTATCCGTTAAAGATTCCTCCAGCGAAGCGTTTTGCCGAGGCCATGTTGTACGCCCGCCACAGCATGTCGCCGCTGCCATATTCCGTCGCTAAATATTCGCAACCGCGAGTCGCGCAACGCCTTCAAAGGCTCCTCGATGGAAACAAATACGACGTGATTGTTTGTGATTTTATCGTCGCCGGCGGCGTCATCCCGTGGGACATCCAATCCCCCAAGGTCCTGTTCACGCACAATGTTGAGGCCCTCATCTGGGAGCGGCACTATCGAGTGGCGCGCAACCCATTATGGAAAGCGGTCTGCTGGCGGGAATATCAAAAAATGAAGCGCCTGGAGCGGTCTTATCTTACGCAAGCGGATCAGGTTCTTACGGTCTCGGAGTTCGACCGGGATTATTTCTCTAAATTCATCAGCCCCGAGAAGATTGCCGTCGTTCCGACAGGAGTCGACACCGAATACTTCCGGCCCGCCCCAGGAGCCGAATTGCCAAATCGTCTCGTTTTCTCCGGATCGATGGATTGGATGGCGAACGAAGACGGCATGACTTTTTTCATCGCGGAAATCCTGCCGCGTATTCGGGCGGCGGTTCCCGCCGTGCAACTAGAAATCATTGGCCGCAGCCCGTCAACGGCGCTGCGCGCTCTTGCGGCGAGAACCCCGGGAGTTAGCGTCACCGGGCGCGTCGACGACATCAGGCCTTACGTTCACCGGGGAGCCGTTTATGTTGTTCCTCTCAGGGTCGGCAGCGGAACAAGATTGAAGATATTTGAGGCAATGGCCATGGGCAAGGCCGTGGTCTCAACCTCAATTGGTGCAGAAGGGTTGCCGGTTGAGCAGGGCAAGAATATTCTCCTGGCGGACGCCCCTGTGGAGTTTGCCCATCAGGTCGTGCGGCTGCTCGATGATTCTTCGGAGAGATCGAGGCTGGGAAGCGCGGCGCGGCTCCTCGTCGAGCAAAACTATAGCTGGAGCGCGATCACCGCACAATTTGAGGCGGCCCTCGCAAGAACCTGCCGGACAAGTATGCAGGCTAGGTGAAAAAGAGCTTGGAGCACGGTGAACATCGCCCGCCGCGATGGCTTGTGAAGGTTGGGTTCGCAGCCATCGTCATTGCGTGTTTGTTAGCTGTGGTCTTGCGCTTTGGAGGTGAGTTGCTGGTGCGCTCCGGTCCTCTGCCCGCGCACGCAGACGTAGCGGTAGCACTCAATGGATCGATCGCCGGCGTCCTCGCTCGCACTTCGGAAGCCGTGCGACTGCTCAAGAGCGGCATTGTAGACAATGTGATCGTAAGCATTCCCCCCAAGGGTTATTGGGGCGAGAGCATCCCTGCTGAAGCAAATGATTACTTCACGAAGCATTTTGGGCCGGCAGTAGCGGCGCGAATCTTTTACTGCGTTTCCAGCGCGGATTCAACCATTGAAGAGGCGTACGCCATCGAAGAATGCCTGAAAGCCAGAGGATGGACCAGCGTCGTCATCGTCACGTCCAACTATCATAGCCGTCGCGCCGGACGCATCTGGCGAGCAGAACTTGCCAAAGCGAAGTCGTCGGTCAAATTACACGTTGATGGGGTCGCGGATGGAGTGTTTGAGCCGCGGGGGTGGTGGCGGAAACGGGTTTACGCCAAAACGTGGCTGCTGGAGACGAGCAAGCTGGTCTGGGAGACCTTCTTCGGTCTTGGTCCGTGGCCGGGCGCTATGCCCAGCGGCACGCTTGAGACCCCTCCGGGCGGCGCGTCGAACGAGAATTCTACCCTTGGCCGTCGCTACAAAAATTGACCTGCACTATTATTACCTTGACAGCAACCCCTTTATCGCGTATGCTATTCATAAGCAGACCCTCGAACTTTCCAGGTAAACACATAGCGGGAGGCGGTGTATCCGCCCGCATGAAGAAAGGCGTGGACCATGACGAAGAAGCGCATTTCTGTTTCCGGCAGCGGACGCAAGCCTTTGCCGGGGGCGAGAGAAGTGGGATCGCCATCCCCCGATGAGCGGATCGAGGTTTCTGTCCTGCTGCGGCCAAGGCGGTCGTACAAAGCCATCCAATCTTCAAACGCGCTTAAGCCGGTGCAGCCCAAAGACCGGCAATATCTGAGCCGCGAGGAATTCGAGAAAGCTTACGGGGCAGATCCCAAGGATGTTCAAAAAGTAGAGGCTTTTGCGCACGAGCACAACCTGACGGTGATGCAGGTGAGTTTGCCGCGGCGTACCGTTGTGCTGGCAGGAACCGTTGCGCAGCTTGCGGAGGCCTTTGGCGTTCAGATGGCGCTTTACGAACACGAAGGCGACACCTACCGCGGCCGCAGCGGCGATATCTCTGTGCCAGAGGACCTCAGCGGCATTGTCCAAGGAGTGTTTGGCCTCGATAACCGGCGTCAAGCGCGCCCGCGTATGCGCCGAAGGCGGCCGAATCTGGGCATGACGACCCGGCAGGCGGCGCCGGCATACACACCCAGCCAAGTAGCTTCCCTCTATAACTTTCCTGCGGGCACAGATGGCAAGGGGCAGTGCATTGGCATACTGGAATTTGGCGGGGGTTACACTCAATCGGACCTGCAAACCTATTTTTCTCAACTGGGCATTCCAGAGCCTTCGGTGACTGCAGTTTCCGTTGACAGCGTGCAGAATCAGCCCTCTCCCGGAGGGGATAGTCCCGATTCTGAAGTCGATTTGGATATCGAAGTGGCAGGCGGCGCTGCGCCCGGCGCGAGCATCGTGGTCTACTTTTCCAATTTCACCGAACGCGGCTGGGTGGACGCGCTGACGACGGCGGTACACGATAGCGTGCATAATCCGTCGGTTTTATCGGTGAGCTGGGGATATCCCGAGGGCCAATTAACCTGGACGCCCCAGGCCATGACGGCGGTGAATGACGCGCTGCAGGCCGCCGCTGCTATGGGCATCACCGTATGCGTGGCGTCGGGCGATGACGGGTCGCGCGATGAAGTTGATGATGGCCTCGCGCACGTTGATTTCCCAGCCTCCAGCCCGTATGTGCTCGCCTGCGGCGGCACGACGCTCAATTCGTCAGGCAGCACGATCTCAAGCGAAGTGGTTTGGAACGACGGCGCAAACGGCGGCGCTTCAGGCGGCGGAATCAGTGATGTCTTTCCTCTTCCTGCATGGCAATCCAAGGCTAACGTCCCTCCATCGATAAACCCAGGCCACAATGTGGGGCGGGGCGTTCCAGACGTAGCAGGAGACGCCGACCCCAATACAGGTTATAACGTGTATTCAGACGGCCAGGGAGAAGTGGTGGGCGGCACCAGCGCCGTCTCCCCGCTTTGGGCTGCGCTCATTGCTCGCATGAATCAGAAGCTGGGAAAGCCCGTCGGGTTCCTGAACTCTCTGATCTACGCCCCAGCCGTGGCTACAAGCGCCGCCTTCCATGACATCACGAGCGGCAATAATGACGTTTCCAGCGTTGGCGCGTATTCCGCCGGCAAAGGATGGGACGCTTGCACAGGATTGGGCAGTCCCAATGGCGCCGCGTTGCTGGCGGCGATCATATCACCAGGCTCTACCTCCAAACCGAAGCCGTCAAAAGGCGGCGGGAAAAAGCCTGCAAAGTCGCGCCCCGGAAAAGCAAAACAACGATAGCCATTTGCTGTAGCAGCGGCTCCTTACTGGTTTAAGCCGCCACCACAAGTGCTATGGCCCGCTGGGCGGGGGAACTAACGCCCATCGGTTCTTGCGCAGAAATTCTTCAACGATTCCAACATCATGGGCGTCACACGCAACCAAGCGGCAAAAAGCATCTGAGGAGCCAATATCCGATTGCTCCTTCGATGCGGCCACAAAAGCCTGTCGAGCTTCTCCCCGCCTTTCCTCCTGCCAAAAATCCAGCGCCTGGATGGCGAGCGCCTGCGCTGACTGCGGATTGCTCGCAAGCACCAAGGCGCATTCCTCTAGTGAGGCGTCGTAATTGCGCTGTTTCCAGGAAACAATCGCCATCACGGCATGACCCTCGGGCGCTTGCGCGTGCCGGTTCAAAATGATCGCCGCCTGCGCGGCTGCTCCGGCTAGATCGCCGTGCCGGATCATGCCCAGCGCCAACTGTTCGCGTGCCTCCGGGAAATCAGGATGCGCATCGATAGCCTTTTGAAAGAGCGCCATTGAGTTTTGCGCGTCTCCGGCTCCTGCCAGGATTTTGCCTAATTGATAGGCGCTCTCCCAATCATTCGGATTCAGCGCCAGCGCCTTTTCAAGAACGGCGCGCGCCTGAGCCGTCCGATGAGTTCCGGCGAGAATCTGCCCAAGGAGGGCGTAGGCTTCGCTGCTCCCGGGAGAAGCTTGAATGGCGCTTCGGAGCGCCTTCACGGCGGCAGCGTAATCCCGCTGCCCGGCCCTAAGTTCTCCAATCGCAACATAACTTTCAGCGTCGTGGGGGTTCAGTTGGATGGCTTTCTCATATTCCGTGACGGCCTCGCCTTCATTACCTTGCGCAGTCGCGGCGCGGCCCAGAATCACGAATGGCGTGGCATCCTTTGGATCAAGCTGCGCGGCCTCGTTTGCCTGAGAGACGGCATCTTTCGGCTGGTTGGCTTCAAGATAGAGCCGGGCAAGGTCAAGATGAATCCGGGCGTCTTTCGGCTTAAGGGAAAGAGCCTTGAGCATTTCTGCGATGGCCAGACTCCGGTACGATCCTTCGACAATACCGTGGTCCTGAGGCTGGGAGTCCGGCGACCGGGCTTGGTCTGCCATGCTCCAGGCCGCGTTCGCCAGATCGAGATGGAGCGCGGCGCTTGACGAATCTAGCCGCGCGGCTTCGGTCAACTCGCGCAAGGCGTCATCGTTCTTCCCTTCGCGCCAGAGCGCGAGGCCAAGACCGTGGTGGGCCTCAGCGAGTTTTGGCTTATCCGCAATCGCAGCGCGAAACGATGCTTCGGCGTCCGCATAATTCTTTTGGGCAAGCTGCGCGTAACCTTGCCGAATGGCGTCATTCGCTTGGGTCGAGGCTTGAGTAGCCGATGCTTGTGGTGCCGCCTGCGAATTTTGAGCGAAGAGAGCAATTAAGATAGGGAACACCAATAACATCGCTAAGATGGACGTGGCTCTTCTTGAGCCTACGGGGATTAGCCCGTTATACAGAGGTTGAGCAATTCGCTTGTTCACGGTGCCACCTGAATCTGCTGAGGATCGTGAATGATGATCTCGGCCTGGTCATGATAAGTCGAGATAAACCCATGAAGCTCAATTTGCCGCCCCTCAAGTGTTTCAAGATTGCCAAACTTGTTGTGGTCGGAGGCAAAAATGACGGAGGTAAAAGGGCAGGTCCGGTAGTCCTGGCAAAAGTCCAGAAATGTGTTGCCGGCTTTGGACGTGTAGGCGCGCAACACATAACCTGAAATACACCCGTTCTCACCAACATGCGACGTGGCCTGATGAAAATCGACGCATGGCCCGCTTGATTTGGCCGATCCGGTTGAGCCTGCTGGGGGAGCCGATGAAGGCGCGAAGGGGGCGCGCGCTTTATGCGATATTCTGACAACGATCAATAAGATAACCGCGAGCAGAACCACCACAATGACGATTTTGTGCTTAAGGGTCATCGGAATGGAGCGGGAGTGGCGAGGATTACAGTATAGCGATACCAGATATTATAGTGGTGGTCCCTTACAGGAGTCTGTGGGACAACTAACTTTGCCGACGAAGAATCAATAAGTTACAAGGGTTGCTTCATCCGTAAGTTGTTGATTCTAGGTTCGACCTCCGAGTTGTCCCACAGACTCTTACAGGCTTCGGCCGCCGGTCTTCACTATTAAAAACCGGCGGCCGGAGGCCGCCGCTACAGCAAATCACCGTCATGCGCCGGCCTTCCAGCGGCTGAGATCGGGCTTGCCCGCCCTTACCCAGGCAGTATACCAAAGCGATCCTACAAAACTGCCCGCGCTCTCAATTTGCGTCTTTGCAACCGGGGCGGCTAACTGCGCAAAGGCGGGGAGAAAATGTGGGTCATTGTACCTCCAGCGGATGCGCGCCTTGCGGTCAGCGGCGAACACCTGCGAACTGGTCTGATAGCTGCGCAAAAACTCGTCAAAAATGTGCGCTCTCAACCCTGGAATCAGCGCCGCCGGAGAGACCTGAAGCCGCCAGCGGTCGGCGTAGAGACGCACGACCCCGGTCTCGAACCGCTGGTGAATTCCATTTTGGCCGGTGAGCTGGCCGTCAAAGTTTTTGACCGTGTGAAGGGGTTGAGTGAGATCGGCGGCATAATGCGCTGCAAAGATGGCGTCACGATTAGCATCCTGCCAACGGCGGGCGCGAAAATCCGAGGCGAGGCGGACGGTGAACACCTCAATTTGCCACATCGCGTCGCCGTTCTTGGCTTCAATCCGGGTAGGCGGCTTGCCTTCGATGACGAATTGGCGTTTGAACGCGCGAAACGGATAGGCATCGTAGGCGTCAACATCCGCAAAGTGATGGATCTGCTCCGCGCGGTCGTTCCCGGCAAGAACGTCCGGGTCGCTTGCATGTTCGACTAGATAAAACTGGTGAGGACGGAAGTATGAGCGCAGCGGCTCGGGCAGCGCGCTGATTGCGGTGGCGTTGATCATCTCGTGCGCCTGACGTCCCCACGCGCCCGCTGGAGCGGCAACGATCAGCGCAGCGATGATGACTGCCGCGCTAGTGGCGTTTGCCTTCAGACTTCGATTCAGCGCGACCTCCTGATTGCCGGTTCTGCGGATGTGATGCGTGCTGGATATACTCGCGGTCGCGCATGGGCCCCGCAGGCTTCCCTTGCCGGAGGTTATTAACCTGTGCCGGTTCGAGCGGACGCCCGGGATGCGACTGCATGGCACGCTCCTTCTCGGCGAAGGGCACGCTTCGCGGTGCGGGCTGCCTGTTCGTGAACAAGCGGGGACGGGCCGTGGACGGATAATTCCTCGCCGCGTTTTGAGGCCGCTCGAAGGTGCGGTTCGCGCCTGCTGGTGGCGCTCCACGTGGGTTCGCAGGAGAAGCCGTGGCGAACCGCCGGTTTGCCTGAGTCGCGGCAAACCGCTCCGTGTGGATGGGAGCCGGGACCACCCTTCCTCCGTAGGTAGCAGAGCCGGACGGGTTAATCATGGGATGCGGAATAACGCGCGCTTCAGCCATCTGTTGGGAATTCATGCGCACCAAGCCTGTCCTCACCGGCGCTCCGCTGGCAAATACGTTTGACCGCACCACGGTGGTCGCGACGCGCTGGTTCACGTAGTGAATGTTATTCACGTTTCTGACGTTCACGATGTTGGTTACATTGGTGACGTTGACTTGGCGCAGGTAGGAGCCTCCGCAGTGATACCAGGGGTAATAAGGTTCCCTCGGACCCAGCGGGAACCAACCCGCGAAGCCCACTCCGCCGCCTACGCTAACGCCGATCGAGAAGTGCGGACCACCCACGAAAGCGACCAGAGCCGGAGCATAGTAGGGCCGCACAGCATAAGGTCCAGGGATCCAGCCCCAACGCGCTCCGATAAACGCCCACCGCCCGTAGTGGAAGGGCGCGAAGCCCCACGGCTCCGCATCGACCCAAGTCCATCCCCAAGGCCCAACCCACACCCAACGGCCCATACCGTAAGGCACCCATCCGACAGGAACCGCGGTGGGATACCAGATTGGGCCGTACTGCGGAGCTTCCGACCAGACGCCGTAACCGTCGAGGGATGCGTAGCCCGGCGTATCACGGCTGACATAGCGGGCAGATGCCGCCGAAACAAACGTCCGGTCTCGCGCCGCGCTCCATTGGTCAAAACTATCTTCGGAGGGCAGCGAGATGTAATCCACTTGAATGGGGTCGCTGCCGGTGAGCTTGACGGCTTGGCCGCCGTGAACCGTTTGTGATAGTCCTCCCCCGCTAAGCTGCGCGTCGCCGCTGTAGACGCTTACCAGCGTTGTGTTGTCATTGGGAAAGGTGTCCACGCGATAGTAGCCCGACCGCAACAGCGTCAGCGCGCCATTGGGCGTATCCACTTCTACCGAATTGCCTTGCGGCAGATCGTAAATGCTCACCCGCATCGCGCCTTGCGCAAGGCCAAGCTGCATGAACTGATCGTTCAGATTGGCAATCGTGAGGTCCGTCGCCTCTGAAAGCCGGACGGCGGCGGATCCCACTTCCAATTCAGCGCGCGCGCCTTGATCGGTGTAAAGGCGATCATTAGTGGTCATCGGATAATTCAGCGATGCCTCGCTCCACTGATCCACCCCTGCCTGTTGCAGAGAGACCTTGCCTGATATGTAGCTCACCCTCGCCACTCTCGCGGGCGG
>DASZAE010000444.1:0-6238 GCA_035945515.1 Terriglobia bacterium
GTTCGTCTCCATTGGCTGCGAGCCTTGCACGCGGGCGGTGCTGCCGGGTCAGCACGAGCGCGAAGGCCGCTGGTGGTGGGAAGACGCAACCAAAAAGGAGTGCGGCCTTCACTCCGGCAACGTGCAGCCTGCGGTCCTCGCTCAGGCGCAGTAACCGGCCGCCTCGCAACAGCAGAGTGCTAGTTGTAGCGGCGGGCAAAGCCTATAAGGGGCCGCCGGATTTAAAAAAGCAACCACCGGCGGCCAGAGGCCGCCGCTACAACAACGGTTGGAAAGGCTCCCGCCGCAACTCCTATCCATGCGGCTTTCGGCGCAGCGTTCATATTTTAATGCTGCGGCGTTTCACTGGCCCCGATCAAAAAACTACCAGTTTAAAAGGCAAACCCTACGCTACAATTCCCAATAAAACTGCAAAGTTTCAAAAGCAAAACTATGCGCTACAATGGCAGGGCTAGGTGTTGGACGGTCGCAAAAATGAAAATGATTTTCAATTTGGAGGGTTTCTAGCATGGCAGATGTCGTGACGTTTGGCGAGGCGATGATCCGGCTGTCTACGCCCCATTTTCAAAGAATCGAGCAGACAGGCTCGCTTGACGTTCAAATCGGGGGCGGCGAATTGAACGTGGCGGTTGGACTGAACCGGCTGGGACTCAAAAGCGCCTGGGTCTCGCGCCTTCCCGAAAACAGTTTGGGCCGTTTATTGGCCAACCGGGCGCGCCAGGCGGGGGTTGAAATGTCCAACGTCATTTGGACCCGCGAAGGCCGCGTGGGTCTCTACTTTGTTGAATTCGGGGCCGCGCCGCGCCCGAGTTCGGTGCTATACGACCGGGCGAACTCTGCCATCAGTCTGATTCAGCCGGGCGAAGTGGATTGGAAAGCGGTTTTCGCAGGCTGCCGATGGTTTCACACCAGCGGGATCACGCCAGCCCTCAGCGACTCCGCCGCGGCAGTCACCCGCGAGGCCCTTGTCGCCGCGCGAAAAGCAGGAGCAACGGTAAGCTACGACCTTAACTATCGCGGCAAGCTCTGGTCCCCGGCCAAAGCGCGCAGCGTGCAGGAACCGCTGATGGAGCACGTCGATGTTTTGATCACCACGGAAGAAGATACGCGCGTGGTCTTTGGCATTGAATCGTCCGCGCATGGTGAAGAGGGAGACTTCCAGAAGGTATCCGTCAGCGCGTACAAAGAGGTGGCGCAACGGCTGCAAGAAAAGTTTAAGTTCAAAGCGGTGGCTATCACGCTGCGCGAAAACCCGCTGGTCTGGCGCAATACCTGGACGGCCATCGCCTATGCGGACGGCAAGTTTTACGACGATGTGAAATACGACCTTGAAATTGTCGACCGTATCGGCGGCGGCGACTCATTCAGCGCGGGGTTCATTTACGGCTATCTAACGCATCAGGACTATGCGGCCGCGGTGCGCTACGGAAATGCGTTCAGCGCGCTCAAACATAGCACGCCAGGGGATTTTAACTGGACCACGCTTTCTGAGGTGGAGCAGCTTCTAAAAGGCGCCAGCCTGCGGGTGGCGCGGTAGAAGTATTGCGGCGGAAAGAAGTAAATATCCCCCTGCAGAGGCGGGGGCTTTAGAATGGGCGGCTCCTCAAAGGGGCATATCCATTACCCTCACGCACTGCAAAAATTTTGCTTGAGACAAAACCCCTCACCTGCCCTCCTACGTCGGGCACCCTCTCCCCGACAAGGAGAGGGCAGCCATTTCTTATTTTTCCCCAACCCTCTCCCGTCGGGAGAGGGTGGCGAGCCCTTCGCTTGTCATTCTGAGCGAAGCGAAGAATCCCGGTATTTCCGCTCAGGGTAAACTCCGCGAGCCGGGTGAGGGGCATTTCAGTGCTGACTCCCGGAACTGCCAAACTTCTACTACTGCCACCCCGGCAGAGCCGGAGGAACTCCCGATGGATTAGTAGGGAGTCGGACCTTTAGGTCAAACCGAAAATCTTATCCTTGCATTCTCTAATCTTTCTGCGGGATAATCATAGGGTTTATGTGCATTCGCCCGTGGAAGTGGAACGCAACTGCTTGGCTGCCATTTATCCTTGCTCTCATCCTGCTCATGGCAGCTTGCAACCCTGCCAGCGTGGCGTTTCGAGAGGGCCGCAAGGCCGAGGAACAGAAAGACTACGACTCCGCCGTAATTCATTTTGACCAAGCCCTCAAATATCAGCCGCAAAATACGCACTATATGATCTGGTCGAAGGATGCCCGCGCCAAGGCGTCGGCGGCGCATTATGATCGCGGGCGCCAGCTGCTGGCGCAGAACCGGCCAGCGGATGCGGCAGCGGAATTCCAAAAGGCGGTTGGCATTGATCCCAGCAACGAGGCCGCAGGCCAGGAACTGCGCAATATTTTGCTCGCCCAATCGACGGCGCAGCAGCAGCGGCAAGCCGCGCTCAGTCGCGCCATGGAACAGGAAGAGCAGCCGGAAACCAGCGGCGAAGTAAAGCTCAAGGCGCTTTCGCAAACGCCCATCGCGCATCTTCACCTTTCGGCCGACAGCCGCAACGTGTTTGAGACGCTTGGCAAGCTTGCGGGCCTGAATGTGGTTTTCTACTACAGTTTCCACCCCGAAACCATTTCCCTTGACCTCTCGAACGTGACCATCCTTCAGGCGCTGCAGGCGGCCGCCGACGAGGCGCACGCCTTCTGGGTTCCAGTTACGCCGAACACCGTTATGATTGCGCCGGATTCCGCCGCCACGCGCCGGGAGCTGGAGCCCAAGGTACTGAAGACAGTTTATCTGCGCAACCCCTCCACGACGCAAACTAGCCAGTCTCTGGTCCAAGCAGTGAAGCAATTGATGCAGGCGAGCGGCGGCGGGGACATCATGCAGGCTTATCAAGACCCCGTGACCAATTCCATTACCCTTTACGACACTCCAGAGCGCGTGGCCAAAGCAGCGCAAATTATTCACAACCTGGACCGCGGCAAAGCCGAAGTATTGATCCAAGTGAGCGTGATTGAAGCCGACCGCGACCGCTTAAGAGACCTCGGCCTTGCGCCTGTTCCGCTTTCCGGGGTTGGGAATGGCGATACCCTTGGCGCTGTCGGGCTAAATCCGACGGCTGTGCCCTCATCATCAGGCGCTACCACGACGAGTCTGCCTTTGATTGGGCTGAACAAATTGGGCAAGCTCAGCACAGGGGATTTTAGCATCGAGTTGCCGGGAGTCATTGCCAATGCCTTAATGAGCGATCAGCGGACGCACATCCTGCAGAATCCTGAAGTACGCGCGACGGCGGGTGAAGAAGCGACCCTTACCATTGGCCAGAGCGTGCCGCTGGCCACGGGCAGCTTTGGCATTCCGACGGCTGGAACGACCGGCACGGCCACGGGAGGGTTTGGTTTGCTCGCCAACACCCAATTCACATACAAAGACGTCGGCGTCGTTCTTAAGCTCACGCCTTATGTCGCAGGCAATGGCGATGTAATTCTAAAATCAGACGTTGAGATTTCCGCCCTCGGCACTCCAACCAACATCGGCGGCATCGAGCAGCCGACGTTTACTAAGCGCACGGTAGACCATACGATCCGAGTGCGAGAAGGTGAATCAAGCCTGCTCGGAGGCTTGATTCAGACTCAAACCACAAACACCGTTTCCGGCCTGCCGGGCCTCGCCGACATTCCCGTGCTGAAGTATTTGTTCTCTACCACAGAAGTCCATACGGTAGATGAGGAGGTCATGATCATGATGACTCCCCATGTGATCCGTCTGCCGAACGCTTTGGAAAATCCGCTCGCGCCTAAGGTTTCTGCCATCGTTCCAACTCCCCCTTCGCCTCTTAATTCTCCTCGCGGAGTTCAGCCGTGAAAGGGCGGCTTTGCCAAGCGAAGACCTCTGAGATGGCTTTCACGCTGGTGGAGTTGATCGCGGTCATCGGCATCATGATGTTGCTCACCACCGCCGCCCTGCCCATTGAGCGCATCCACGCGCAGCACGTGAAAGAGATTGAACTGCGCGAAGACTTGCGCGAAATCCGCACGGCGATTGACCGCTATAAGGATTTTGCCGACGAAGGGTTGATTTCAACCGAGCCGGATACGCTGGGCTATCCGCCCGACCTCGAGACGCTGGTGAAGGGCGTGCCGGTGAAAGCGCAATCCGACCTTAAGTATAAGTTCCTGCGCAAGATTCCCGTTGACCCGATGACCGGCCAGGCGAACTGGGGGCTGCGCTCGATGCAAGATGACCCCAATTCGACTGACTGGGGCGGCCAGAACGTGTTCAACGTTTTTTCTGAGAGCCAGGGAACCGGCCTCGACGGGACGCAGTATTCAAGCTGGTAGAGAGATGCGCTTGGCGTTATGCAGAGCATTATGAATCAGCGGCGATTATTTACTGGTGCGGCGGCCTCTGGCCGCCGATCTTTCATGAGTAGAAACCGGCGGCAAGAGGCCGCCACTGCAACAGCCTTGTCCGGCGTCGATGCCCGCCAGAGGCCGCCATACCAGATCGATGAACAAAGGTCCGCGCGCGGCTTTACGCTGCTCGAGCTCATGTTTGTGATGGCGATCATCCTGATTCTGGCGTCATTCGCGCTGCCAACGTATACCACCATCATGCAGCGCGCCCGCGAAGCCGTGCTGCGCCAAGATTTGCAGACCATGCGCCAATTGATCGATGAATATACGGTCGACAAGCAACAACCCCCGCAGGAACTGCAGGACCTTGTGGATGCAGGCTATTTGCGCGGCGGCATCCCAACCGACCCGATGACGGGATCGAACGATAGCTGGAAGGTGGATGTCGAGCAAGTGCCCACGGCGCCCGACGCATCATCTACCGGGATTGTGGACGTGCATAGCGGCTCAGACGGCACCTCGCTAGCCGGGACGCCGTATTCGGAATGGTGATTCTGTAGCGGCGGCCCCTTGCAGGTTTCGCCCGCCGGTTTTTTTTAAGTAAAAGCCGGGCGGCCAGAGGCCGCCGCTACAACAAGAGGGTTTGAGGAGCGAATGGAGTTTGTTTGCAAGATTGCGACCGCAAGCGGCCAGGTGATGAACCAGACCGAGCAGGCGGAGTCGGAGGGCGAGGTTCGTCAACGCCTCGCTGCGCAGGGCTATTACATTTTTTCGGTTCGTCCGAAAGATTGGCTGGCGGCTCAGCTTGCTTCCCTGCGCCCGCACCGCAAGGTTCCCGCCGATGAATTTATCATCTTTAACCAGCAATTTCTCACGCTTTCGCGCTCCGGGCTTCCGCTGCAAACGTCTCTCTCGCTGCTGGCGCGCCAGGCGCGCAACCGGGACCTGCAAAGGGCGCTTGAGAACGTGCGTGATGAAGTGCGCTCAGGGGCGCTGCTCTCAAAGGCTTTCGAGTCCACCAAAAGTTTTCCTAAGATTTATTCCGCCACAGTGCGGGCGGGCGAGCGCAGCGGCAGCCTGGATCGCGTACTTCAGCAATACCTGAGCTATCAGAAAATCAGCCGCGGCTTTCGCAAGAAGATCGTGGCGGCGCTCATCTATCCGGCCTTTCTGGTCTTCTTTCTGATTGTGCTCATCAGCTTTGTAGTCAGCTTTATTGTGCCGCGTTTTGCGGAACTCTATAGCGATCTCCAGATCACTTTGCCGCATCTGACTCAGATCACCATCGCCGCGTCGCTTGGAGTGCGGCATTGGGCGATTGAGATTCTTCTGGTCCTGATTCTGGGCGCGTTTGCGTTGCGCGCCGCGTGGCAATCTCCCAAGGTGAAGCTCGAATGGGACCGTGTCAAATTCAAGCTTCCGCTGGTGGGCCGTTTGCTGCTCAAGTTTTCCGTGGCGGAGTTTGCCCGCTCACTTGGGACGCTGCTTCAGGGCGGTCTGCCGATTGTCGAGGCGCTCGAAACCACGCGCGAGTCCGTCACCAGCCCTTTGATTGCAAAGGCGGTTGACGAGGCCACGCGAGAAGTAACCGGGGGGCGGTCACTAGGGGCCAGCCTGCGGGCCACGGGGGTTTTTCCTGCGACGGCGCTCGACATGGTGGAAGTGGGCGAGGCTACCGGCGCTCTCCCCGCCATGCTTGAAAGCGTGGCCGAGTTTTACGAAGAAGATGTCAACATCGATATGGCGGCCCTGGTGGCCATGGTCGACCCGGTGATGATCTCCGCGGTGGCCATTGTGGTGGCTTTTGTGCTGGTGGCTTTTTATCTGCCGCTTTTCTCGCTCTACGCGCAAGTGCCGTAAGGATTGTAGCGGCGGCCCCTTTTAGGCTTCGCCCGCTGGTCTTTGCTATTAGAAACCAGCG
>DASZAE010000445.1:0-2662 GCA_035945515.1 Terriglobia bacterium
CGGTCGCGCTCGACGGGAATATGTCCGGAGCGCCACAGATGCCAGCCCAAAAACGGCACGTCAAACAGCGACCGCTTGGCGACGAAGCGGAACTGAATCGGCAGGCAAACAAACAGAATGGGAATATCCATGGCGCTTGGATGATTCGCGCAGAAGATTGCCGCCTCGCCAGCGGGAATGTTTTCGGCACCCGTTATCTTCAGCTGGATGCGGCTGGTTTTGAGAATCAGGTTTGACCACAGGCGCGCGCACCCGTGCTGCCAGCGCCCTTGAGAATCGAAGAATGATCCAGCGAGCGAGGCCGCGCCCAATACCGCGGTATAGAGGCAAATTGGCAGGTCCGGAAACACAAGCGAACGCAGCAGGCTTAGAAAGTCCCCAGCGCGTTTTCCAGTTGGCGTGTGGCTTGGATTCATTCCTGCGGATGTTGGATCGCTGCTCAAAAGGGGCCGACGCTAACCGGCTGCCCTGGTTTGCGCTCCAGGTTGAGCGCGCCTACGCGCTGCGATTCCTCAACCGAGCCCACAAGAAAAAGCGACCCGGTCACGAGCACCACATCTTCTTCGGCGCTCGCGCGGCAGGCTTCTTCAACGGCGCGCGTGGGATCCATTTCGATGACGATCCGTTCCGGGTTGGTGCGCGCCCTGCTGAGGATTTCATTGGGCGGTGCGGTGCGGCCCACGGGCGGCGAGGTCAGATAGATTTCATGCGCAAGCGGAAATAGGATTTCCGAAATCTCGTCAATGGCTTTGTCGCGCATGGACGCATAGACCAATCTCAATTTCCGGCCGTCGAGCTCTTCCCGCACGAAGCGCGCAAGTTCCGCCGCCGCCGCCGGGTTGTGCGCTCCGTCCAGCAGAACCAGCGGCCGCTCCGAAATCGTTTCTAACCGGCCAGGCCACTCGACCGCGCTCAGTCCTTCTGCAATGGCTGCCTGCGTAATGTTGAAACCCCTCGGCTTGAGAAAATGTTTGAGTGACTGAGCTGCCGCCACAGCGGCTACAGCGTTTTTCACCTGCACGCGGCCGGCAAGCGCCGGGGCGAGTTCAAGGAAATCTTCACCGCCAAGCGCGAGATCAAAAGAGAAGCGCCCTGCATGATCGTGAAGGTTGGAAACGCGCGCCAGAGCAGATAAATCGAGCAGCTCTGCCCCGGTTTCTTCCGCGCGCCTGCGGATAACTTCCCGCGCGTCCGGGTGTTCGCAGCCGGAAATGACCGGGTGTCCGCCTTTGATTACACCGGCTTTTTCACGGGCAATGGCTTCGATTGTAGCGCCAAGATACTGCTCGTGGTCGCGCGCGACATTGGTGATTACGGCAACCAGCGCATCGGTGACGTTGGTGGCGTCTAGCCTTCCTCCCATGCCGACTTCGAGAACGACGAAGTCCACGCGCGCTTGGGCGAAATGGAGGAATGCGGTTGCGGTGAGGTATTCGAAATAACTCGGACGGCGCGGCAGCTTCCCGCTTTCAGCCAGGCTGGACGCGCACTGGTGGACTTCGGTGAATGCGGCGGCAAACGCATCGTCTGGAATTTCAGCGCCTGCGACGCGGATGCGCTCGTTGATGCGCACCAGATGCGGCG
Source organism: Terriglobia bacterium (assembly GCA_035945515.1). Lineage (GTDB taxonomy): Bacteria > Acidobacteriota > Terriglobia > UBA7540 > UBA7540 > RH2-MAG17b. The sequence goes on from DASZAE010000445.1 coordinate 1,585, forward strand.
AGATGTAAAGCCCCGCGCGCAGCCCAGCGCGGCCAAGAATAGCCGCGAGCATGGCGGATGTGGAGCCTTTGCCGTTGGTCCCGGCAACGATCGCAGTGGGATATTTCAGGTGGGGATTGCCTAGCGCGGCAAGCAGTTGTTCAATCGTTTGAAGGTCAAATTTGACGCTTGCAAGCTCATGCCCAAGGTCACCGAGTTGGCTTAGACAACCGGCATAGTTCATAGATTCTTTCTTGCAAAGGTCCCTCGCCCCGTTCCTGCTTTTACTACTGGGTTAGGGCTTCGAGGCAGAGCACAGCAAGCCCAGCACCTGTCCCAGATACGCTTTTAGCTCCTTGCGGGGCACGATGGCATCCAACATGCCATGCTCCAAGAGAAACTCGGACTTCTGAAACCCCTCAGGCAGCTTCTGCCGGATGGTCTGCTCGATTACGCGCGGTCCGGCAAAACCAATCAGCGCGCCCGGCTCCGCAATGTTCAAATCGCCCAGCATGGCGAAGCTCGCGGTCACGCCGCCGGTAGTCGGGTCGGTCAGGATAGAAATGTAAGGCAGCCTCGCGGCCTCGAGTCGCGCAAGCGCGGCGCTGACCTTGGCCATTTGCATTAGACTGATGACGCCCTCCATCATCCTCGCGCCGCCGGAGCACGAAACCACGATGAGCGGCATCCCGCCCGCAATGCAACGGTCAATCGCGCGCGCAATCTTCTCGCCCACCACCGCGCCCATGCTTCCGCCGATGAATTGGAACTCCATGGCGCAGATAACGGTCTTGTGCCCTTCGATCAGCCCTTCGCCGGTGATTAGCGCGTCCTTCAGGCCGGTTTCCTTTTCGGCCTTCTTGAGGCGGTCATGGTAACTCTTCGTATCCTTGAATTTAAGCGGGTCGGACGATTCAAGCCCTGCATCATGCTCCGTGTATTTCCCGTCATCGAACAGCATCCGCAGCCTGTCCTTTGCGGACATGCGGAAGGCGCGGCCGCATTTGGGGCAGCAATAGAGGTTCGCTTCAAGGTCTTTCTTCCACAGCGTTTGTTTGCAATCGTCGCACTTGATCCACAGGCCCTCGGTCTGGACGCG
>DASZAE010000446.1:0-11217 GCA_035945515.1 Terriglobia bacterium
GGTGGGGGAAGACTTTATGGTCAGTCTCCACTGTACCCTCGAACCGGAGCTTCCCCTGCGGCGCGTGCATGAAATCACCGACGAATTAGAGCTTAAGTTCCGCAAGGAATTCCCGCAAATTATGAAGGTCAGCATCCACGCCGAGCCGCGCGGCCAGTCGTAACCCCTCGCCTCATTCGGCGGGTTGCGCGTTTTTGCTATTTCCATCCGGCGTTAATTCTGGGTATAATCATCATTACAAAAAGGTATAGATTGGTGGGTGGAATCGGGCATCAAGACAAGTGCTTATCCTTCAACATAATATGCTTTTAACTCGCGGAGCGTGCGCGGAAATGGTGAATTAGAGAAACCTATGCTTGGATCTTTGGTTATCACTTTACGAGAGGGCGTGGAAGCGGCGCTCATTGTGGGCATTGTGGCCGGCTATCTGCGCAAGAGCGGCCGCGAGGCGCTGATCCGGTACGTGTACTGGGGGCTTGGCGTAGCGGTAGTAGCAAGCTGTGTCGCCGGCTATTTCGTTTCCCTGCTTCGAGTTAACGAAGACGCCTACGAGGGCTGGCTGATGCTGGTGGGGGCGGTATTTGTGGCCTCGGTTGTCATCTGGATGTACATGACGGCAAAGCACATGAAGCGCGAAATCGAAGAAAAACTGGCCGGACTTACAGGCCGCGCCGGGGGGAGCGCCGCATGGGGGGTGTTCCTATTTGTTTTCCTGATGGTCTTTCGTGAAGGTATTGAGACCGTGTTATTTCTGGCTGCGGTTTCTCTCGATACGACGGCCCTAATGAATTTCATCGGCGGCGTTATCGGTCTTGCGCTGGCCGTTGGGTTGGGCGTTGCCTTCTTCAAAGGCAGCATTAAAGTGAATCTGCGCAAGTTTTTCAGCGTCACCACCATCGTGCTGCTGGTAGTGGCGCTGCAACTGCTCATTTCAGGAATCCACGAGCTTTCCGAGGCGATGGTGCTGCCCTCGAGCCGCGAGGAAATGCACCTGGTTGGCCCCATCGTCAATAACGACGCCTTTTTCTTCGTGGTCATCATCGCGCTGTGCCTTTTCCTGGTGCTCGCGCAGAAATTCCAGGGCGCAAAGCGCGCTGAAACGGAGCTTCAGACACTGCCCGCTCCTGAACGTCGCAAGGCCGTGGCCGAACAGCGGCGCGAAGTTTTCTGGAAAACGACCGTGAGCGCCGTGGGATTGCTGGTGATCGTGCTCATCAGTGCCGAATTCCTCTACTCGCGCGTGGCGCAGGCTGTAACGCCGCCCGAACCCGTCAAAATGGTAGAGGGCGGCGCCGCCATTCCCACCGCCGAGCTTCAGGATCACAAGCTGCATCACTACCTGGTGACGGTGCACGGCGTCGGTGTGCGCCTGATTGCCATCGAGGATGATTCGGGCACGGTCCATGTGGCGCTCGATGCCTGCCGTATTTGCGGCACGCAAGGCTACTATCAGGATGGCCGGAACGTGATCTGCCGCAACTGTTCATCTGCCATTTACATTCCGACCATCGGATTGAAGGGCGGGTGCAACCCTATCCCGATTGAGTTTAATTACCAAAAGGGAACGCCCTCGATTACCGTGGCCGAGAGCGCCTTGGAAGCGGCAGCCGGTGTGTTTGGAAAACAGTAAAGTAGCGACAAGCAGCACAATTGCGTGTTACTTGTCACGCAGTGGTAGCCAACCCAGGCGCCCGCTGTAGCGGCGGCCTCTGGCCGCCGGTCTTTAATATGAAAACCGGCGGCCAGAGGCCGCCGCTACAGCCGTGCCGTGGCTACCATATTCGTCACTGTATTTAAACCGTATTTAAGATGATTCCCCGAATTGTCAGCCAATCTCTCGCGCGCAAGCGGCGGCGCAAGCTGCTCAGCCTTGCGGCAATTACGCTCGGCATCGCGGTGGCCACGGCAGTGGCCACGATTGCCGTTGACGTAGGCGACAAGGTCAACCATGAGCTGCGCGCCGTAGGCGCAAACATCGAAGTCACGCCCGCCGCCGACGCGTTTCCGGTGTCGGTAGGCGGGGTTGATTTCCGTCCGGCAGGCACAGGCGCTTACCTTGAAGAGTCTTCCCTGCCCGCGATGAAAAAAATCTTCTGGCGCAACAGCATTGAGGCTTTCGCGCCGTTTGTTTATGCGCCGGCCCGGCTTGGCAGCCACCACTTTGTGCTGATTGGCACGTGGTTTAACCAAACGCTTGACCTTGGCTCCGGCGAATCGTTCCACACCGGCATCGGCGAGCTGCACCCCGCATGGAAGGTTGAAGGGCGTTGGCCCGGTTCACCTGATGAGTGTGTGGTGGGTTCGGCGATGGCGCAGGCTTTGGGGTTGAAAAAAGGCGAAACAGTTGAGATCAATGCCGGAGAATTATCTGCCGGGAGCCGCGCCAGTTCTGCGCATCCTGCCCAAACGATTGAGTTGCACATCAGCGGCATTCTGGAAAGCGGCGGGATCGAAGACCAGGAAGTGCTCGCGCCGCTGGCCACGGTGCAGAAGATTGCCCGACTCGAAGGCGAGGTGCGCCGCGTGGAAGTGAGCGCCATCACCAAGCCGGATGACAGCCTGGCGCGCACCCCGGTCACGCGCATGACGCCCGATGAATACGAAAAGTGGAGCTGCTCGAACTACGCCAGCACAGTAGCTTATCAAATTCAGCAGGCTATCCCCGGCTCCTCGGCCCTGCCTGTCTACCGGGTGTCGGAAACCGAGGGCAACGTCCTCAATCGGGTGAGCTTGCTCATGTGGCTGCTCGCGGCGGCGGCGCTCATTACGGCGGCCCTCGCCGTCTCCTCCATGATGCTGGCGAGTGTGCTCGAGCGGCGCGCGGAAATCGGACTTTTTAAGTCGCTGGGCGCGACGGATGCACGCGTGGCGGCCATTTTCCTGATCGAAGCGTGCGCCGTTGGCCTCGCGGGCGGGGCGCTCGGCTATGGCCTGGGCAGCGAACTGGCGGAGCGGCTGGGACGCGCCATATTCAACTCGCCGGTGAGCATTCATTGGGTGATCCTGCCCGGCGCGCTCGCGCTCGCGCTGCTCGTGGCTCTCGCAGGATCGGCTCTGCCGCTCGAACGCGGCCTGCGGACGCCCGCGGCGTTGGCGCTGCGAAGCGAGTAAAACAGGGGCCAGATTCCAGGTGTGAGGTGTCAGGAAAAACCAACCACCGCTTTTTTCTGGCGACTGAAACTTGACCGCGTATGCGACACGATCCCAAAACCCGCCGCAGCATCTTCTGGTTGCTGTGCTTCCGGTCGCTCCAGGTGAAGCGGCTGCAGGCGCTGCTCGGCATTGGATCGCTTCTAGTAGGCGCGGCAGTGTGCTCATTGCTGCTGAACCTTTACGGCGGCGTCGAGCGCAAGATGACCGAATCGTTCCGCGCCTTTGGGGCGAACGTGATCATAGCTCCGCGCGGCGGCGCAGCCCAATCGAGCGCCTTGCCCAGTCTCATGGATAAAGCGTGGGCGGACAAAGTTGCGACGACGGCCGCTATGAGGACGAAAAACCGGCAACCTGAGGGCGCCGCTACAATCTTGCCCGTGCTCTATGTTGTCTCGCACCTTGACCCTGCCGTGCCGGACCCGCGCCTGCCCGGAGGCGAAAACGTGATGGCTGTGGGCGCGGGCCTTGGCGGCCTCGTGGAGATGAATCCTAACTGGCGGCTGCAAGGCTCCAGCGCAGATTACAAAACCGGCGATTGCATTGTCGGGTCGCATCTGGCGGCGGAAATGCGGTTTCATCCCGGCGATCAACTGCAACTGAGTTCGCTATCGCCCGGAGGCGGAGCCAGCGCCAGCCATGCTGCTCGAGTAACGTTTCGAGTTGCGGCGATTGTCTCGACCGGCGACTCTGCCGACGATCAGGTGTTCGTGCCTCTCGCGGCGCTCGAACAGCTCGCAGGCCTGCCGGGAAAAATCAGCCTGATTGAGATGCGCGTGCCGGGCGATGCACAGCAAATCGAAGCGGCGATTCACCAGCTATCTTCCGCCCTGCCCGCGCTGGCCGTACGTCCGGTGCGCCAAATCGTCTATTCGGAAGGCCGCGTGCTCTCCACCATCCGGCGCTTGATGCTTGCGCTTACGGCGCTCATCTTGCTAATTATTGCGCTGTGCGTTGCGGCCACGATGACCGCGATTGTGCTTGAGCGCCGCAAAGACGTTGCCGTCATGAAGGCTCTCGGCGCGAGCGACCGCATGGTGATGGAGCTTTTTCTCTGCGAGAGCGCAGTGCTGGGTCTGCTTGGCGGCGTTGCGGGGTTCTTCATCGGCGCATTTTTTGCGCGCGGCGTGGCGGCTCGGCTTTTTCATGTTGCGCTCGCTCCCAGCGCATGGGTGTTCCCCGTCATTTGCATTTCCACCGCGCTTTTGGCCGTAATCGCAACGCTCTTGCCTGTGCGCGTCGTGCGGCGAATCCAGCCCGCGGCGGCGCTCAAAGGAGCCTGAAATACGAAGATCTCTTCTTGAGAAGCAGGCGTAATTGATCAGCATATAATGCTTTTTTGCTTGTCACTTGTCACCCATCACTCGTCACTGGTTTTTGGGAGCTTAACTTGGTGTTTATTGAAATCAAAGGTCTCACCAAAAACTACGGCTCTTCCGTGGCCGCGCTGCGCGGCGTCTCGCTCAGCGTGGAGCGCGGCGAGTGGGTTGCAGTGATGGGACCCTCGGGCTCGGGCAAAAGCACGCTGCTCAACATCCTCGGTTGCCTCGATTCGCCCGGTGAAGGGTCGGTCTCGATTGACGGCGAGGAATTGACGCGGCTTTCCAAGAACGACCTGGCGCGTTTTCGCGCCGAAAAAGTGGGCTTCATCTTTCAGCAGTTTCATCTGGCGCCTTATCTCACCGCGGTCGAGAACGTGATGCTCGCTCAGTATTTCCATAGTCTGGCCGAAGAACAGGAGGCGCGCGAGGCGCTCAAGCGAGTCGGCCTGGGCGACCGGCTGCATCATCTGCCCTCGCAGCTTTCGGGCGGCGAGCAGCAGCGCGTGTGCGTGGCGCGCGCGCTCATCAATCAACCCAACTTGATCCTCGCCGATGAACCCACCGGCAACCTCGACGAGGTGAACGAATCCATCGTCATGGGTCTGCTCGCGGATTTGCACCGTGAGGGGCATACAATCCTAATGGTCACGCACGACCCTGAGATCGGGCGCATGGCGGAGCGACGCGTCGATCTTCATCACGGACGGCTGACGGAGGTCTCCGCCTTGCCAGAGCACGAAAGCCTATTGACGGACAATCTTTTGCAGGCCGTCTGGCGCGCCGAAGAAGAAAAAGGGCAGGATCGCTTCCCCGCCGAAATGCTGCCCGAGTTCGCCACCAATCGCGCTACATTCCTTTTGATGGCACAGGAAGGGACCATCCGCCTGGACAACGACGGAGCAATTTCCTTCACGCCGGAGGGTCAATACCGGGCGGATCAATTGATCCGCCGCCATCGCCTGGCCGAGCGATTCTTCTACGAGACGTTCGGCATGGGCGAAGACCGGCTGCATGAGAACGCCTTGAAGATCGAGCCTCTCTGGACCGCCGAAGTCACCACCCGGATTTGCGCTTTCCTTCATCACCCTCGATCATGCCCGCACGGCGATCCCATTCCGCGCGGCGAATGCTGCCCGGCGTTGTAGCCGCGGCCCCTCACAAGCTTCGCCCACCGGTTTTTAAGTAAAGACCGGCGGGCAAAGCTTGTAAGGGGCCGCCGCTACAAATCCAGGCAATTCGCTTGCCTTTGATTTTTGTCTGGTGCTACGATGCCTCCTCATCTCAACACGGAGGTCGTGAGTGGCATATTCAAAACTTAACCTCGAAGGAAAGCGCGCGCTGGTTTTCGGCGGCACCAGCGGCATTGGCCGATCCATCGCGCACGGTTTGGCCGAGGCGGGCGCGGATGTTGCTCCGGTCGCGCGCCGTCTTGAAGAGGTTGCCAAAACCGCGGCGGAAATCCGCTCGATGGGTCGCAAGACCATCGAGGCCGCGGCGGACGTGACGCAGCGGGCGGAAATCCAGCGGGTCATTGATCTCCTGCTGAAAGAATGGGGACGGATCGACATTTTAGTGAACTCCGCCGGGACCACTAAGCGCAACCCTTCGATTGAGTACGATGACGAGACCTTTGACCGCATTCTCAACATCAACCTGAAAGGAACCTGGTACGCCTGCCAGATGGTGGGCAGGGTCATGCGCGACCAGCAATACGGACGGGTGATTAACATTGCGTCCGTCGGATCGTTCCTCAGCCTTCACGAGTCAGCCCCCTATTGCGCGAGCAAAGGCGCTATCGTGGCGCTCACGCGCGCGCTCGCCGCCGAATGGACTGCCTACCACATCGCGGTGAACGCCATCGCGCCCGGATTTTTTGAAACCCAACTCAATCGCCACATCATCAACGAATCAGGCCGCAAGGCTTCCATTTTGTCGCACACGCCGATGGGGCGCTTCGGGAATCTGGAGGAGATCAAGGGCGCGGCAATTTTCCTGGCGTCCGACGCGGCCAGCTTTGTCACCGGCGAAACGCTCGCCGTGGATGGAGGCTTCATGGCGCAGGGCGCGGGAAGGTAGAGACAGGCGGCCAGAGGCTGCCAGAGTAATACGACCCCACGCCGATAAAATGCCTCTCGCCTTAACTTGTGTGGTATAGTGTTTTCGCTTTGAAGCGCCGCCTCCACTCACCCTGCCACCTTTTCGCGGCGTGAAACGCGCATTATTGAGGATTACAAATTATAGTGACAATTGTTTCTGTAGCGGCGCTCTCTGAGCGCCGCCGTTTTAAGTACCGGCCGGCGGCCAGAGGCCGCCGCTACAAGATTTGTCGTCACTATAATTTGTAATCCTCAATAAACATTGACGGGCCGCGCTGGCGCAAGCGAGAACGAGACGGCTCGGTCTCCGAGGAACCTGTGCCCGACATCATTGAAACACTCTCTGTCCAAGAGCAAACGCCGCCTGCAATACACGAGTTCCCGCCGCTCGGCCCGGCCTTGAAAGTGCTCATGGTCTGGCCCGTGATCCCTTCTTCGTTCTGGGGCTTCCAGGGCATGATGAACCTGCTGCCGGAGAAGACCACCATGCCTCCGCTCGGCCTGATTACGGTGGCCGCGCTGTGCCCGAAGGATTGGACCGTCCGTCTGATCGACCAGGCTTTTGATGCGCTTCGGGACGCCGACATCCTGTGGGCCGACCTCGTAATGGTGAGCGGGATGCACGTGCAGGAGCACGGCGTGATCGAAACGCTGGCGCGCGCCCGGCGGCTTGGAAAGCGAACGATGGTGGGCGGGCCTTACGCCAGCAGCGAGCCGGAGGTTCTGCTGAAATACGCTGACCACGTGGTGGTGGGCGAGCCCGACGAGGAATTTCCCCAGATCGCGCGTGACCTCGAACAAGGCATGGCGCGCCGGCGTTATCAAATCGATCAGAAGCCGGACGTGAGCAAGACGCCCGCGCCGCGCTTCGATCTGCTGAAGATGGAAAACTACGCGGTGATGCCCGTGCAATTCTCGCGCGGCTGTCCGTTCCAGTGCGAATTCTGCGACATCATCACCATCTATGGCAGAAAGCCGCGCACCAAGCGCCCCGCCCAGTTGATTGCGGAGCTTGAAAGGCTGCTGGAGCTGGGTTGGAAAAAGCAGGTCTTTATCGTCGATGACAATTTCATTGGCAACCATAAACTTGCGCTTGAGCTGGCGTTGAGCCTGGAAACATGGCAGAAATCCCGCGATTATCCGCTTTTCTTTTATACCGAGGCTTCGATTGATCTGGCGCAGCGCCCCGAGCTGATCGAAGCGATGGTGAGAGCCAATTTCTTCTATGTCTTCGTTGGAATTGAAAGCCCTTCCAAAGAGTCGCTCGCGGAGGCCAAGAAGTTTCAGAACCTGCGGCGCGACCCGCTGGAGAGCATCCTTTTCATCCAAGGCAAGGGGCTTTGGGTGACGGCGGGTTTCATCATGGGTTTCGATTCCGACACAGAAGATATTTTCGAGCAGCAGCGCGACTTCATCGAGCGCGCGGCTATTCCGTGGGCCATGGCCGGTTTCCTGCAAGCGCCGCCCACCACGCCGCTCTACGCCAGAATGCTGAAGGAAGGACGGCTGCTGAAGGATAGCCCCTCCAACGATAATTTCGACGTGCCGAATTTCAAAACCCATCTTCCTCTTCCCGTGCTGATTGAGGGCTTCCGCGAAACGTTGATCTCGCTCTACTCGCCTTCGGCGTTTTACAACCGCGCTTACCGCTCGCTCGTGCACTGGGAAATCAGCAAGCAGCAGAAGGTGACGCAATATCCGTTTATGCTCAGCCTTGGCATTGTGCTTCGCTCCATCCTCTGCCAGGGCATCTTGTCGTCGTACCGCCTGGCCTATTGGAAATTCCTCGCACAGCTTGTGGGCCGCTGGTCCCTGCAGCCGGCAAAACTGTGGATGGGTTATACCATCCTGCTCTCGGGCCATCACTTCATCCGCTACGCCAGTAATCTGACCGCGTCGTTGAAAGCCACCTTGGATCAACTCCAGATCAAGGAGACTGCCCGCGCCGTCTCGCCGCAGCCGCAGGGCTGACGCCAGCCTTATTCTGCAGCGGCGACCTCTCACAGCATTTGACATTCAGTGTTAATGCGCCCATGATGAATATGGAAGTGAGATATTCCTAACATCATACCCAACCAATCTCCAGATCGTTTGAATCAAGGCATGTTAGCTGGAAATGTACCTCTTGAGCGCATCGAAAGCCTCGACCTGCGACGCCTCAACTGTCGAGGCCTTGGCATCAGGTCTTGTGAGGCCAGCGCCTTTTGCTGAACCCGAATCAACCGGTATCCGGCGCGCATTGAAATTGAACATCGAAGCGACCGGGGCAAGCAACCGCCTGAAGCGGCGAGGAACCATGTCAGAGAAAACGGGAGACAAAGCAAGATTCGGGCGCGCGCGGCGGAATAAGATCCGGCACCGGCAACGAACCCGGGAATTGCAATTACAAAAGTCATCAGACAATGCTGTGGACGGCGCCTCTGCAGAACGGGCGCAACATCGAAAGACGTCTTCAGCACGCAGTTAACCGGGTGAGTCCAAGGGCTGACCCTCATCAGGAGGATCAAATGGCAACTAAGCTTTATGTTGGTAATCTGCCGCACAGCGCCACCGATGGCACGCTCAACAGCTTTGTCACCGATGCGGGCTTCAAAGTGGCGTCGGCGATGGTGGTGATGGATAAAATGTCGGGACAATCGCGCGGATTCGGCTTTGTCGAGCTGGCGGAAGGCGAAGACATGCAGCGGGCGATTGGAAGCTTGAACGGCGCCGATTTTGGCGGACGACCGCTGACGGTTAACGAGGCTCGCCCCCAGCGCACGGGCTTTTCGGGACCTAAGCGCGGCGGTGGCGGCGGCCGTGACCGTTTCGAGCGTAAACGAAACTACTAGATCGAGGCTGTCCATTGAAACTAAAAACCGGGCAATACGTCCGCCACTCGAAGTATGGCTGGGGATCGGTCGTCGAGTGCGATCGCGTTCAGACCGAAGTGTATTTTCAAAGCGTCGGGATTAAGAAATTCGCCACTTCGTTGTCGAACTTTGTCACCGTTCAAGCCTGTCTTCCGCAGAAAAAGACTGCCTCTTAGCGGAAGCCATAAATCGGCGGCGCCTGATTCTGTAGCGGCGGGCAAAGCCAGTAAGGGGCCGCCGGACTTTACGGTTAAAAGCCGGCGGCCCCTTACTGACTTTGCCCGCCGCTACAGCCAATCACCGTCGCTAACTTATGGCGCTCTGTATAGAAAGGCCACTGTCACAGTTTTCTTCACGGCAGCGTTTTGTCCAAATACGCAAGATATTCCGCCGCCAGCCGGTAACTTTCGTAGTAATCATCCATGTGCTCTGCTGAAATATTGTCTCTGCTGCTGTGAAGCACTCGGATAGTATTCTGACTTAGCGAATGGATGGTAATCGTCGGGACCTTGTGTTTCCGGAACGACATGGCGTCATCGCGTCCCACGCGCTCCAGGTCAATTCCAGGCACGTTGATCCTCATCGTCCCCGCGACTGTTTCAAGGCTTCTCAGCAAAACCGGCGCGGCATGGTCTTCCCACACTTCCGGCGGATTCAGCCCCAGGCATTCCAGGTTGACCATCGCCCTGATGCTCCTCAGCAGACCAGGCGGCGCGTGCCGCACGTAATATTTTGAGCCGACCAATCCCTTTTCCTCTTCCGTAAATCCGATGAACAGAAACGTATGCTTGCGCGGCGCGGCGCTGAGGCTCTGATAGAGGCTGGGCAGCATCGAGGACCCGCTCCAGTCGTCCACAATGCCATTGCCGCGCCTTACTTTGTCCAGGTGGCCGCCCACGATGATTAGGAACGTTTCCCTTCCTGGCAGTTTGCAAATCAGATTCGGCGGCTGGCCGGGGTCGACTGGCTGCTCGGAAAGGCGGGCGGGCGGGCATCCGGCGGTCTCAAACATCTTGCGCAGCGTGACTTCGCGCAAAGGATTTGGCCGGGGGGCGCTCTTCAGCCGCCCCGTAAGCACTGGCAAGGAAACAAGCGGAAGGGCGGAAGCCATGTTCGCCGTCCGCTGACCCTGCGGCGCGCCTAAAGCCGCAGTTACAAACGAGCAGAGTAAGATCATCGTTACCCAAACGATTCGATTCAACTTAACCGCCTTCCCCGTCCCGGGCCGTCAAACGCCCGCGCAATCACCCGCTGTGCGGCCGGACTTAGATTGTAATCCTCAAGATCGGCGCGGCGAACCCAGCGCGCGTCCATTGCGTCCGAAGCCGGTTGTAGCTTGCCGCCTTCGGACCGGCAGCGGAAGTCGATAACAGCATAATGAAACCGCACTTTTTTACCTTTTCGCATGATCCGCTCAAATACCATTAGCATTTCGAGGGGCTTCACCCGCAGGCCAGTTTCTTCCCGGATTTCCCGCCGAACGGCTGCCTCCAGCTTTTCACCCAATTCCACCATCCCGCCGGGGAGAGACCACTCACCCTTGTGCGGCTCGGAGCCGCGGCGAATGAGCAGGACGGAATCCCGCTTTATGACCACGCCACCCACGCACAGAATGGGATGTTGAGGAAATTCTCTTTTCATATGAACCATCGCAAGCTCTGAGCCGCGCCTGATTTTGTAGCGGCCGGCAAAGCCGCCGCCGCTGTTATTGCGAAAGGGCACGACTTCGAGTCGTGCCAGGGCAGGATCGTAAAGGATTTCTTCATCTCGCGCGCGCCGATGCGGCCTGCCGCATCG
>DASZAE010000447.1:0-7881 GCA_035945515.1 Terriglobia bacterium
CACCTGGCGAACCATTAAGATTTCTCGGGCAAAAGATAATGGCGCTGGACTTCCGCCGCAATCTCCCTCATATTATCCCGTTGTTGTTCAGTTCACTCAGGAGAGACCCCATGAATTCTAATGGCTTGCGGCGACTTTTTCGGGTTGCATTGCTCGGTATGTGTGTGGCGGTCGCAGTCCAATGGCTAGCGGCGGAGACGCACGGAGCGGCCTACTTCAATCACCAGCAAGTTGCGGCGGGCTTCGCCAAGGGAGGATATCTTTATCCGCCCGGCAACGGCAATTACAGCGTGATGACGGCCCGGCGCGACAAAGCGGGCGAGGTGGAACTGCACCAGCGCGATACCGATGTGATTTACGTTGTCGACGGCTCGGCCACTTTTGTCACGGGCGGGAAGATGGTCGGCGGCCATCAAACGGCGCCCGGCGAGATGCGCGGATCGAGCATCGAGGGCGGCCAGACGCGGCATATTTCCAAAGGGGACGTGCTGGTGATCCCCGCCGGCACCCCGCATTGGTTTAAGGAAGTGCCGGGGCCGGTGCTTTATCTGGTGGTCAAAGTCCACTAATTTGTAGCGGCGGCCTCTGGCCGCTGGGGTTTTATTAACGAAAGCCGGCGGCCAGAGGCCGCCGCTACAGCGACTTCTCGGCCTTTTCACAAACACTCCAAGGGATTTCGAGCGGTTTCTTCATGGTCAAACTCACCCAATGGTTTTGTCCCCTTTTTGCCGCGCTGGTGGTTGCGCTTTTGGCTAACATTGCGCCTGTGTTCGGCGCGACGGGCGGTGTGGCGGTCCGCTACCTGCCGAACGTCAAAGTGTGGGTATTGACGACGGCAAACACCTCCTACGCGATGGGTCTTAACGAGCGCAACGAATTGCAATTTCTTTATTGGGGCGAAAAACTCACGAGCGACAACGATTTTTCTCCTGCGCACTCCAGGCCCGAGGCCGCTTCGTTCAATTCCAGCGAAACCATGACCAACCTTGAATATCCCGGTTGGGGCGGAGAATATTACAATGAACCTGCTCTCAAGGTGACGCTTGCGGACGGCGACCGCGATTTGGTGCTGAAATACTCTTCATACGACATTCAGGGAGATACGCTTACCCTTCACTTGAAAGACATTCAATACAACCTGTTCGTAAACCTTATTTATCATGTATTTCCGCAGGAAGACATCATCTCGAAGCGGGCGGAAATTGAAAACCGCACACCCCAGACGGTAACAATCGAGAGCGCGCAATCGGGCGTTTGGTCTGTGCCGCGAGGCGCGAACTATCGTCTGACTTATCTCACGGGCCGCTGGGCGGGCGAGGATCAGGTGATCCAGGAGCCGGTGAATCCGGGCAAAAAGGTGCTCGATAGCCGTCGCGGGGCCACCAGTCACGAGCTCAATCCATGGTTTGCCTTGGACGGCGGCGAGGCGGACGAAGCGCACGGGCGCGTCTGGTTCGGCGCGCTCGCCTGGAGCGGTAACTGGAAGCTGACGGTGGAGGATACGCCTCCCGCGCATCAGGTGCGCGTGACCGGAGGTTTTAACGATTTTGATTTTTCCTGGCCGCTCAAGCCGGGCGAAAGCCTGACGACTCCTGCTTACTACGGAGGATTCAGCGATCACGGCTTCGGAGGCGCATCACGGCTGATGCACCGGCTTGAGCTTAGTGAGATTCTCCCCGGCCATCCTCATCCGCGCCTGCGGCCTGTGCTCTATAACTCGTGGGAAGCTACCGAATTCAATGTGAACGAAGCCGGACAGGAGGCGCTTGCCGCCAAGGCCGCCAATCTCGGGGTGGAACTGTTTGTGATGGACGACGGCTGGTTCGGCGAACGCAACAACGACCACGCTGGACTCGGCGATTGGTACGTGAATCCGCGGAAATTCCCCCACGGCCTCAAGCCGCTCATCAGCTACGTGAACAACCTGGGCATGGATTTTGGCCTCTGGTTCGAGCCGGAAATGGTCAACCCGGATAGCAACCTCTACCGCCGGCATCCCGATTGGGTCATGAATTTCCCTGGCCGCCCGCGCAGTGAAGCGCGCAACCAGCTTGTGCTTAATATGGCGCGCGACGACGTGCGCGATTACATCTTCGGCGTGCTTGATAAGATGCTTTCGGAAAACAACATCAAATACATCAAGTGGGATATGAACCGCAACTTCTCCGAGCCCGGCTGGCCGGAAGTTCCGGTAGCGGAGCAGAAGGAAATCTGGGTGAAGTACGTCCGCAACGTGTACTGGATTATGGACCGCTTGCGCGCCAAACATCCGGGACTTGAAATCGAATCCTGCTCGGGCGGCGGTGGCCGCGTGGACCTGGGAATTCTCAAGCGCGTGGACGACGTATGGCCCTCCGACGACACCGAGGCTTTTGACCGGCTTCGCATTCAGGAAGGATTCACCTATGCCTACACGCCCCACATCATGTCTGACTGGGTGACGGACGTGCCCAACCTCAACGGACGCTCGACGCCGCTGAAGTTCCGCTTCCTGGTGGCCACGCAGGGCGCGCTCGGCATCGGCGCCAATCTCAACAAGTGGTCTGATGAGGACTTTGCGTTGGCCGAACGGATGATCGGCTATTACAAAACCATTCGCGCCACCGTGCAGGAAGGCAGTCTCTACCGGCTGTTTCTACCGCGCAAGGGCAATCTGACGGCCAATGAATACGTGTCTGCTGACGGCTCGCAGGCGGTGCTGTTTGCCTTCCTCCATTCCCAGCAATATCTGTGGCCCGCTCCCACCATATATCTGCGCGGCCTCGACCCAACGGCGCTTTACCGTATCAAGAGAATCGACAATAAGCTGATCGAAAAGCAGGAAACGGTGAGTGGCGCGTTCCTGATGAATCACGGGCTGCACCTCGCACTGCGCGGCGACTACGACAGCACATCGCTGGAGTTCGAGCGCGTCGGAAGCGGTCAATAAGCCTCACCTGCTTGACATCCCGCCGCGTGGGAGAGCAAGATTACTTTAGCCGTTCGGGGTCGGCGATTGTGTTTCCTCGAAACGCTCATTTGCAACTTCTCTTGCCGCTCGTGCTACTCACCGCAACCCTTGGCTTTGCAGGGCAGGAAAGCGCATCGTCTTATAAAGCGACGGCGCAAGATCAGCAGGCGTCAAAATCAGCCCAAACTGAAGGCAGCAGTAATTCCGCCACTTCGCATTCGCGCCACCGGATTCATTTTCAATTAGGTCCGGTCATGGTTGGCGCAGGGTATTCTTATTTCTCTGGGCTGGACTTTCTGCCGCTCTCATACGCCTACGGTTATCCATTCTGGGGTTATTACGGCTACGCTCCATTTTGGAATCCCGGTTTCTATGGAGTCCCTCCCTACGCATTCAGTTTGGGGGCCGGTTATGGCAAGGGACAGGTAAAGCTTCAGGTTGAGCCGAAGGTGGCGGAAGTGTTTATTGACGATGCCTATGCTGGCAGCGTAGCGAGCCTGAAGGGCAGCGTGTGGTTAAGCCCGGGCGCTTACAATATGTGCTTTAAGGCGTCAGGCCACTCAGACTTTTGCCAGCGCATCTATGTGCTCAGCGGGAAGAAACTTCAGATATTGGCTAAACTTGCTCCGGGTGATGGGAGGGTAAAGCCGTGAAACTCACTCTAGGTCTTGCTGTACTTACGATCTTAACGCTGCCTCTGCTCGCTACCGGCCCACAGGGAACGGTGCCGCGAGGCATGGTGCTGGAGTATCCGGCTCATGCCCAGGCAAACGGCGCCGCGATCGGCGCCCGGCTCCTCACGGCGAAACAGGTTCATAGCAACTTCAGCACCGACCTGAACAGTTGCTGCTTGGTGGTCGAGGTGGCGTTGTATCCGGCGAAAGGCAAGTCGATGGACGTCTCGCTCAATGATTTTGCCTTGCAGGCAGGGAACACGGACCATGCCGTAAAGCCTTCGAGCGCGCGCCTGCTGGCGGCTGAGCTTCAAAACCACAATCAAAAGGCAGCGCAAGGAACTGGGGTTCAGGTTTCGCCGGTCATGCACGTGGGGTACGAATCGGGCATTGACCCGATCACCGGACAGCGCGTACACGGCGTCGATTATGGAGTTGGCGTGGGGGTTGGCGTGGGAGGTCCCGATCCGTCGATGCCTGCGGCTTCGACCTCGCGTGATCGTGACGTCATGCAACTCGAACTCAGCGAGAAGGGGCTTCCGCAGGTAAACACATCTGCTCCTATTGCCGGGTACATATACTTCTCGCTTTCCAAGGACAGCAAAAAGGCGCCGCACTACCTCGAGTACACGCTGAACGGTAAAAAACTTTCGTTGAAGCTCAATTAACATTCCCCCCAGGCTGTGTTGCGCCAGAAGGAACCCTCATGTCTCCTGTTTCCGTAGAAAAGGCAGAAAAGCAGGCATCGCCCATGTGGATCGGCGGCGAGCCTGTGCGAACAAGTTCCACGCAAACTATCAGGCTTCCCTACGATGGCACGCCCGTCGGCGAGGTTTACGAGGCGGATGATGCCGTTGTGGATCAGGCTATCACGGCGGCCCAAGCAGGCGCGCGGGCAATGGCCGCTCTGACGCTCTACGAGCGCGCGGAACTTCTGGAAAGAATGCGGCAGTTGCTTGCCCGCGATGTGGAAGAGTTTGCGCGCCTGATTTCGAGCGAGTCGGGCAAACCCATCCGTGAGGCGCGCGCCGAGGCTGAACGCAGTCAACAGACCCTGCTTGCCTCCGCGGACGCCGCGCGCAACTTGCATGGCGAAACCATTCCGCTCGAGGCCGCGCCCGCGGGCAAAGGCCGCATGGCCATGACGGTGCGCGAGCCGCTCGGCGTCATCGTAGCCATCACGCCCTTTAATTATCCGCTGAACCTCGCGCTGCATAAGGTCGGCCCAGCTTTCGCCGCCGGGAATAGCGTCATTCACAAGCCCTCTGAGAATACGCCGCTTTCGGCCCTGCGATTGGCGCGCCTTATCCAGGAAGCTGGAGCGCCGGCGGGCGCGTATAACGTGGTGACGGGCGCCGGCGAAACGGTTGGGGAACGCCTCGTCTCCGACGAGCGCGTGGCAATGATCACGTTTACCGGAAGCGTTGCGGTGGGCAAACGAATCCGCGCGAAGGCCGGACTGCGGCGGGTTTCGCTTGAATTGGGCAACAATTCGGCAGTGATCGTTGAGCCGGACGCCGATCTTGACACCATCGTTCCCCGGTGCGTGACCGGAGGCTTCTCGCATTCGGGCCAAGTGTGCATTTCCGTTCAGAACGTCTATTTGCACGAACAGGTGGCGTCGAAATTTACCCAGATGTTTGTTGGAAAGACGCGCGCGCTGAAGGTTGGCCCCCCGCTTGAAGACAGCACCGAAGTATCGTCACTGATTAACGTAGAGCAGGCTGAGCGAGTGAAGTCGTGGATCGACGCTGCGGTGAAGGAAGGCGCGCGGCTTCTCACGGGCGGCGCCCGCCGCCACGCGACCATCGAGCCAGCCATTCTGGATGACGCTCCGCCGCACGTCGACGTTTGCTCCAAGGAAGTTTTTGGCCCAGTTGTGGTTTTGCACCGATATCGCAACCTCGACGATGCTATCGCGGAAATTAACTCCGGCCCCTACGGCTTGCAGGTGGGCGTCTGCACGCAAGATATTGGCCGTGCGTTTCGCGCCGCACGCGAGCTGCAGTTCGGCGGCGTCATGGTGAACGACGTGCCGGCCTATCGCGTCGATCATATGCCTTACGGCGGCGCGAAGAGCAGCGGCATCGGCCGCGAGGGTCCACGCTATGCCGTCGAAGAGATGACGGAGCTGAAGCTTATCTGCTGGCGCGCGTGAGAGATTTGCGGCCTGTAGCGCCGGCATCCTGCCGGCCTTGAAAAACATGCCGCCGAGACGGCGGCGCTACGAGCCGCAACGCCGAATCCATAATTCATCGACTTCGGAAACCGGCAACCGGAAAGTAAAGCCCTTCCTCCTTCCTCTGCCACCAGTCTCCTGTGGCGCGTCTTTCAGCAAAATTTGTGAAGGTGTAATCGTAAGCGACAGCCCGGACGTATCGTGGGGGCGCGCCAGGAAAAGGATTGCGCCCAAGCAAGCCAAGCACCTGCGGCGAGCCTTGCAGCAGGCGAATCATGAGATTCACAAACCACGGCGTGCTGCGGTAATTACTTAGCGCGGCAAACCACATCTGCCAGTCGAGGCGCGGCTGATAGGGCGCCACCCAGCCAGGCCGCTGGTCGAGCGGGCCGGGCTTGTATTTGAATCCGTAATCCTGCCAATGAACGCCGTCATTGCTCCCCTGGATGATGATTTCGGTTCGCTCCGTAGTCATCACGGCGAAGAGTCCATAGCTATTGACGATGTGAAAAGGCTCAAGCCATTCTGCTGTGGCGCTCAGCGCCGCTCTCGGCACAGAGCGGCTGCCGAAGAGGGTGGCCGCGAATAGCGCCATGCTGCCCAAGAGAATGACTACAGCCAGCACCGCAAGGCAAACCTTGCGAGCGGCGGAACTTCCCACCCGGACGGTTGAAAGCAACAAGCGGGGAAACAACACGCGGCTCGTGATCGCACGCGGCAACACGCGGCGCAGGAATTGATCATCGAGAAGGAGCAGGCAAAGTGCGATGGCTAGAAGATTGAAGTACGCGTAATTGCCGGTGATGGCAATGAGCAACTGGAAGAATATCAGCAGCGCGCAGCCGAGCAGCCTCAGCCGGCGCGGGAAGAAGATCAAAAACGGCACGGCGAGTTCAAAGAAGAATACTCCGGCGGTAGAAGCTTTCTGAAACCATCCGGGCAGTTGAAACGCATACCAAGCCACCGGCGTCGGGAGCGGCTGCGTCTCGTAGTGATAATCAAGCGCGGTGAGATTGCGCCAAGTGGGGTCGTGGCTCAGCAGCTTAACGCATCCAGAGAGAAATACGAGACGGAATAGCAACCAGCGCAGCAGCCAGACGATTGTTTTCGAGGGAGGGCGCGCAGCTTTTGCGGAATCACGCCGCATCCAGCCAATGCCAAATTGCTTCCACGGCGCAAAGAAAATCGCCAGGAATCCTGCTTCGAGCAACAGGATGTCCCACTGGAACGACATGAAGTCCTGACCAACACTTACCAGCGACAAATAAAACAGCCAGAGAAGAAGCAGTACCGGCCCCGGCGCGACGTCGAAAATCAGCAACAGGGAGAGGACGGTTCCTCCACCTGCTAGAAATTTGAGAAAGCCGTCGCTCGCGCTCAACCAGGCAAGCGTAGGGATGAGATGATAGCGTTCCGGCCCAAGGGTGTGCGCGATAGCGGCAAGGTAAGTTTGCGCGGGTAGAATGCCATGCGCGCCGATCAATCCGCCGATCTGCGGCCAGAGCGAAGCGAACGCCGCAAGGTAGACCACTCCGAGAAGGCGCAAAAATACGGCGCGAGTTAAGAAATGAGTGGGAGGATCCAGCGCGCGGCCCCAGAAGAGCCGCCGGAACTTATCAAAAAATGACCGGTGGCCAGCGACGATGCGATACGCTGTCTCGCTGAGCGGCGCGAAGCCGGGCGCGTGTTTGTATAACCACAGCAGCCGCCTGTAGCCGGCCGCGAGCGCCATCAAGCGGAACACCGCTTCGGCGGCGCTCGACACCGCCTCGGGCGGCTCGATGAACTGCACCGATCGCTTGAAATTGTCGAGAGGAATCTCTGGAAAATTTTGGGCGGCGGCCTGAAAGGGAGCGTAGTCTACGCGGTCTCCGGTTAGCTGCCGCCAATACTCCACGTAGAAGCGGCAGAAGCCGCAATCACCATCAAAGATCAGAAGAGGCTTCTGCACTTGCATGGGAGTCTAGTCGCTACAACAAAAGCCGCAGAGTTTTATACAGAGCGCCATAAGTCAGCGACGGTCATTGGCTGTAGCGGCGGCCTCTGGCCGCCGGATTTTTAATAGTAAAGACCGGCAG
>DASZAE010000448.1:0-17226 GCA_035945515.1 Terriglobia bacterium
AACCAGATTCTGCCGGTTAAACTCGCAAATCTCGAAGTCCGGCGTAAGCTGGATGGCATAGGTTGGGCACGCTTCTTCGCACAGCCCGCAAAAAATGCAGCGCGAAAAATTGATCCTGAAAAACTCCGGGTAACGGCGGCCTGTCTCGTCTTCCGTTGCCTGCAGCGCAATACAGTCCACGGGGCAAGCCACCGCGCAGAGATAGCAGGCCACACAGCGTTCGCCTCCGTCCGGGTCGCGGGAAAGAATAATGCGACCGCGATAGCGGGGCGCGAGATAGGGTTTCTCTTCGGGGTATTGGATTGTCACCCGCGCCCTGAACGTGTGCAGGAAAACGTTCCAGATGGTTCTGATAATACTCAGCATAAATTCCTTGCTTGCATCCGGCAAAGGCGCTGTTAGCGCTGTGTTTGGGTGAAGAGGCGGCTTTACACCACCATTGGGCGAAATAAATTCGCCGCTACTTCACTGCCAGCACAATCGCGCCCGTGACTAACAGGTTGGCGAGCGCGAGCGGAAGCATGATCTTCCAACCCCAGGACATCAATTGGTCAAAACGCGGCCTCGGCAGCGACGCCCGCAGCAAAATAAAAAAGAAGATGAAAGCAAACATCTTGATGAGGAACCAAACGACCGGGGGCAACACCGGTCCCAGCCATCCGCCAAAAAACAGGATTGCAATCAGTGCGGAAATCAATGCCACCCCGACATATTCGCCGACGAAAAACATCCCAAACTTCATCCCGGAGTATTCCGAATGAAACCCTGCCACCAGCTCGCTTTCAGCTTCAGGGATATCGAACGGCAAGCGGCGCGTCTCGGCCAGTCCGGCGATCATAAAAAGCACAAAGCCGACAAATTGCGGAATGATGAACCAAACTTTATGCTGCGCCTCTACGATTGCCTTCAGGCTGAAAGATCCCGTCATTAAAACCACGCCCATCAGGGCGAGACCCATGAAGACTTCGTAGCTCAGCATCTGGGATGCGGCGCGCAAGCCGCCAAGAAGTGAATACTTGTTGTCGGAGGCCCAGCCGCCTAGCACCACGCTGTAAACGCCGAGCGACGACATCGCCAGGACAAACAATAATCCGATGTTCAGATCAGCAATTTGAATATGCGGCGTAAAAGGAAGCACCGTAAACGACATCAGCGCCGTGAGCATAACGATGGCGGGCGCAAGGATGAAAACCCATTTGTCCGCGAAGGGAGGAATCCAATCCTCCTTGAAAAACAACTTCACCGTGTCTGCCGCCACCTGCATGATTCCGAACGGCCCTACGCGGTTCGGCCCGTAACGGTCTTGCCAGAGCGCCAGCAGCCGCCGCTCAACCCAGATCAGGCCCGCCGCGATGTTGAGCATCACGAACAGCACGCCCAGGGTGACGACAATGTGGATGATGATTTCTCGCATACAATCCAGCTATTACTTGGAAATTTTTCCCAAAACCGGCAAGGCGCAGAACTCGCCACCCGGCAGTCCAGCGGGCAGACCGGCGACGCCGGCAGGCATCTCCGGCCGCACTCGAACGGGCAAGGTCACTGATGATCCATTCACCGTAACTTGCGCGACGCCGCCTTCATTGAGCGCCAGGTTCGCGGCGTCTGCACTGCTCAGAGCAATGTAAGGCTTGGGCGCAAGCTCCGCGACACCGGGGGCTTCTGCGCTCAATTCCTCCGAGCCAAAAATATGGTAGAGAGGAACCATCAACCATTCACCTGGCCGCGCGGCAAACGCCTCGGGAGCATTGCCCGCGGGCGGCGCGCCGCTTCCCTGCCCCGGCTCAATCAGGCGAACGCCGGGGTTTCCGCCACGGAGCGGCCCCGCAATCTCCTCCTGAAATTTATTCACGGATTGGATCGAGTTCCAGCCGGGAGACCAGAAAAAAGGGACCAGCGCCGGCGGTGGTTGGTCCGGGTACCCCTCCATCGTAAAGGTGAAGGGGGCTTCCGGGTCCTCCGGCGGCTTTGGCTCGCTGACGCTAACGCCGGCATGAATCGCAGTGCGCCCGCTATAGCGGTGAGGCTCACGTGGAATCTTAGAATCTGTCGCGCGGAACGCGGCCGAGGGCGCAGCATTCGCCGCGCGAGCCAGCGCTGGGATTGCCTCGGCCAACGCTGAGACGATATGATCGAAGTGCTCCCACGCCGCAGCTTCCCGCTGCCCCGCCGCAAGCATCGCATCCCGCAGCCAGCGCCAGCTTGCCTGTGAGTCTTCTTGCGGAACAAACACTTGGAAGAACCGCTGCGCGCGCCCTTCGCTGCTAACGAGTGTTCCATCCGACTCAGCGAACGCTCCAGCCGGAAGAATCACTTCCGCTTTTGACACAGTGCGATTCATGAGTGAATCCAGCACGACTACATGCTTCGCCGTGTTCAAAAGCTCGTCGATCTCGCTTTGCGGAGCGCGGCGGTAAAGATCGTTTTCAAGGATCACAACCGACTCTGCTTCGCCCTTCCGCACGGCTTCAAAAGCCTCCCGAAGAGGCCGCGCGTCCATCAATCCCAGACCAAAACTATTCGCCTCGGGAGCGGTGAAGCTCAAACCGGCGGGCTTACCGGTGCGGCATAAAGCCCACGCTACGCTCGCAGCGGCCTTAATGATCGGCTCACTATTAAGGCTAGGGCCGGCCACAACAAGCGGCCGCTTGGCGTCTTTCAAAGCTTGAGCAATTCGTGCCGCCAGTGCGCTCACGCTGTCTGAAAGCCCGGCAACCGCGGGCAATTGCCCATCCAACTCATGAGCGACCGCGAAACCCAAACGCGCAAGATCATCCGGCGCCGCGCGGCAGATCTCCGTCGCCAGATCATCCATTTTGGTTTCATGGGGCGTCGCGATGAAGAGCGGACCGTGCTGGTCCTGTACGGCCTCACGAACCGCGTGATCCAACCAGAGAGGAATCTTAAGCTTCTCCACTTCTTCAAAGGGCTTCTGGCGAACCGACTGTCTCAATGCCAGAGCCAGCAACGGCGCCACTTGAGTAACATCTTCGCCCAGAACCAAAACGGCATCCGAAAGCTCGACTTCGTGGAGCGACGGCGCGCGCGCGGGGCCGCTCTTCAGCGCGCCTAGCATTGCCGCCGTCAGCCGATGTTCCGCATCCGCGACCCCCGCGAAAAAACATTCGGGTCCCACCATGGCCCGCAAAGCAAAATTGCCCTCGAGCGAGGCGCGAGGCGACCCAATTCCAATAACTTTTCCGCTCATCAGCACCGACCGCAAATGATCGAGCGCCGCGGTTGCTGTTACAGGATGGAGTTTCCCATCCTTGCGAAGTTGCGGTTGCCGGATGCGTTTTGGGCTATTCACAAATTCGTAGCCGAATCGCCCGCGGTCGCACAGGAAGTAGCTGTTCACGTCGCCGTTGTAGCGGTTGACGATCCGGCGCAGCGAGCCGTAACGCTCTCCCGGCGTAGTATTGCATCCAATTCCGCAGTGAACACAGACCGAAGGGGCCATTTGCAAATCCCATTTGCGCGTGTAGTGCTTGCGCAAGGTCTTGTCTGTGAAAACGCCTGTGGGGCAGATCTCCACCAGGTTTCCGGCAAATTCGCTTTCAAGCACGCCCTCTTGTTGCCGGCCGAAATAGACCGTATTGCCTTTTACGTACTGATTAAAATCGCGTCCACCGGCGTATTCGCGGTAGTAGCGCACGCAGCGGTAGCACTGAATGCACCGGTTCATTTCGTGGTAAACAAATGGGCCTAGGTGTTGGTTGTAAAAAGTTCTCTTATTAAAACGGTAGCGCCGGTAGTCGTGCCCTGTCATCACTGTCATGTCCTGCAGGTGGCACTCGCCGCCTTCGTCACAGACGGGGCAATCATGCGGATGATTAAGCATGAGCCCTTCGATAATCGAGGCACGGAACGAAGCCGCCTCAGGGTCGGAAATCGAAATGCGCGTTCCCTCCGCCACCGGCGTCATGCAGGACATCACGATGCGCCCACGCTCGTCTTTCTCGTCCTTATACTGCTTGATCGCGCACTGCCGGCACGCGCCCACCGAACCCATCGCGGGGTGCCAGCAAAAATAGGGCAGGTCATAGCCGAGCGTCAGACATGCCTGGAGCACGCTCTGGTCTGCGCGAGCCTCGACAAGGCGATTATCGACGTAAAACTTGGTCATCGCGATCTCCAGGGACACCGCTTTTCGGTGACGTGCCGTTCAAAATCAGCCCGGAAATATTTCAGCGCGCTCTGCAAAGGTTCTACCGCCCCTGGGGCCAGAGCACAAAAGGTATTGCCGGGAGCGCACAATTTAGTGATGAATGACAGGTGGTCAAGGTCAGCGGCCTCGCCCTTGCCATCCTCAAGCGCATATAACGCCTTTTCTGCCCACGAAAGACCGCTCCAGCACGGAGTGCACCACCCGCAAGACTCCTGCGCAAAAAAGTGCTCGAGATTGGCAACCATGCCCACCGGGCAGGTCTGATCGTCTAAAATGATCATGGTGCCGGTGCCCATGCGGCTGCCCACTTTGGCGACGTCGGTAAAATCCATTTTTACATCCAGGTGCTCTTCCACTAAAAAGTCGGTGGAGGCGCCCCCCGGTAGCAGGCCGCGGAACTTGACACCGTCCTGCATTCCGCCCGCGTGGATTTCGAGTAACTCCCGAACCGTAGTGCCCATTGGCAGTTCCCACAGTCCAGGGCGTTTTACTTTGCCGCTCACGCCGTAAATTTTCGTGCCGGCATCTTGTGTATAACTCAAACCTTTGAACCATTCAGGTCCGTTCTTCACGATATGGGGAAGGTTGCAAAGCGTTTCGACATTCTGAACGATGGTTGGCTTGCCAAAAAGCCCGGAAACTTGGGGAAAGGGCGGTTTGGTTCGCGGGTTGGCGCGTTTTCCTTCCAGCGCGTTCAGCAAGCCGGTTTCTTCGCCGCACATATAGCGGCCGCCGCTCATATGTACGATCATCTCCAGGTTAAAACCGGAGCCCAGAATGTTCTTGCCCAAATAATTCTTTTGGTAGGCTTCCGCAATGGCTTGCTTCAACCGTTCTTCTGAAAGGTAATACTCCCCGCGGATAAAAATGTACGCTACGTCCGCCTGGATGGCATGGGCTGCCACCATCATGCCCTCGACCAGTTGGTGCGGGTCGCCTTCCATCAAGAGCCGGTCTTTGAAGGTGCCTGGCTCCATTTCATCGGCATTGCAGACGATATATTTTGGCCGTGGAGTATCCGCCGCCATGGGCACGAAACTCCACTTCATCCCGGTGGGGAAGCCCGCGCCGCCCCGCCCCCGCAAGCCGGATTTCTTTACGGTCTCGACCACATCCGCTGGGGGCATTGCAAGCGCCTTGCGCAGCCCCTGATAGCCACCCGCCATCTCGTACGCGTTGAGATCCACATACGAGAGATCAGGCCGGATATTTTTTGTGAGAACCTTCTCCATAGATTTGAATCTGCGATAAAAAGGCTTACTTATATTTTTCGAGAACGCTATCCAGCTTCTGTGGATCAACGTCGTGATGAAGTTCCTGGTCCACCATCAGCGTAGGCGCGTGATCGCAGGCGCCCAGACAAACAATAGGAATCAAGGTAAAGCGCCCGTCCGCCGTGGTTTCACCCATTTTGATTCCTAAACGACTTTTCAGCGATTCGCGCAGCCGCTCATAGCCCATCACCCAGCAGCTCACGCTGTCGCAAACCGAGATCACGTGCCGGCCCACCGGCTTGCGGTAGATCAGGTTGTAGAAGGTGGCCACGCCGTCGAGCTCATCCACGGACATTTCCAGGATTTCCGCGATGTCCTTCAGGCTCTCGTCTGAAACCCAGCCGCGATGCTTCTGCACGATCTTCATCGCGTCGATGCAGACCGCCTGCTTCGTCGGGTAGTGATGAAGCTCAGTTTCGATCTCCTGGCGTTCTTCAGGGCTTAGCATAAAAGGTATCAGGTGTCAGGGGTCGGGCCGGGCTTCACGCTTATTTCTAACACCAGAAGCCTGGACCTTGCACCTGACTCTACCGGTCAATATCCGCCAACACAAAATCGAGGCTGCCAAGAATAGCCAGCAAATCCGCCACTGTCAGCCCCCGGCAAAGGTTCGGCAGTGTCTGCATATGGTTGAACGAAGGCGTGCGGATGCGGGTGCGATACGACACTGTGTTGCCGTCGCTCACCAGGTAATACCCGTTGTTGCCCTTCGTCGCCTCGATGGCGCCCAGCACCTCGCCGGGCGGCATCACAGGTCCCCAACTCACGCCCAGAAAGTGCGTAATGAGGGTCTCAATATCGTGCATCGTGTTATCGGGCTTAAGGGGCGGCGCGCTCAACGGATCCAGAGACTTGTACGGTCCCTCCGGCATATTGTTCACGCACTGTTCGATGATGCGCAGGCTCTGGCGCATCTCCTCAACACGCACCACTGCGCGGTCGTAGCAATCGCCGTGGGTTGCAATAGGGATGTCAAACTTAAAGTTTTCGTATCCTGAATAGGGCTGCTTCTTGCGAAAGTCCCAATCAAATCCGCAAGCGCGGAGGTTAGGCCCGGTCACGCCCCAGTCAATCGCTTCTTCAAGAGGATAAGCACCTACTCCCACCGTTCGCGCTTTGAAGATGCGGTTGCGCATGATCTCTTTGTCGTACTCCACCAAGCGCGGCGGGAAATACTTGATGAAGTCGCGGAACATGCCGTCCCAGCCCTTCGGCAAATCCTGCGCCACGCCGCCGATGCGAAACCAGTTGGGGTGCATCCGCGCCCCGCAGATGGCCTCAATGATGCCGAAGGCGCGCTCGCGGTCGTTGAAAGTGAAAAATACGGGCGAAAGCTGACCGAGATCCTGCGCGAAAGTTCCAAACCATACCAGATGGCTGATGATGCGGAACAGCTCGCACAGCATAACCCGGATCACCTGCGCCCGCACGGGCACCGTAATCTTGCCCAGCTTCTCCACCGCGGTCAGGTAAGCGAGGTTGTTCATCACCCCGCCGAGGTAATCAATCCGGTCGGTGTAGGGAATATAGGTGTGCCAGCTTTGCCGTTCCCCCATCTTTTCCGCGCCGCGATGATGGAAACCGATCTCCGGAACGCAATCCAAAATTTCTTCGCCATCAAGCTGCAAAGCGATGCGGATGACGCCGTGCGTGCCCGGATGCTGCGGTCCGATATTCAGGAAAATAAAGTCGCTGTCGTCGCCCGACCGCTTCATGCCCCACTCTTCAGGATTGAAACGGAGCGCCTCCTGCTCGCGGTCCACTTTCTCATCGGGGAGCTGAAAAGGACCCATCTCCGTAGCCCGCGCCGGATGGTCCTTGCGCAGCGGATGTCCCACCCAGGTCAGTGGCATCAGGATGCGGCGAAGGTGCGGATGGCCGTCAAAAACGATTCCGAACATATCCCACACTTCGCACTCATACCAATTGGCGCAGGGCCAGATGCCGGTGACGCTCGGCACTCGCAGGTCATCTTCTTTGAGCGCGGTTTTTATGCGGATATATTCGTTCCGGTTATAGGAGAGCAGATGGTACACCACAGAGAAGTCGCTCGGCGGCTGCCCTTCGCGGTGCTTGCGGACTCGCTCGTCAATCGCGGTGACGTCGTAGAGAACCTGATAGGGATCGGCGATGCCCGCCTTCAGATAGCCTAGAATTTCCGGGACTTTATTGCGCGGGACCCAAAAAGTAGGAATCTCATCCGCCGTGGTCTGCGGCGTGATTGCCTCGGCGCCAAACTTATCCGCCAGGTCGCTTAAGATTGTCGCATTAGCGATCATATACTGTAGCGGCGGCCTCTGGCCGCCGGTTTTTTACTATTCAAAATCCGGCGGCCAGAGGCCGCCGCTACAACTCACACCGAATCCGGGGTTCGCAGCAGTGTCGCCTTCCGGCGCTCATCGCGCTTCAGGTCGCGGTCCGCCGGCTGCTGAATCCGCTCGACCCCCTGCGGCCCCACCACCCAGCTCAAAGGCCGGCGCTCGCTGCCGACGGCTTTTTGTAAAAGGGTCAATCCATGTTCAAAAGCGTCGGGCCGCGGCGGACAGCCTGGCACGTAGACATCCACCGGAAGAAACTTGTCCACGCCCTGCACGACGCTGTAAATGTCGTACATGCCGCCGGAGTTGGCGCACGATCCCATGGAAATAACCCAGCGGGGCTCCATCATTTGCTCATAGAGCCTCTGCACCACCGGAGCCATTTTAACGAAGCACGTTCCCGCGATCACCATGAGGTCGGCTTCGCGCGGCGTGCCGCGAATCACTTCCGCCCCGAATCGCGCCACGTCGTACTTGCTGGTGAGGCTCGTCGCCATTTCGACGAAGCAGCATGAAAGCCCAAAGCCGAACGGCCACATGGCGTTCTTGCGGCCCCAGGCCAGCAGGTCTTGCAGGCGCGAGAGCACCATGCTGCGCCGCACCTGATCTTCAAACGCCTGGCTGTGCCCGCGCTCAACGCCCGCCATGTTCGGCCTGGTAATCGTAACGTCCATAATCTCCGTTGTAGCGGCGGCGGCTCGCCGCCGACTTTGCTATTTGAAAACACCAGCGCCCAGAGGCCGCCGCTCAGTTAGGCGATCTTCTGCCCGGCTTGCGTCCGGCGCAACGTTTCTCGCCGCCGGGCGCCGAAATCGAGCGCCCCCAGACGCCACAGGTAAATCAGCGTCGCTACGAGAATGCCTACAAAGACCAGCACTTCAAAATATCCCGCCCAACCGACTTCCTTCGCGGCCACGGCCCAGGCAAAAATAAAAACCGATTCCAGGTCAAACACTACGAAGAACATCGCCACCAGGTAAAACCGCGCGGAGAACCGGACGTGAGCCGACCCCTCCGAAACGATGCCGCTCTCGTAGGGCGCGCCAGTCGCGCGTTCGCTGTGCCGCTCGCCAAGCACATAGGAGAGGCCCAGCATCACTGCGATCAAGCCAACCACAAGAATAAAGTAGAGGCCAATCGGCCAAACTGCCACGTTTTATTGCCTCCAGATCAACGGGACTTTCAACGTCCGGCCCGGCGATGGAACTGCCGTCCTCCGCCCACGCTGCTGATTCGATGTTGGCGTTCCGGAAATGCTGATATTCTGTTCAACTCAAAGAATGGTGATGATGCAGATTGGACTTCCTGAGCGCGCCCTCGGGCGTCGCTCCTTCCGGCTGGCCCGCCCCTTTATGACCGTCACATTACCGGCCGTGCGGGGCATTAATTCTTAAATGCTATTGTTATCACAAACCGCGCCGCGTTCGCAAATTTTTTGCAGCATCCGTATAGAGCGTGTGCCCCGCCCATCAAAAGTTATTTATTATATTCGTCTTTGCAGACCCTGTCCACGGCCGATATCTCGCAGTGAGATATAATGGCCCGCGGCTATTTCAAATACGGACCGGGCTGGGGCACGGCCTCGCCGTCTTTGCGCGGATCGGAAGCGCCGTAATTCACCCCCGTCGCCGAATCGCGCATCACCGCCTGGCCGCCACCCACATCGCTGGCAAAATCGCCCAGCAAACGAATCTGCTGACCCATTGCGGAAAGTTGCCGGCGGACGTCGGCAGGCACGCGGTCTTCCATCTCCACGTCGCAGCCGCTGAAATCCATCTTGGTGAAGCGGGGCGCCTCAAGCGCCTGCTGGATGTTCATGCCCTCGTCGGCAATGTCGGAAACGAACTGCGCCTGCGCCTGCGCCTGGTTGAGTCCGCCCATGATGCCGAACCCGATGTGGAGGTTTCCCT
Organism: Terriglobia bacterium; assembly: GCA_035945515.1. Classification (GTDB taxonomy): domain Bacteria; phylum Acidobacteriota; class Terriglobia; order UBA7540; family UBA7540; genus RH2-MAG17b. The sequence continues at coordinate 9,671 of DASZAE010000448.1, forward strand.
TCTCCATGAACGCCGGAATGATAGTATGAAAGGGCCGCTTGCGCGGGGCAAGCACATCGGGGCTCATCGCGTCCAGCACGAAGCCAGCGCCGCGGTTTTGCAGCATGAAACCGTAGGGATTCACGACCACGCCCGAGCCGAAGCCGCTATACAGGCTTTGAATTAACGAGACTATGTTGCCGTCTTTATCGATTGCAGTGAGGTACTGCGTGTCCGATTCGTAACGCACCGGATTGCCGGCCTCGGCGCCGCAATTCGCGCGCTCCAGGCTGATCTCCTTCGCGCGCGCAGCCGCATAGCTCTTCGAAATGATGCCCGCAACCGGAACCTTGGCAAAGCGCGGATCGCCCAAATAGCGCCGCAGGTCCGTATACGCCAATTTCTGAGCCTCGATTTTAATTTGAAATGCCTTGGCGCTGGCAAACCCATAATCCGCCAGTGGAAATCGCTCCATAATGTTGAGCATCTCGAGCGCCGCCATGCCCTGCGAATTCGGAGGCATCTCGTATACAGTCCATCCGCGATAAGTGGTCAAAATCGGATTCACCCATTGCGGCGTGTAGTCAACCAGGTCTTCGGCGGTCATCACGCCGCCTTGCTCGTCCGACGTTTTGAGAATTGCTGCCGCAATCGGCCCTTGATAAAAAGCTTTCGGCCCGTTTTCCGCCACCAACCTGAGAGCGCGCGCATAGTCCGGATTACGAAAGACCTGGCCCACTTCGGGCGCCCGCCCATTGAGCATATAAACGTGACGCGCCTCGGCATTTTTTTCGAGATCAGGCAGCGCGGCTTTCCAATACGCCGTGTTCCACCCCTGCCTGGCCGCCACCGCGTTCCAATAGGCGGGGTTCCACGCGAGTTTGGGCGCGAGCGCCTTCCAGTAAGCAGCGTCCCACTCGGCCACAGGGAAACCGTTTTCAGCAAGATAAATCGCGGGCTTGAACAACTCCGCCCACGGCAAGCGTCCATACTTCTGGTGCAGCGCCCACCATCCTTTCACCACCCCAGGCACGGTGACGGTGTAGATGCCAAGCGCCGGCATTCGCGTGAATCCCTTTTGCCGCAGCAGGGCCGGCGTCAGTTTAGCGGGCGCCCATCCGCTCGAATTGAGGCCGCTTACTTTTTCGGATTTGACGTCCCACTCGATCGCGAATAGGTCGCCGCCCATGCCGTTCATCATCGGCTCGATCACGCCCATCACGGCATTAGCGGCGATGGCCGCGTCCGCCGCCGACCCGCCGCGCGCCAGAATCTGCGCGCCCGTTTGCGACGCCAGCGGCTGCTCCGTGGCAACGATGCCCTCTTTTGAGATCACCATCGAGCGCGCCTCGGTCCGCCCAGTAAGGTTGGGCGCGGCGGCAGGAGTTTGCCCATAGGCCGCAAGACTGCTCAATAACATTAAGGACGCCAACAGGATTAGCCAAGTCGCGTTTCGCATAGCGCGAAGATTATATCGCAGATGGCGGCGGGCGCGGGGACAGTCATAATCGGCGCTTTCCTGACCGGCTTTTGTGAAGGCAGCTTTTGAGTGCAGCGTGCGCGCCGTCGGCGAAAGTCAGCCACGTAAAAAACAGACGCTTCGCTACAAACCCTCCTCCCTCGCCCCTTGTCCCTTTCTTGATAATGGTTATAATAGCGGGGCATGAGGTCTCAGCGCATACTCCTGTTCGTCTTTATTGTGCTCGCCCTAACGCTGCGGACGACTCTCGCCGGGCCGCCGTTTCAAACGGATGACCCCGAGCCGGTCGATTTCCGGCACTATGAATTTTATACATTCGGAGCGGCCGATGGCACACCCGCGGAAATCGATCCCACGGGGCCGGCGATGGAATTCAATTGGGGCGCGCTTCCCAGATTGCAGCTTCATGCCGTGCTTCCTCTGGGAGCCATCATGCCTTCGGACAATCCCATCTATCTGCCGGGGGGAACAGGTCCCAACGCTTATGGTCTTATTGACACAGAATTGGGCGCAAAGTTCGAGTGGGTTAAAGAAACCAAGCACCGCCCGATGATCGGAACCTTCACCATGCTGGAGATTCCTACCGGCAGTTATGCCAAGGGGCTGGGCGTCGGGAAGGTTTGGTACAAGCTGCCGGTCTGGTTACAAAAAGATTGGGGATCCTGGACGACCTACGGCGGCGCTGGCTACGAGATTGTTCACCAGTTCCAGTACCGCAATTTTGCTTACGAAGGGTGGTTGGTGCAACGGGATATCGGCAAGAAGTGGACGCTCGGCGCCGAGGTTTTTCATCACGGGGTGGAAGGTTTTGCGGCGCCGCAGACTCAAGCTTCCACGCTGGTGGATATAGGGGGCTATTACTATTTCCGCAAGCCCGCCTTCCAACTGCTTTTCTGCTATGGCCACTCGGTCGCCGGGATGACGGAGAATTACGCCTATCTCGGACTCTATTGGACGTGGGGCGGCGGAGCGTCAAAGAGCTTGCTCGGAAGGTTGCACCACTAAGACGGTGATGAGTGACAAAGAACGCAGGCGGTACAGAAGCTTTGGAGTGCAGCGGCTCGCGGCGCTGGATATTCGTCCACCGCCGCGAGCGATATCTCCAAAACGGCAGCAAACTGCGGCGCTCCAAATCGCGCGCGCCCTTGTCTTTCCACTCTCGCCCGCACAAAAATTGACAAATTGGTTACAGCTTGCAAACGCGCGGAATGCGTCTTGCTCTCATCGGGCATCTATGATGAGATGGTAGATCATAAAAACCGTTATTCCACCAGGAGGCATTGAAAATGAAGATTTCCGAAAGCTCGTTTCTCCGGCGTGTTCTTCTAACCCTTGGCTGCGTTGCGGCTCTGGCCGTCGCGCCGCTCGCCCTCAGCGCCGCCGACGCGCCCGCCGTAGGCACGGTCGCGCCCAACTTTACTCTCACATCGCAGACAGGCGCGCGCATCAGCCTGAACGATTTCCGCGGCAAGTGGGTGGTGCTTTATTTCTATCCGAAGGACTTCACCTCAGGCTGCACCATTGAAGCGCACAACTTTCAGCGCGACATTGCGCAGTACCGGGCGAAAGGCGCCGTAATCGTCGGCGTCAGCGTCGATACGGCGGATTCGCACAAGCAGTTTTGCGCCAAAGAAGGCTTGGATTTCAAACTGCTTTCCGACACCAGCCACAAGGTTTCCGAAATGTACGGCTCAATCATGCACTACGGCACTATGACGTTGGCCGCGCGCCATACATTTATTGTCAATCCCCAAGGCGTCATCGTGAAGGAATATCTCAAGGTTGATCCAAACACCCACAGCCCCGAAGTGCTGGCCGCGCTCACCGAATTGCAGCACGGCGCTTAAACTGCCGCGGCGTCCCGGCTGTAGCGGCGGCCTCTGGCCGCCGGTCTTCGCTTTAGAAAACCGGCGGCCAGAGGCCGCCGCTACAGCGCGGGCGGCGCACACATCACGCTGTATGCGTCCCCCTTGCCCCTGGCCCCTTGTCCCTTCACCACACTCTATTGTTGTGCTTCATGCGGTAAATCGCCCGGCTATCGCGATTGGCCTGGTGGTTGAGTTGCGTGCGCTCTTTATTGGTCAACGGACCTCTAGCTTTGTCTTCCAGCTTGTTAGCCTGGAGCCGGCCCTCGCGTGATTCCAGCCGGCGCGCCTCGCCGCGCGTAAGCTGGCCGCTCTTGACGCCCTGCTGAATGCGGTCCTGCTGATTTTCCTGCCTCCCGTTCAAGTGCGGCGTCCGGTCCTGCGCCACCGCCACGCCCGGCAACGAGAGCGCAAGCGCAAACGCGCCTGCCACCAATGAACTCATAAGAACTTTTCCAATGGATTGGGTCATGTCTTATCTCCTCCATTATTGAATATCGAATGTCCGGCGAGCTTCCTGCTCGTTCGGCTCGCTTGCTCACTTCTCTAAACACCCTCAGCAGAAATTTGTTGCGGGGCAAAAACAGTGGCGAGTTTTTGCAGGGCAGAGTTTGGTTGCTAAAACTCAGTGGCAATTGGCATCAGGCGGGCGTTTGAAAAGCGGGCGTTACAAAACAGTAGGCCTCATAGCGGATTTCGCTCCAGGCCTGTTTTTGCGGCGGCGCGCCGGGGAATAGCGGAATGTTGCGAGGAGCAAAGCGGATACGCACCCGGATTGCGGATCGTCCACGAGTGAGATCGCGCGCAATCAGGAATTCATCGTCGCGGAACCGCCGGTTGGATGTTTCAATGATGTGTTGCGTGGGTCCCAGTTCGGTTTTTGGATTGGAATAAACGCACGTATTGGACCCGGCTAGATACCAGACGCCAGCTCGCTTCCATTGCGCGGGGTTCTCATCCCGCTCCACGCTGGCGATGAGCACCTCCGCGCGTTGATTCGGGAATGAGTAATCCAGCGTTCGGCGCAGCAGAACGCCAAGATTTTCAGGAGTTAATTTCAGCGTAAATTCGGAGGCGCCCATCGTAGACCGGCCCACTTCCACGTGAGCGGGGTATATCTCCTTCCCCTCCAGATGATCCACGCCCCACTCGTAGCGCGAGGTGATCTGGACGGGCTCACTTGCGGCCGGCGAATCATACTGGTGCGCGCGCTCGCTCGCAAAATCGCCCACATCGAGCCGGTCCGTCAGGATCAAAGAAGGGCTGGGCAATCCATACCAGTAAGCAATGGTTTCGTAGTGTTCGGTGGAATCATCCGTTCCTCCATGCTCAAAATGAATGCGGGCATTCTTGCCGAAGGGCATGAGGTCGGCCAGAAGGAACCTGTATTCGGACTCAATCAAATCTTCTTCGTTTTTCGCTTCCTTCGGACTTCGCGCGCCAACAGGATGCCCCGCAAAAGGCAGGGTCATTGTTTCCCCTCCCCAATAGTCGCCGCCGCCGCCCCATTCTTCGGTTCCGGTTCCTTGGGCCTGAGGAGTCTGGCTGTCATCAAAGAAGAACCGGGGATCGCCTTCCAAGGTCGTCAAGTTTGCGCGGCGCGAAAAGATGATGGATGTTCCAACAAAATGGCCTGACCAATCGCCGCCGCCCTCCACGCGGCGAGTATCCAGAAGATGAAGGTCTTTGCCCGGCGCCGGGTTCGGATGGTCGCGGTAGGTGGCATGGAAATAGGCGCAATGATGGGCCGGTCCGTTCAGCGGCGCGTAACGGACGTTCCACCGCACTCCCGTTATCGCCGCGCCGCCGCTCAAAAGCTCAAAGCGGGCGCGGCGGAAAAACGGCATGGGGAAATAGCAGGCGAGGTAAACACGGCGGGCGTCAAAACGGATGTTCACGGGGAACGCTTTAACCAGATATTCGCGGTTGTCGCGATTATAGAGAGTGCCCGCGCCAAAAAAAAGCGCAACCGGCGCGTCGATGGATGGATCGGGCCTTCCATCCCAAGTCACGCGCAGCCTGGCGCGGCCAAATTCAATCGAGTTCTCGCGGGGAACAGAGAACTCGATGGCGCGCAATAGGGACGGCGCTTTCTCTATTTCAGTCAGCAGCACTGAGCCTTTGGCCGGAAGCGCGGCTTCTCCCGATTGTTGCTCGATGCCAAGGTTTCGTCCTTCGGCGCTTTCCGGCTTCGGAACCAGGTCTGAGCCGGAGCGCGCGATCAAGTCCAGCACGTCCTGGCCGGGCACGGCGTCCATGTTCCACGAGCGAATCGGCTGCGAGAGCGGCGCGCCGCCCGCGTACTGCTGGTAGATGTAATAGCCCGTGCCATAATGCGTGCGCTCGTAGGCCATGCGGAAAGAGCGATCAAAGGGAATGGGCGTCCAGATCAGGTCGGCGCCTTTCGTCTGTGACCAGGTCAAGGCCAGCGGCTCTGGGAACAGACGCGCGGGAAGAAAAGTTGAGTTGTCAACGGGGTGGGTTGGATCCGGCGTGCTGCTTTCTTCTACAATGTAGTCCGTGCCGTCCACCTCGTAGTGCCATGGGCTTCCGTGCCAATGATTATAGCGGGCGAAATAGAGGATGCCAGCGCCTTCAACGTCGAGAGTCACGTTGAAGTTGTCGCAGAGCTGATACAAGAAATGGCTTCCGTCGGCACCTTCATTTCTGCCGCTACGGTCATAGGTGCTGCGCATATACGCTCTCGCGCCGACGCGCTGTACGGCCCAGCGGTCCCACATGCGATATGCGTCAAGGCCCACGGGAATGACGGGCGGCCCGTCAATCGCGCTGCGTTCGCGGGTGGGAACATCCGGGAAAGCACACTTTGGCTTTGCGCCGGCTATAGCGACGCCTGCGGCTGCAACACCTCTGAGAAACTGTCGCCGGTGCACGAATCCTCCGATCCCTCAGCGTTCATTTGTTTTCACCCAGGCAATTTATTGAGAATTAAATATTATAGCGACACTATGCGAGGTAGCGCCGCCGTCCCGGCGGCAGATGCTGGTGTACTCGAGCCCGGCGGCGATGCGGGCAATATACTTGTGTAACGGCCGGCGAGATGCCGGTGTTACGACTTCTGATTGTCACTATAATTTGTAATCCTCAATAGGATGTGATTAGCGGATTAACACAGGCGTAGGATATCAGAAACTCCGAGGCTTTCCGTTGATGTGCGCCAGAATTATGGAGGCAAACGACGACTCCGTGTTACTCAACCCTCAACGCCGTTACGGGCGAGATCGACGCGGCCCGCGCCGCCGGGATGATCGCGGCGCAGAACGCGCAGAATGCAAGCGCGCTTGCAGCTACGATGAGCGCAAACGGGTCCCAGCTTGAGACCCCGTAGAGCTGCGCCGAGATCAGCCGGCCCGCGCCGACCGCGAGCGGGAGACCGATCAGCAATCCAATCCCTACCCGAATGAAAGCGCCGCGAAGCACCAGGCGGACTATTTTTGGCCGATCTGCGCCGAGCGCCATCCGTATGCCGATCTCATTTGTGCGCTGCGCGACGGTATACGCGGTCACGCCGTACAATCCGATCGCAGCCAGGATGAGCGCCACAATTCCAAACAGCCCTGCGAGACTCGCAACGGCGCGCTGCTGGTCAAACGAAAGGTCAATCTGCTGCTGCATTGTTCGCACGCTTATAACCGTGAGATTTGGATCGAGACCGGCCAGCGACCTCCTTAGCAGCGGCTCCAGCACGCCGGGCGGCGTGTTGGTCACCAGCATGATCCCTTCAATGAAGTGCGAGCTCAGCTCCAGCTTTTGCATGCCTGCCTGCTTGTAGGGCGCCCACTGTGCAAGCGGCACGTAAAACATCGGGCGCGCCGGACGGCTCAGAGCGAAACCCGCAAACTTCGCGTCGCGCACCACGCCGACAATGCGGAACGTGCCAGCGTTCTCTGGCAGATCGAGGCCGAAGTGCTGGTTAAGCGGGTCTTCGGTGCTTTTGAAGAAGCGTTTGACAAACGCCTGGTTCACGATCGCGACGGGCGCCGTGGTTTCATTGTCGGCCTGGGAAAAGCCGCGGCCGCGCAGGATCGTCATGCCGAAATTGCGAAGATACCCGGCGCTCACGCGGTCCCATGACGCGCCGGATTGCTCGTTCATCTTGGCCGGCGGATGGCCGGCGACCTCGATCATTTCACCCCAGTTATCGGTCAGGGGGTTGTAGAGCGCGAGCCCGCTTTTCTCGACTCCTGGCAGGCTATTGAGGCGGTCCTCGA
>DASZAE010000449.1:0-30999 GCA_035945515.1 Terriglobia bacterium
CGGCCTCTGGCCGCCGGTTTTTAGATAGTAAAGACCGGCGGCCAGAGGCCGCCGCTACAACAATTGTCGTCACTATAAATTGTAATGCGCAGTTCAGACTTCGGGAAATTCCCACGGCCCGCGATAATCCCGCCGCAAGAGCTTAACCGCTCGCCGCCTTGACCGTGCACCGCTGTGTGACCTACGCTACTTCTTGCCCACCTCCAGCCGGGTTGCGGGAGGGAGAGCGCGCCTGCTGAGGGCAATGCAGCAAATGCAGATGTGTATAGTTAAAAACGATGAGCCCTCTCCATCCAAGCACGGTGGAAAGAAAACTCCGAGGCCCGTCCTTACCCGAGGTGCACCGCTCCGTTGTGGTGCCTCCGGGCGCGGGCTTTTGGCGAAAGCTGCTGGCATTTTCCGGCCCCGGATTTTTGGTGGCGGTCGGTTACATGGACCCCGGCAATTGGGCTACCGACATCGCAGGCGGTTCGGAGTTCGCATACCGGCTGATTTTTATTCTGCTACTTTCGAACGTCATTGCCATTTTGCTCCAAACACTTGCGGCCCGCCTGGGCATTGTGGCCCAGCAAGACCTGGCGCAGGCGTGCCGCAATCAATACTCCCGGCGCATCGGAATCGCGCTGTGGCTTCTCGCGGAGGTTGCCATCGCGGCTTGCGATCTCGCGGAGGTCATCGGCTCCGCCATCGCCTTGAACCTGCTCTTCCACATTCCACTGCTGGTGGGAGTGTGCCTGACGGCTCTCGATGTGCTCGCCATTTTGTACTTGCAGCACCGAGGTTTCCGTTATTTGGAGGTTGTGGTTCTGGTTTTGATCGGAACCATTGGGCTGTGTTATCTCTTGGAAATCCTGATGGTGAAGCCGGAGATTGGGGGCGTCCTGCGCGGGTTCATGCCTACTTCGGACGTGCTGACCAATCCGGACATGCTCTATATTTCAATTGGCATTCTGGGCGCCACCGTCATGCCACACAACCTTTATTTGCATTCATCGCTGGTGCAGACGCGCGCCATCGAACGCACGCCCGAAGGTATGCGCACCGCGATCCGATACAATTTTGCCGATTGCTTCGTCGCCCTCAATTTTGCTTTTCTTATTAACGCCGCCATTTTGATCATGGCGGCCGCCGCGTTTTACACCCACGGGCTCCATCACTTGGCGGAAATTCAGGACGCTTATCACACGCTGTCTCCCTTGCTCGGAGCGCCCTTGGCCAGTTTACTGTTCGCTCTGGCGCTCCTGTGCTCCGGGCAGAACTCAACGTTAACAGGCACCCTCGCCGGACAAGTAGTCATGGAAGGCTTCCTCGATATTCGTCTCGCGCCCTGGCTGCGCAGGCTTCTCACGCGCCTGCTGGCTATCGTCCCGGCCATTATTGTGGTTGCCCTTTATGGGGAGGAAGGCACAGCAAAGCTGATTATTCTGAGTCAGGTGATCCTTTGCTTGCAGCTTCCTTTCGCCGTGTTTCCGCTCGTTCTCGTGACGAACAATCGAAAGATTATGGGCGAATTTGCCAACTCGCTCTGGCTCAAGACAATCGCATGGATCGTGGCCCTCTTTATCGCAGCCTACGATCTGTATCTTATCGTGACCATGTTTCCACACTAACCTGGGTAGCGTTTAGCGAGTGCTGAGAGGGTTTCTGCGTATGTCATTCTGAGCGCAGCGAAGAATCTGCTTGTAAACCCAAAAACAGATTCTTCGCTGTGCTCAGAATGATGATGCAACTGAGTTTTCCACAAACCCGCAAGGGCGTTTGTTTGAGGTTTCGATGTTCAAAAAAATCCTCGTTGCTCTCGATCACAGCCAGGCGGACACGGTGCTGCTCGGGCACGTCAAAGAGCTTGCGCGTCTGATGCAGGCCCAAGTCCTGCTCTTACACGTTTCGACAGGCTGGAAGGCGCAATGGCAGAAGGATTTGAACCTGACGGATTCTGAGGAAATGGAGGGAGACCGCGCATATTTGAAAAGAACGGAAGAGGGTCTGCGGTCGGAGGGGTTCCGGGTCAGCGCGATGCACGCGGCGGGGAAGCCCGCCGATGAAATCCTGAAAACGGCGCGCGCTGAAGAGTGCGACCTGATTGCGATGGCGTCGCACGGACACCGTTTGCTGCATGACGTGATTTACGGCACGACCATCACCAAGGTGCGGCATGCGGCGGAGATTCCCATATTTTTGGTGCGCGGGATGAAGTGAGTCAGCAGCGGATGCTGGCCGCATCCTGGCAAAAACTGAAAAGTGACTCGTAATTGATGCTTGCTGATGTCTAACAAATGATTTCAAATAACTGGCTGATAACATAAACACTATGAGGATAGGAAAGTGATGCTCATCGCAGGTCATGCCACACCGGAGGGCACCGCCCGCTTCCGCGACCGTTTTCAAGAACGGCTTCCGGGTCACGTCCGCGAGGCGCAAGGGTTGTGGCTTTCCTCGATCGGCGCCGGAACATACTTGGGTGAACCCGATGAGCGTTACGACAAGCTTTACGCCGCGGCCATCGCCCGCGCTGTCGAGTTGGGAGTAAACGTCATCGACTCGGCGGTGAATTACCGGCACCAACGAAGCGAGCGGGCGATCGGGCGGGCGCTGCGCGAGCTCATGGAGAAGAATCAGATCGATCGCAGCGAACTTTACCTGTCAACCAAGGGCGGATTTTTGACCTTCGACAGTGACGCTCCGGAAGATCCTTCGTCTTATTTCTACGAGCAAGTTATCGGCGCGGGCTTGGCCCGTCCGGAGGATATCGCGGCTGAATGCCATGTGATGGCGCCTGCATACTTGAAAAAGCAAATCGAGGTGAGCCGCAAAAACCTGGGGGTTGAAACCATCGATCTCTATTACGTTCATAATCCTGAGACTCAATTGGGCCGGGTCAGGCGGGAGGAATTTTACGGGCGGCTGAAGGATGCGTTTGTGACGCTGGAAGAAGCCGTCACGCAAGGGAAGATTCGCGCATACGGCGCCGCCACATGGAATGCTTTCCGCGTAGGCGGTGATTCGGGAGAGTCCATCTCACTTGCCGAAGTCATGCGCGCGGCGGAGGAAGCGGGCGGGAAAGAGCATCATTTCCGGGCGATCCAACTACCCTTCAACTTTGCCATGCCGGAAGCGCTGGTCAAGCCGACGCAGCTCATGGACGGCCGGAACGTGCCACTGCTACGCGCCGCTTCCGGTCTTGATCTCATGGTCTTTGCCAGCGCGAGCCTGCTGCAGGGACAGCTCTCCGAGGGTTTGCCGCCGGAGATTACGCGCCACTTCCCGCGGCTCAAAACGGATGCGCAACGCGCTCTTCAGTTCGTTCGCTCAACGCCCGGAATCACCAGCGCGCTAGTGGGCATGAGTCAGACTCGCCACGTTGAAGAGAATCTGGGCGCCGCTGCCGTCCCGCCTCTCAGCCTAGAGGAATATCAGGCTGTGTTTTCAGGTTGAAACGCGCATCAGGAGCTTGCGACATAGGGAAAAGGTGAGAAGCGGAAATCTCAATCTCGAAGAAGCGCGGCAGGCCATCGGTCGCGCCGATTTCCCAGGAGCTATTCGCATCCTGTCGGAGATCGTAGTCGATGACGCGGGAAACGCCGAGGTTTGGCGCGAGCTTGGCGTGTGCTATCTCGAGACGCGGCGGCACGATCTCGCGCTTGAAGCGCTGACGAGGGCGGTAAAGATAGCGCCCGCAGACCCAGCAGCGCAATTCCTTCTTGGTCATGCCTATGGCTCGTCGGGGCAGCTCGAACCGGCTGCGGCTTGCTACCGCCGCGTGCTCGAAACGGACCCAGGGCATGTCAAAGCGGAAGAATTCCTCATTCGCACCGAATCCCTGCTCGAAAGCCGGGAGCATTACAGAAACGGCTTGAAGTGGCTCTATCAGCCCGGACCTTCAGCGGAGGATCTGAACCGCGCGGTGCGCGATCTCGTACAATCCATCGCCATTTTTGATGGATCGCCGGCGCGCGACAATCTGCTCGAGTGCGCCCGGAAGTTGCTCGAACTTAGGAGGGAATGGCCAGTCCCTGAACCCGGCGCGGCTAAGTCTGGTCCGTGGGTCAGGGCTTGCGAGCGGGGCTATTACTGTGTTTCGTTTAAAAATTGGGTAGGCGCGCGGGAAGCCTATGAAGAAGTCCTGGCTTTACGGACGCAAGATGCTTTTGTCCATCACGCGCTGGGCTTCTGCTTTGTCGAGCTTGGGGAGATTGAAGAAGCGGTGCGCGCATGGTTACGCGTGGTTGAATTAGACCCTCAATATGACTTTACTTATTTCGGGAGGCCACGCAAGGAGTGAGCGCATTGGCGGTCTAAAGTTGTCACAACGATATTTTCCTGCTTGCGCCGCCTAAAAACTACCCGCTTATCCCGGCGGCTTGCGCATAACCACGCTGACCAGGCAATAGAGAATGCCACACAACACAAATACGAATACAACTGTACGGGCAAAGGATCGGCCTTGCGCGTCCATGATAGGGCATGGCACTTCGGGCTTTCTCCGGCGTGAAAGATACCAAGGGAAGACAACTACCCAAATGAAAAATGTGCCAAGGCCCCAGCGGAGAGGATGGGGAATCTGCTTCGCATGGGCGTCGTAGATTACCCACGCCGTGCATGCCACCAGCAAGCCAGCAAGGAAATATCTGAAGTTCGTAATGGTAAGAACGCTTGCCGCCGCTCCTACAACTGTGAGATAGAGAAGCACCGAAACAATGAAAATAGGCAAAGAAAATTGACTTTGCCCCACGGTGGCATGGGGTTGCAGTGGTCCCGCCGGGAAGTGCGCCCCCACCGGCGCGGGCGCTGGAGTCAGCACAGCGGCGGCCACTCGCACTTTGGCAAAATCAACAGCTTCCCGGCAGGCCGCGCAAACTGTGCAGCCCGGGCCAAGCATCTGGCCGCAATTTGGGCAAGCGAAAGGTTCAGCCAGCGCCGCCCCGGTTGAAGGTTCATTTGGGCTTGGCGACTGCTCGCTTGCTTGCGATTTGTTGTCTTCCATCATTTGGAGGCCCGCTTCTGATTTAATTGTATGATTCCCCGGCAGGAATTGTACAGGGGTCAAAAGACGGTCTTCATGTTTATTCAATGGATGAGGAACCTGGCAGGTAGGTCCTATCGCCGTCGCGGCCATGACCGTCAACCTCGGCTTGTGGCCGGCAATTCTGTGCTCCCCGTAATGTCCGCTGAGATGGGCGTCAGGGGCACATCACGGCCTTCTCCTTCCCGAAGAGACCAAAAGCGCGAGGCCATCTCGGGTATGCGCTGCAAGGCCGCGCCGAGTTTCTCAACCGGTTCAAGCTCGCCATCGTCTGCCAGGGCAAAGGTTCCAAAATGAATTCCGATGCTGGTTCTTGCGCTTAACACCTGAGCCGCTTGAACAGCTTGTTCGGGAGAAATATGCACCGGCGACATGAACCAAGCCGGGCGGTATGCTCCTATCGGAAGCAGCGCCAGGCGGAAAGGCGCGAAGCGGCGGGCGATCTGCTCGAAATGCGGTCCATAACCAGTATCACCCGCGAAATAAATGTTGCCGGCGGCTGTCTCCAGCACGTAGCCACACCAAAGCGTATTATTCCGGTCGCGCAGCCCGCGCATCGAAAAGTGCCGCGCTGGAACCGCGTTGATCCGGAGACCCGAAGACAAACTGTGAGCTTGCCACCAGTCAAGCTCAATCGCGCGGCCAAGCTTTTTTGCTTCGATGAGCGCGCCAACGGCGAGCGGCGTTACGAAAAGCGGCGCGTGCGCCTTGGAGAGCCTGCGTAGCGTCGGCAGGTCCAGATGGTCGTAATGGTTGTGGCTCAGCAGAACATAGTTGATTCGCGGCAAATCCTCAAACCGGATGCCGGGCGGCCTATGACGCTTCGGCCCAAGCCAAGAGACCGGCCCCACCCGCTTCGACCAAACCGGGTCAGTAAGAATATTCAAGCTCTCGGTCTGGATCAGTGTGGTTGAGTGGTTAATAAAAGTGATCCGCAGGCCGCTACCTTCAACAATACGAGGCGGAGGCGGCATAAGAGGGGTGTCTGTGTGCTCCTGCCAGTGACCACGGTCCGAATGGAGCTGCCAACGCAAGAAATCCCGGAATCCACGCTCCTCGGCAGGGCCAACGTTGAAAAACCTTTTGCCGTCAAAATGATCCGAACGGGGACCCCGATACCGGGGACCCGCAAACGGGTCAAGAGCATAAGCCAGAATGAAGGCTAGTGATGCGGCGGCCATCCCATCAATCATTGGGGATATCCTCTGGCGTTTTCGCGCGACAAAGCGAACATGCCAGGCAAAGAGTAGCACCTGTTTCAACGTAAACCGTTATTACTTACGTTACAGGGCTTGAAACAGAATGGGATCTTGCGTCGCAGACCACGTCCAGCGACTCTTCAATCACAGCATAAACCCGCCGCAGTTCCTCAGTAGAAATGCAATAGGGCGGTAGAATGTAAATCACATTCCCAAGCGGCCGCAGAAGTATGCCTCGCTGGAGAAAAAACTGGTAAAGAGCGGGTCGAACGCTCGAAAGGTAGCCGGCATCTACCACATCAAGCTCGATGGCTGCGACGGTGCCGATCATGCGGGCCTCAGCCACCCTGGGGTGCTTTTTAAAACGCTTGATTTCCCGGCAATGCGTGCTTTCGATCGCGGCAATGCGCTCAAAGACAGGCTCGGTGCTGAAGATGTCAAGGTTTGCCAACGCGGCCGCGCACGAAATTGGATTTCCTGTATAGGAGTGCCCATGAAAAAAAGTGCTCCGGCGGTCGGGCTTTATGAACGCTTCAAACACCCGCTGCGTGCAAGCCGTTAGGCCCAATGGAAGAAATCCGCCCGTGAGGCCTTTTGATAGGCACATGATATCTGGCTCGATGCCGGCAATTTCTGACGCAAACATCCGTCCGCACCGGCCAAACCCTGTGAGAATTTCATCGGCGATCAGAAGAACGTCATGCCGGGTTGTGAGCGCGCGAATACGATCGAGGAATTTAGGCGGATGAATGATCATCCCTCCCGCCCCCTGAAGAAGAGGCTCGACGATGACGGCCGCTATCTCGCCCCCGTGCTCTTCGAGCAACCGCTCAAGACTTTGGATGCAGTCGATTGAGCATGTGTCGCGCTGCTTTCCCACCGGGCATCGCAAGCAATAGGCCGAATGAGCTCTATGGACGGGGAAAAGCATTTCTTTGAAGACCGCGTTGAAACTCGATCCAGCACTGACGGACATAGCGCCCACCGTATCTCCGTGATAGGCGTGATCGAGGGCGGCAATGCGCTGTTTTTCTGGCCGGCCCTGATTCGCCCAAAATTGCACGGCCATTTTGAGCGCCACTTCAACCGCTGTTGAGCCGTCGTCGGAAAAAAATATTTGATCGAGCAAGCGGGGCAGCACGCCTGCCAGCCTGGCGGCAAGCTCTTCCGCTTGCGGATGCGTGAATCCGGCGTAGATGACCTGTTCAAGCCGCGCCGCTTGTTCGGCGATAGCCTCCGCGATTCGAGGTTGGGCGTGCCCGTGCAGCGTGACCCACCACGAAGAGATGGCATCGATCAGGCGGCGGCCATCCGCCGTGTAAAGATACGCGCCCTCGGCCCTCTTAATGGAAATGGGAGCGGGATCAAGCGTGGGATGGGTGTAAGGGTGCCAAATTTGCATAAGATCATCTCACCTTCACGCGCTGCGGAGGGGCGAGAGTGGGTTTTTACTTTGCGCGCCGCAAAACGAAATCCGTCAAGGCCGGGATTATTTGAAACTGTCCCTGTCAAAGTGAGCCTTAAAAACATCGAGCAGTGCCGCTCGATTGATCTCTCGAAGCCACGGCACGTGACCAATCACCCGAGTGCCCCCATAGTGTTCAATCGCGCGCCGATTTTCGACGTTCTCAGGTCCAAGCATGACCACGCCGCGAACCTCCGCCCCCGCTTGTCGCAGCGCAGCGAGCGTGAGCAGGGTGTGATTAATCGTCCCAAGCGTCGTCCGGGAAGCGACGACCGTGGGCAAGCCTAGATGCCGGATGAGATCAATGATGGTTTCCTTCTCATTGAGCGGCGCCAAAACGCCGCCCGCGCCTTCAACGATCAATGGCGCGCCTTCGCACAGAGGAAGGCGGATTTCGCTTAAGTTAATTTTCACTTCGGCTTCGCGCGCGGCGAGATGAGGTGAGACAGGCGGGTCGAAGCAGTAGCTTTCAGGCCGCGTCTGGCTTTCAGAGATTTCGGCCCACTGCATCACGGCTTGCCTATCGGTTCCTTCGAGCGCGCCGCTTTGGACAGGCTTCCAGTAAACCGCGTTCAGCGCCGCCGTCAGCAAGGCGGAAAGCACTGTCTTGCCAACGTTGGTGTCCGTGCCCGTAATAAATAAACCAGGGTTCATGAGGTGAGGCCGCCTGTGGCGCCCCGCGCGGTAGCGCGCGTCGTGGCCAACACCTCTGCGATTTGACCTGTAATCTCCAATGGAATATCCGCGTTCATCGAAATTCGGAGCCTCGCTGTTCCTTCGGGGACGGACGGCGGACGTATGGCGCGAATGGCAAACCCGGCGCGATTGAGGCTTTCGGCGGCTGCAAGCGCGTCCGCATTCGATCCCAGAATTACAGGAACAATTTGCGAGTCCGAGGACCCAGTGTTCAGCCCTGCATTCTGGAGGCGCGCGCGCAGCTCGGCGCTGATCGACCTTAAACGATTTCGTTCCTCTTCCGCGCCGCGCGCCAGCATAATGGCGGCGCTTATCTGATGCGCCATATAAGGTGGCAACGCAGTGGAGAAAATGAAGGTGCGGGCACGGTTTACCAAAAACTGTTTAAGCGAGGTGGAGCAGGCGACAAAAGCTCCGCAGCTTGCCAATGCTTTCCCGCAAGGGAAGACGGCCGCCAGTGGGAATCGTGATAGGCCTGTTTCAGCCAGCAACCCACGTCCTTCGGCGCCGCATACACCCACCGAGTGCGCCTCATCGACGATCAACGCCGCGCCGTATTGTTCGGCCAGAGCCGCGAGATTGCTGAGCGGAGCGCGGTCGCCCTCCATGCTGAAAATGCTTTCGACGACGATGAACTTTTCACCTTGCCCGCCCGATGATTCTCGAAGGCTCTGTTCAAGAAAGCTCAGATCAAGGTGGGGAAAAATAATTTTCCGGGCGCGTGAAAGCCGGATGCCGTCAATCAGGCTGGCGTGATTTGATGCGTCCGTGAAAATCATATCCTCGGGGCGCAGCAGCGAACCGAGCAAACCAAGGTTAGCCGCGTATCCAGAGCTAAAAAAAAGGGCTGCCTCCACACCCGCAAATGCGGCGAACTCCTCTTCAAGCTCTTTCCATGCCCGCGCGTTACCGGAGAGTAGTCGTGAGCCTGTAGAGGCCATGGACTCGCCCTCCGCAATCGAGCGCAGCACGGCCTCGCGCAGGCGCGGGCTCCGCGACAGGCCAAGATAATCATTTGACATCAAGTCGATGCCGCTAGAAAGCGCAAGATGACGGAGTTGTGAGCGGCCTTCGAGCGCGCCAAGCTCGCTCGCTAGCCTGGCAAGCGTCGCACCGTTTGCGGAGTCATGCACGGCTGGCGGCCCTTGGCGCGCTTTGCGCTTTTAGCCCAAGATCGCGGAGTAAATGGTCGTCTTCATCCCGGGCAGGATTGGGGGTGGTTAACAGCTTATCGCCGGAAAAAATAGAGTTGGCGCCAGCCATAAAACACAAGGCTGTGGCTTCGCGCGTGAGAGACCGGCGGCCGGCGCTCAGCCGGACTTTTGAGGCAGGCATCAGAAGGCGCGCCGCAGCGATGGTGCGCACCAAGTCCAGAGGATCGGCAGCGACGGCTTCAGCCAGCGGCGTGCCCTCGACGCGGACAAGCAGGTTGATGGGCACGCTCTCGGGATGAGGATCAAGGCAGGCGAGTTGATGCAGCAACCCCGCGCGGTCTTCCACAGACTCGCCCATGCCGATGATCCCGCCGCAGCAAACCGTAATGCCTGCATTGCGGACGTGTTTGAGTGTCCGCAACCTGTCTTCGTAGCGGCGGGTCGTAATGATCTTGCCATAGTACTCGGGCGATGTATCGAGATTATGGTTGTAGGCGGTGAGGCCTGCTTCAGCCAGCCGCTGAGCCTGACGCTCATTGATCATGCCCAGCGTGCAGCAGACCTCCATGCCGAGCGCCGCCACTATCCGAACCATTTCAAGCACGCGCTCAAAATCCCTGCCGTCACGCACTTCGCGCCACGCGGCGCCCATGCAGAATCGCGTGGCGCCTCCGGCTTGCGCCTTCTGCGCCTCCTGCCGCACGGCGTCAAGGGACATTAACGCTCCGGCTTCAACATCTGTGTGGTAATGCGCGCTCTGCGGGCAATATGCGCAGTCCTCCGGACATCCGCCCGTTTTTATTGAAAGCAGGCGGCACAGTTGAACCTCGCCGGGCGGATGGAATTTCCTATGAATCTGCTGCGCTTGAAAAATTAGATCGAGAAGCGGCTGGCCGTAAAGGGCGTGGACTTCCGCGCGGCTCCAATCGTGACGCAGCGGGCAGGTGGAAGAGGAGGAGTCGGAATGAGGAAAAGCGGTCAATGAGATACGCTCCTACGGATAATCGTGCAGTGCTTTTCAAATTGCCGGATCGAGCAGCGGCTTGGCGCGCCGTCATTTTTCCGGTCATGGCCGTCGGGACTATGGCTCTGCCACAAGCGGCGCTATGCACGCCTCAGGAATCGGAAGAATTGTTTCCATCAAATTCTCGCGCAAAAAGATCATAACCGGGATTGGGTGGAAAGACGCCGGCCAGCCATGTCATCCGCTCGCGGAGCTGCTGCACCGGAAGATAATCCGGACCCACGCGGATTTGAACGTCGTGCCAGAGCCCGTGCATATATTCGGCCAGCGTGCTTGTTAACGAAGCATCGATGTATTGACTCAGCTTTTTTGCCGCGCGTGCGCTCGCGCTTTCACGCTGTTTCAGAAATGCGGTCTTGGCATTGAGCGCCTCCTTGTCAATCTCGCCGTGAACTCCGAGCGCCGCTTCTTTATCGAGAAGCCTGGCGTAGTCGCTCATTTCTTCGCCCGTCATCTTGGGGAGAACCATCTGCGCGATGCTCGCCAGAAACTCAAAGCCCGTGTCGTGAGCGTCAACCTCCCGGCAAGCTAAGACCAGATTCAGGCATCCCTGCTCCTCAGACCACACGGCGGTGTGGGTTTCGCCGGACGGCTTCGCCAGGCATACTGAATCCCCGGAGTCAAAACAGCCAATATAAGGCACAATCAGCACCCGCACTTTGCCAAGTCTTTCCGCCAAAGCAGAAGGCACGGCGCGCACCGGCTCGCGCACCATGGTGCGGTCTTCCGCTGGAGTCAGCGGAATCCCGGAGACCAGTTCCCATTTGTGAGCAAGGTTCGACACCATGCCCATTGGCTCGCGGATATATTCGGCAACCGGGATGATTTCCTTTGTAGCCGTTTGCGACATGCTCATGGAATATCACTTCTGCGCGGAATTCAAAAGCCCCTTTTGGCCTGGCGCTTTGTCTGCGGCAAAAATCATTCTGGAAGATTCCCTGGCCTGTGTCCAGCGCCGTTTTTACTTATTTCATCGGCAGAGATGCCGGCAAGATTGAACGGAAGGCGCTCTCTCTGGCCGCCATCAACATGTTCGTCGACATATCCATAGAGCCGGCCTTCATGCGCGCGCTGTACCCCAATGTTAACCATCTGGTTTGGTCCAACCCTGCACTCCGGAAGAGAGAGGTTCAGAAAGTTGCTGCTCAGGGCGGCGGCATCGCCCTTCTTCGCATCAGAAAGCGTCACCGCGGAAAGAGTTCTTCCTACTTGTGCGGCAAGAAATGACTGCCGTTTGCGGGCGATCAAGGCTCGCAACGCGGCGCCTCGCTCATGTGCAATCCGGCCGTTGACTTGGTCCGCGCGGGCCGCGGCCGGCGTAGACGGGCGGGATGAGTAGGGGAAAATATGAAGATAAGTAAAGGGAAGAGAATCGATGAACCGGGAGCTTTCCTCGTGGTTCCTTTCGGTCTCGCCCGGAAACCCAGTCATCACGTCCGCACCAATCCCGCAATGTGGCAAGGACTCTCGAATCGCCAGAATGCGTTCCGCGTATTGCGCTGTCCAATAGCGGCGGTTCATTTGGCGAAGGATGCGGTCGCTGCCGCTTTGCAGAGGAACGTGAAAATGATCCGCCAAGCGCGGCTCCGTCGCCACCAGGCGAATTAGCGCCGGGTGGACATCCATCGGCTCAATGGAGCTGATGCGAATGCGGCGGATGGCGGTTTCCACCAAAATTCTTTCGAGAAGACCAAGAAACGTGACGCTGCGGTCCAAATCGCGCCCATAGCCGCCGAGGTTAATCCCCGAGAGAACTACTTCGCAATATCCGCCATTTTCCAAGAGACGAATCTGTTCGATCACCCGGCTGGGCGGCAGGCTGCGGCTGCGCCCGCGAACCGCCGGGATAATGCAGAACGAACAGCGCGCATTGCATCCATCCTGAATCTTAAGAGTGGGGCGCGTCCGGTCGTCAGGGAAAACGGGCAGAAAATGAAATTGCGCCGCAATTTCGCCCACTCTGATTGCTACGTCATTCCCTTGGCCTTTGAAATCCACTTTCTGTGGAACCGCCTTTTGCAGAATTTCAGGGATGCTGTGCTTGTGAGAGTTCCCAATAACCCACGCTACGCCTTCGATGGCGGCGATTTCCTTGGGCGCCCGCTGAGCATAGCAACCGGTCACGAGAATCTTACAGCGGGAGTTTTCGCGGTGAATGCGCCTAATGGTCTGGCGGATTTCGGCATCCGCGGCCGCCGTAACCGTACACGTATTGAGAATGGCGACATCGGCGCAATCCGGCGCCTCGGTCAGGCCCGACTCGATCAACTGGCGCTTGAGGGCCGCGCCATCGGCTTGGCTCGCGCGACAGCCAAAATTAAGGAGCGAAAAGGTCGTCATCACGGCGTTCCCATTCTAACGTAGGCGGGGTGAACCTTCCAATCTGTCAATTGGTTTGCTGGGCGCGCCTCATCTAACGAAAAACGGCGGCATTACCCATAACCCATATTTTGACAATTGCATGACCTTAAGCGGCACAATTCTTCTTAAATACGGGTATGCTGAAGGTGCCGAATCCTTGGGATCTGAGCCGTAGCGCCCAATCCGGACGCTTGCGCCGGCAAGATGGCGGCGCCTCTGAGGAAACTTGAAAAAAGCAGCCTCCATCGCGTATGTGTTTGCCCTCGCCTTGTCTCTGGGGATCTATTGCCAAACTGGCGCTGCCGCTCTTCCCCCGCCGCTCGACGCGGGTTATCACGAGATGTACGATCTTCATTTCGATCAAGCCCGCCGCAATTTTGAACAGTGGCAGCGGACGCATCCTGTGGATCCAATGGGTCCCACGTCCGAAGCGGCCTCTTATCTTTTTTCCGAGTTTAACCGGCTGGGCATCTTGCAGTCCCGGTTTTTCGTGGATGATAAACAATTCAAACAGCTTCCCAAAGTCGCGCCCGATCCGGCCGCGAAAGAGGCTTTCGACGATGCGATCAGCAAAAGTTTGCGGCTTGCAGACGCCCGCTTGGCCCGCGCCCCGGCAGATACCAATGCGCTGCTGGCAAAAGTTTTGGACGAAGGATTGCGCGCCGATTATCTGGCCCTAATTGAAGGCCGCGATCTGGCCTCGTTGAGCATGATGAAGCGAGCGGCAACGCTGGCACATCAATTACTGCGGGTGGACCCGACCTGCTACGACGCCTATCTTGCATCTGGAGCCGAGAATTATCTTCTCAGCCTTAACCGCGCGCCCGTGCGCTGGGTGCTGCGGCTCTACGGCGCGGAAACAGATCGCGCGCGCGGGATTCAAGAGTTGCAGTTGACCGCCGAAAAGGGCCATTTTCTGCGCCCCTATGCGCGGCTGCTGCTTGCCGTCGCTGCTCTGCGCGATAAGGACCGGAGCAAGGCCAAGGAATTGCTCAGAGGGTTGGCGCGGAATTTTCCCGGGAATCCTTTGTACGCTCAGGAATTGGCCCAACTGCAATGAAACCGGAAAACGAGCGGTTGTTTTCGCAGGCCACACTATGAAAATTGCAGGCGTCGCCAGCGCGTATCCGAAGCATTACTACAGTCAGGACATCCTCATCGATGCGCTCAAGCTGCGCTGGGGAAACAGACTGGCGCATCCTCAAATGCTGGACCGCCTTCGGACGCGAGCGGGTGTCGATGGCCGGCATCTCGCCCTTCCAATGGACGCCTATGACCGTCTTGGCGGCTGGGGCGACGCAAATACGGCATGGATTGAATGCGCCCAGGATCTTGGTAAACAGGCCCTTTGCCGCGCGCTTTCCCGCGCCGGCCTCGCGGCGCGCGACATTCATTCGCTCTTTACCGTTTCGATCACCGGCATCGCCAACCCGTCGCTCGATGCGCGATTAGTCAACCGCATGGGCCTTTCGCCGCGCGTCAAGCGCGTGCCGGTTTTCGGTCTCGGTTGCGTGGCCGGCGCGGCGGGCATCGCGCGCGCGGCGGACTATGTGAAGGCTTATCCGGGCCAAGTAGCCGCCCTGCTTTCGGTCGAGTTATGCTCGCTTACCCTGATGATGAAGGATCTCTCCGTGGCCAACGTGATCTCTTCTGTGCTCTTCGGAGATGGCGCGGCCGCGGTTCTGGTCACCGGAGACGATCTGGAAGCGGACGGGCCGGAAGTCATTGCTACCCGTTCCGTCTTTTATCCCGATTCCGAATATGTCATGGGTTGGGACATTTGTAACGACGGCTTTAAGATCGTGCTCTCTGCTGACGTGCCCTTGATGGTGGAGCGCCACTTGGCGAGCGATGTTAAGTGCTTCCTCGCCGACCACGGCCTTACCAAATCGCAGATTGGCTCGTGGATTCTTCACACCGGCGGCCCCAAGGTGCTCGAGGCTACATCCACCGCGTTGGAACTTCCAGAAGGCGCGCTCGACGCCTCGTGGCAATGCCTCCGCAAGACGGGCAATCTGTCGTCGGCCTCGGTCCTGGCCGTCCTTGAAGAAGTGATGCTGCATCGCCGCCCTGAACCGGGAACGTGGAGCCTGCTGGCCGCGATGGGCCCCGGCTTCTGCTCGGAACTGGTTTTACTCAGATGGTAGAAGTAAGCTCTCGCGCTTTGAAAACGGACGTCTTGATAGCGGGCGCCGGGCCCGCCGGCCTCGCTGCGGCTATCGCGCTGCGCCAAAAAGGTTTTGAAGTTGTCACCGCTGATCCTGCGCATCCTCCCATTGATAAAGCCTGCGGGGAAGGCGTGATGCCGGAGGGCATTCGCGCGCTCACTGCGCTTGGCGTTGCGATTGACCCGCGCGCATCCTTTCCCCTGCGAGGCATTCGCTTCCTCCGCGGCTCAGTTGCTGTCGAGGCCGCCTTCCCGCGCGGTCGCGGCGCTGGCATCCGCCGAACGGCGCTTTATCGCGCGCTGCTCCATCGCGCCACGGAAGCGGGCGTCGTGATGCTTTGGGGAGCGCAACTACGCGCCCACGCAGGCGAGCCGGTTTCGGTCGGCGGCCGTCCCGTGCAGTGCCGGTGGCTTGTGGGCGCGGATGGGCAAAATTCGCAAGTGCGGCAATGGGCTGGCCTCGGCCGCGCGCGCCCGGTTGCAACCCGGTTTGGCTTTCGGCGGCATTACCAAACTGAGCCTTGGTCGGACTCGGTGGAAGTTTATTGGGGCAAGCACGGCCAGATGTTCGTTACTCCAGTCGGCCCAACCGAGGTGTGCATTGCCCTGCTCACGCGGCACCCGCAAGCGCGCGTGGCCAACCAGCTTCCACTTTTCCCTGAGGTTGCCCGTCGCTTGAAAGACGCCAAGCCTACGTCGTCTGAACGAGGCGGCATCACCGTCAGCCGCAGCCTTCGTGCCGTCTGCCGGGGCTACACTGCGTTGGTGGGCGATGCGTCCGGCTCCGTGGATGCGATCACCGGAGACGGCCTCTGTTTGGGTTTCCAGCAGGCAGTCGCCCTCGCGCAAGCCATCGAACGAAACGACCTCGCGCTTTACCAGGCAGCCCACCGCAAGATCATGAATACGCCCGCGCTCATGGCCAGGCTGATGCTTGCGCTCGACCGTCATCCGTGGCTTCAACGCCGGGCGCTCCGAGGCCTTGCCGGTGAGCCGTGGCTGTTCTCCAGGCTGCTCGCCGTGCATCTCGGCGCTGCGGCGCCTGCAGCTTTCGGCCTGCGCGGCGTGCTGACGCTCGGCTGGAAGCTGCTTAGAGCGTGAAAGCAGTTGCTCAAGCAGGCTGCCCAAATCCTTGGGCGTGCGCCGGCGCAATCACCGCGAAGCTGGCCGAGAGGCGGCCCAGGAGGATATTGGCCCGTGGTTCGGCCCGCGGTTTTACTGGCGCTCGCCGTGTCTTGCGAACCTATCCGGGCAGCCGGATTGAATGAAAACCCCTCGGCTTCTTCCGGCGTCAAAACGATCCTGATCTCGTAACAGGATGTCGCAAAAGCCGATTCTGTCATGCTGATCCCTTCGGCTGTCATCCTGAGCCCTTCGGCTTCGCTCAGGGTAAACTCCGCGAAGGATCTGCTTTTGAAAACAAAAATCTGAGATTCTTCGCTGGCGCTCAGAATGACAGGCTTCAACCCTTGTGCGGCAACCTGCTGAAGATCTTGTGTGACCATTGCGGCCCTAGGGCGCATCCAAGTTGCGCCTACGGCTCCACAACCTCTTAAATCCGGGCTGTGGCTAACTTGGATATTAGCTATAATGATTATCAGTCGAACACCGGAGAAATCCAATTCGGCTGACGGATCGTACATTTTAAGGTGAGAGCGTCGTTCACTTGTCCCCAGGACTTCACAATGAAGACGCTGGCGCGACCGATCTCGATCTGATCCGCCGGGTTGCGCAAGGCGACGAATTGGCCCTCGCGGGGCTTTACGATCGTTACGGCGCGCTCGTGTATTCGGTGGCTTACCGCGTCCTGAACGACGTGGGAGCTGCCGAAGAGATTCTTCAGGACATCTTCTACCAACTATGGCGCACGGCTTCGAACTATGATGCTTCCAGGGGCAAGCTGGGCGCATGGCTCCTGGTGAGCGCGCGAAACCGGGCGATCGACAGGCTGCGCCGACGGCAGCCGGTGGAGACGACAACGGAAGGCATAGCGGCGTCTTTAGACTTGGAGTCCAGCGTGGCGCGCGACGAGTTGATGGCCAAAGTCAAATCGGCGTGTGACGGGCTCCCGCTGCCCCAGCGCGAAACATTGGAGCTTGCTTACTTTGGAGGCATGACGCATTCGGAGATTGCCCAGCGCACGGGCGAGCCGCTAGGAACGGTGAAGACGCGGCTGCGCTCGGCGCTGCAGGCGCTGCGACAGGTGTTGAACCCGTGAGCGACCATCCACAACCCGCGGAGATTTTTGACGAGTAC
This sequence comes from Terriglobia bacterium, assembly GCA_035945515.1. Taxonomy (GTDB): domain Bacteria; phylum Acidobacteriota; class Terriglobia; order UBA7540; family UBA7540; genus RH2-MAG17b. The sequence continues at coordinate 17,346 of DASZAE010000449.1, forward strand.
GCGCTTGGCGCGCTGGAAGGCGAAGAACTGCGCGCTCTTGAGCAGCACGTCAAAGACTGCCCAGAGTGCCAAGGCGAGGTGCAAAAGGCGCGCGCCCGGGTGGCCTTGCTTGCGCTCTCCGCGCCGCGGACGGCGCCCTCTTCCGCCGTTAAGGAGCGATTAATGAGCCGGGTTGCGGCGGAGCGCGCAGGCTCCGCTCAGGATCGAAGCCGCGCTTCGGCTCCCGCCGCCGCTCAAAAACGCGGGAGCTTCTGGAATTGGGGCATTGCCGCCCTTGCCGCCATAGTGGCGCTTGCCATCGCTACGGGCGTGCTGGCGCTGCGGAACCACCATCTCCATACGCGCATCCAGTCGCTCGAGAGCCAGCAAACCCAGCAAGCTGCCCACGAAGAGCGGCAAGCGGCGAAAATGGCCCGCGCTGAAGCCATCCTGGATGTTTTGACTTCGCCAAACACCCTAAAGGTGTCACTTATTTCAGCCCAGGCTCATCCCGTGCCGCAAGGCAAGGCCTTTTACAATCCGGCCAAGGGATTGGTCTTCTATGCGGCGAATCTTCCGCATTTGCCCTCCAGCCAAACCTACCAACTCTGGCTTGTCCCTGAGCAAGGGAACCCCGTCAGCGCCGGTATTTTTGCGACCGATTCGCGCGGCAACGGCGAAGTTCTGCTGCCTCCGTTGCCGCCGGGCATCGCCGCCAAAGCGTTTGCCGTGACTGTTGAGCCGGCCGGCGGCAAGCCCCAGCCAACCGGCGCCAAGGTTTTGATCGGCGCTGTAAGCTGACGGCGGCTGCCCAATCCAAAAGCTTTCCCAAAGCGTACTTAACTTGAAGGCCGGGGAAACGATTGGCGCAATAAGCCTTTCGATCTTCCCCGGATTTGCCGGAATGGCGCGCGCAAGCGGAGCCGCGGCAATGACTGAGGATTACAAATTATAGTGACAGCGCCTGCGGTAGCGGCGGACTTGTTGTAGCGGGGCCGCCGGGTTTTATAGAGTAAATACCGGCGGCCAGAGACCGCCACTACAACGCTTGGGCGTAGTCAATAAATCGAGGAGGAAGTGCGCATGAGGAAGATTTATTCAATGTTGGGAATTGCGGCAATGATGCTTTTCGTTTTCAGCCTTCCAGCGGCGGCCCGGCAAAAGAAGGCGTCGTGGACGGGCTGGATCAGCGACAGCAGTTGCGGAGTTAAGGGAATGAGCGCGGCGCATAAGGCTTGCGCGCTCACTTGTGTCCACCAAAAGGGAGCCTCGTTTGTCTTTGTGACCGAGGATAAAACCGTGCACCCCATCAGCAATCAGAGCGCCGTAAAGGACGCCGACGTTGGCGAAGAGGTCAGCGTTACCGGCCGCCTTTTGAAAGATGGATCGATCGACGTTCAACACATCTCACCCGTAAGCTAGCCTGAACTTCACGCGAATTCGGCTTTCCGCGGCGGACCGTCCGTCCGCCTTTTTGTGGAAGCCCGGCGGCGGGATATCCCGCCGCCGCTTTTTTCGCTTCCCCGCCTTTGGCTCGCCGCGACGCCCGGCGAATTCTTCTCACAAAAAATTAAAATTTTCTAAATCCGAAGCTCATTTTTGTGCGTACCCATGTTGGGCTTGAGTGTAAGCCCTTTGAGGGACTCCGAATTTGTCTGGAAGTAAAGATGGAGCTTCGCCCACCGCGGCGAAAGCGAAGTATTCATGACGCTTTAATGCGCTAGTGTCGCGTATCCGAAATGGGCAGCACATTTCGCGGGCCTGTCATGCTGAGCGAAGCGAAGCATCTCTGTATTTTTATTATCAAGGAAATACGGAGATTCTTCGTCGCCTTCGTCGCCTCAGAATGACAGCTTCGGCATGTGTCACGTTATTCAGATACGCGACTCTAGCCACTGCGACTCAAAAAATAAGGAGAATGCACCATGGCAGACATGAAGAAGGAAGGCGATTCAAATCAGCCGGCAAAGCCGGAACGCCGTAATTTTATGAAGATGGCGGGCATGACGGGGATCGGCCTAGCGGGCGCGACGCTCATCGGCGGTGCGGCGCGCCAGGCTCTGGCTCAGAATTCAGGCATCACGGACGCGGACATCCTGAATTTTGCGCTTAACCTTGAATATCTGGAAGCAGAATTTTACACCGTTGCCACCACCGGAAAAACGATCGCCCAAATGGGAATTCCGGTGGGCAGCAACGCCGGTCAAACCACGGGAGGCGGCAAAGTAAATTTCAAGGGCGCCATCTTTGTGGACGACAACGTGGGATTGATGGCGGAGCAGATCGCCTACGACGAGCAGCGCCATGTCTTATTCATTCAGAATGCGCTGAAATCCTTTGGGCTCACGCCCGTTTCCAAACCGGCGATCAATCTGAATGCTCTTAACCTCGGCTTCGCCAATCTCCAGCAGTTTTTGACTTTGGCCCGCGCGTTTGAAGACGTGGGAGTCACAGCCTACGCGGGCGCAGCGCCCCTGATCTCCAATTCGACGGTGCTAGGTTATGCCGCGCGAATACTGGCGGCGGAGGCCGAGCACGCGGGTGCGATCCGCGAGCAGGTGATGCTCAACGCGGCGCCCACCACCAAGCTCGACGGGGTGGACATTCTGCCGCCGCCTTCGGGCCAGCAATATTTCTCGCTCGACTTACAGAACGCGATGTGCGCCGTTCGCACGCCCGGACAGGTGCTCTACATCGTCTATGGCTTCCAGGCCAATGTGACGGCGGGCGGCTTTTTCCCGGCCGGAGTGAATGGCGTTCTCAATATGTCGTCCGCGCCCGCATAAAATCGGCGCGTTTTGGCTTTTTACGCCGAGCGCGCGTCAGCCGGAAAGGTGCGAGGCAAGACGAAGTTCATTCCCGTCTTCGGCAACGGACCGGGGATGAACTCAAAACTTTTCATATCAGCTAAGGAGGATGGAATCGTGAGGAAAAATTTACTACTACTTGGAATTATTTTCTTGGCGCTTGGGACTGCCCCCGTGTTTGCAACTCCCACGCCGCCCTTCACCGAATGTCCCGCGGTGGGTCAGGATACAAGCTGCGGGTTGCTGATTGTATTTAACGCGGGTGGAAACGCTTCGATTTATGCCGATTCGTCGCAGGGCGCCTTCAACCCGAACGGCGACGACACCTTAATCGGAGCGTTGAACGACAGCGGGAGCACGGTGGCGTCCACCACCATCACTGGCACTGATGTTGTGGATGCGCTGCCCGCATTCTTGTTCGACGGCGGCGGACTTTGCGGCTTTGGCATCTCTCCGCAACCGTGCAGCCCGGCGAGCCCGTTCGACTGGTCCGGTTATGCGGGTCCCAGTACAAGCTTTATGAACATCAGCGCCGATCTCACCACGGGCACGGTGGTTTTCACCAACGGGCTGCCCAATGGCCAGTCCACTTACTTCAGTCTCGAAGGCATTCTGACCGCCTCCGACGTCACCGCTTCCTGGACTCCGGCAAGCTCCGGCGGCCAGCCTACACCTGAACCGGCCTCGCTCCTGCTGCTCGGAACCGGTTTGGCCGCGCTGGGCCTGTTGGGAATAAGCAATCGCCGCAAGCACAGCGTTTGCTGACGGGGTTTACACGCTCTGTAGCGGCGGCCTCTGGCCGCCGGTCTTTTACTATTAAAATCCGGCGGCCAGAGGCCGCCGCTACAGGCTTTGCAACAGGTTTTAATCAAAGAAATCACGGTCTTCTTCTGAAAGGCGCGCTTTGGCCGCCCGGACGTTGAACGTGACGCCGAGACCCGGCTTGTCCCAAACCTCGATGAATCCATCCTTGACGATCGGGTCCGGCAGGCCCTCAACAATGTCGTACCACCACTCCGGCTGGCCCACCGGATATTCAAACGCGATATAGTTCTGGGGCAAAGTCGCTCCCATCTGCACTTCCGCGGCGACCCCGAATAGCCCGTCGAAAATGCCGTGCGGCGCCACCAAAATGCCATGCAAATCAGCATATTCGGCAATCCATTTCAGTTCGGCCATTCCTCCCACATCTTCCGGGTCAGGGCCGATCACATTAACCGCCTGCGTTTCGATGAGGTCCTTGAAATTCTCCCGCAGGTAGATTTCTTCCCCGGTATGAATCGGCGTCGAGGTGCTGTCGGTGACTTGCTTGAAAACCTGGGCGTTCGGGTAAGGCGCGTAATCTCCTGTGATCAGGTCTTCGAGCCATGTAATGTGCAGCGGCTCCAGGGCGCGCGCAAACCGGATCGCATCCTTGACTACCCAGCCCGGTCCGCAATCGAGCGCCAACCCCACCTCGTCACCCAGCACTTTCTTCATGGCCTCGACGCACTTGACCATATAGTCGAAACCGCGCTCGGTCATCAACCCGTGATCCATGTGCGGCGGACCCGTTCGCGGCTCGTCGTACCACTCGTCTGGCATGGCGGTCATGACAGCAGGATTGTGGAAGCCGATGGGCTGCTTGATCAGCGTATAGCCCTCTTTCGCCTCCTTCACGCTCGCCGCGATTTCGGCGTAGTCCTCCGGCGTGCGGGCGACCTTGTGCACATTGTTAATAGAATTGCCGTAGCACCGCACGCGATCACGAATCTTGCCGCCCAGCAGCTTATAAACCGGCAAGCCGGCCGCCTGCCCCGCAATATCCCAGAGAGCGATTTCAATCGCGCTCACCGCCGCGCCCCAGGGCTTGAACGCGCCCATCCGCCGAATCTTCAGCATAATGCGCGCCACATCTGTCGGGTCTTCGCCGATCAGGTATCGCTTGTAGAACAGCACCATGGGCTTCAAATACGGCTTGGCCGATTCCGCCTGGCCGTAGCCGGAAATGCCTTGATCGGTGACAATTCGAACCGTCGGATTGCGCCCGATCACCGCGCATTTTAAGTCCGTGATCTTGATCTTGCCGTTCCTTGCCGGCGTTTCAGGGTAAGGCGATGCGCCCCCGGGTTCAGCGCCAATCGCTGTTGCCGCCGCCGCTCCTGAAAGCGATCCGATAAATCCTCTTCGCGTTAAATGATCCATGAAACCTCCTACTGGGAAGTGTGTTGAAGCAAACTGGCAAACGTCGCGCCCAGCCTCAGATGCTCCGCCTTCGAGTGGCGCTAGTCTCGCGCTTCTCAAATATGTGACACCCAGTCTTTGCCTAATGCCATGCTGAGCGGAGCGAAGCATCTGCTGTTAATTCCGCGGAAATCAAGAAAAAGCAGATCCTTCGCTGCGCTCAGGACGACAGTTCAGTCATGTGTCACCTATCAGAGTTCGGCGACACTAGGCGGCGTCACTACAGAAAGTTGCCACTGCTTAGTCAAAGAAACCGCGGTCTTCTTCTGAAAGGTGAGCTTTGGCCGCCTGGACGTTGAAGGTGATCCCAAGCCCCGGCTTGTCCCAAACGTCGATGAATCCATCCTTGACGATCGGGTCTGGCAGGCCCTCGACAATGTCATACCACCACTCCGGCTGGCCTTTGGCGTATTCAAAACCGATATAGTTTTGCGGCAGCGTCGCCCCCATGTGCACTTGAGCAGCCACTCCGAACAGCCCGTCGAAAATTCCATGCGGGGCCACCAAAATGCCGTGGAGATTGGCGTACTCCGCAATCCACTTCAGCTCCGCTATTCCGCCGACATCTTCTGGGTCGGGGCCAATTACATTAACGGCCTGGGTTTGGATGAGGTCCTTAAAATTTTCCCGGAGGTATATTTCCTCCCCCGTATGAATCGGCGTCGACGTGCTGTCGGTGACCTGCTTGAACACCTGAGCGTTCGGATAAGGCGTGTAATCTCCCGTGATCAGGTCTTCGAGCCACGTGATATGGAGCGGTTCCACGGCGCGGGCAAACCGGATGGCATCTTTCACCACCCAGCCCGGCCCACAGTCGCACGCCAGCCCCACGTCTTTACCCAGCGCCTTCTTCGCGGCTTCGACGCAGGCGATGACATGGTCAATGCCTTGTTCCGTTAGCAACCCACGATCCATGTACGGCACCGGTGCCCTCCACTGCCTGCCGTACCAAGAATCAGGGACGGCCGTCAGCATTGCGTCATTGTGAAAACCGACGGGCATCTTGATCAGCGTATAGCCCTCTTTGGCCTCCTTTACCCGCGTCACGAGCTCGGCATAGTCCTGCGGCGCGCGGGGAACCATGTGGGGCGCATTATTTTCGGTATTCCCGTAAGGGCGCACGCGATCCCGAATCTTGCCGCCCAGCAGCTTGTATACCGGCAATCCGGCCGCCTGCCCCGCAATATCCCAGAGAGCGATTTCAATCGCGCTCACCGCCGCGCCCCAGGGCTTGAACGCGCCCATCCGCCGAATCTTTAGCATGATTCGCGCCACATCTGTCGGGTCTTCGCCGATCAGGTACCGCTTGTAGAACAGCACCATGGGCTTGAGATACGGCTTGGCGGATTCCGCCTGGCCGTAGCCGGAAATGCCTTGATCGGTGACAATTCGAACCGTCGGATTGCGCCCGATCACCGCGCATTTTAAGTCCGTGATCTTGATCTTGCCGCTCCTTGCCGGCGTTTCAGGATACGGCGTCCCGTCCCCCGGCTCGGCGCCCAATGCCGCTGCTGCTGCCGCTCCTGAAAGCGATCCGAGAAACCCTCTTCGCGTCCAATTATCCATGAATCTCTCCTGTTGAAAAACATCTTGAAGTAAACTGTCGCGCTACAGCAAAATCGCAGACAAAGCTCTCTGATTTGACTCGTTATCACGATCTAGCTACAGAGCAGCGTTCTCTCAGCAGCGGATTACTATACCAAAGTCACAGAACAATCGCTGTGTGAATTTCGTCCGAGATTCACGCGCCTGATCACAGAAACTGTGGACATCCCGGAAAGACGCTTGCATATTTATTCGGGACGAAACGACACCTTGCGAGCGCCAGTAAAAGTCTCTGGGCTTATCGCAACCCCCAAAAGGCGTATTCATGCTTCATCTATTTCGGCAACGCGACGCTAGAAAAATCCCGGCAGGTTTAATATGACGACCGAGATTAATATTACAATCAGTCCAGCGGTAAGAATCCTGCGGGTGAGCGGCCTTGTGGCTTTCCACTCCCCGCTCCAAACTCCGAGTATGTTTGACGCCAGGATGCTCGAAGCCATGAACAGGGTGAATCCAATTGATGTGCCGTACGGCCCGGCAAGGGTCGCGCCGACGCCGTAGCCAAAAACCCCCGTTCCCCACAGTCCAGCCATCACCAGCGCCAGCCCGAAGTTAGCGGCTGAGGTCCGCCCTCCAAATAGGCGCCACGTGTGGTTGCGCGACAGCAGATAAGCACAATAAATGAGATTGGGGAAAAAACCCGCGCCGAATACGAGCGCCCACACCGCATAAGTTGCGCTCGCAGGCGTCGCGCCCAGAGTTATCGCCGCTTTCTGAAGATTATTGCTGAAGGCGAAGCCAAGATTGAAATTCGAGGTGAAAATCCCCGTAAAAATGCAAATCGCGAGCCCGCTTGCAAAATTGCGCGCGGTTTTAGCGATGGGGGAGTTTGAGGCGAGCAAGTCGTGTTCCCGAAGGCGGCCCGCCTTTCCGTACAGAAATAGGCCCACCATGAGCACGGGAAGAGCGAACAGAAGAAAAATCCCCCGGGGATGAAACAAATCCCCCGGATTCAGCACCAGCAGCGGGACCAAGGAGCCGAAAAGAGATCCCAGGCCTGAAACAACGGCTATTGAGACTGCCATCCCCACGGCCTCAATGCCAAGCCCAAAAGTGACCTGGGCGATTCCCCACAAGAATCCAAAAAGAGCGGGGAATACGACGCTGAGGGCAGGCGCGTTTCTGTAAACTTGGATTAAGTGGGGAACAAAAAGAAAGGCGAGTGCCCAAGGTAGCAACAAAACTGCGAGAACCGAAAAAAGGAGCCACGTATTTTCCCATTTCCACCCGCGGATGGACTTCATCGGAAGCGGGAAGGCGCCATTGAATAACCCGCTAAGTAAAATTACGCCCATCCCAAGTGAAAAATGCTCACCCATGTGTCTCCCTTATCGCTGCGCTTTTGATGGCTGATGATGAGCCGTGAATGTTTATGGCTCCATTGATCCGGCACGGTCGTTTATTGCCACGGTGTGGGAGCAGCGTTAAACTTGCACTTCGTGAGACTCAAAGCCGCGCGCACCCCATCTCCCGGTTGGTTAGCCCGCAATACGAATGTGATGGTTGTCCTGTTTCTGGCGCTTTTGGCGGCGGCGCAGGCGCCCGCCATCCGTGCCAGAACGATCGGCGCCCAGTCCGCCGCATCACAAGGCCAGCAAGCACAGTCACAATCCATCCTCAAGCGCGCGCAGCAATTTATCGGGCAGGGGAACCTCGAAGGCGCGCGCGCCGAACTTATACAGGGTTTGAAGAGCTTCCCGCGCGATGCGGCAATCTATAATTTTCTTGGCGTGGTCGAAGCGCAGGAGAACAACCTCGAGGCGGCTGAGAAACACTTCCGCCAGGCGATTGCGCTGGATCCGCGCTATGCCGGGGCCTCCCTGAACTTAGGCCATCTCTACCAATCGGAAATTCCCAAAGTCCCTGGTGCGGCGTCTTTGGCGCTCGCAACCTACTTGAAACTGCTCCAATTCGATCCTGAGAACGCCGAAGCGAACTATCAGGCCGCCGTGCTGGAGGCGCATCAAGGTGACTACCAGAAATCGCTCGATCATCTTAAAAAACTGCCCGCGGCAGACCGGCAAAAGCCGCAGGCATTGGTCCTTCTTTGTGTCGATCTGGCCAGAACGGGCCATCCCCGCGCCGCAAGCGATGCGGCAAGCCGATTTGCGTCAAGCCCTGATTTAACAGAACAGGACGTCCTTCCTATCCTGCCGGAACTCAAATCCCAGAATGCCCTCGTTATACAGCTTCTCAGCGCCCTCAGCCAACGCCACCTCGCTTCGCCGGGAATGCTCTACAAGTTGGTCGAACTTCAGGAGCAAGCGGGTTTGCTGAAACAAGCGCGGCAGAATCTTGAAACTGTGGCAAAAGGTTATCCTGGCAGCGCGGCGCCGCTCATCGATCTGGCTCGCCTGGCCAATCAGCAGCACGATTACCGCGGCGCGCTGGGATATCTTGCGCACGCGCGCGACCTCGAGCCCAAAAATGCAGCCGTCCATTTTTTCTTCGGAATCGTTTGCATAGAAATGGACCTCCATCAGGAGGCTTACGTTTCGCTGAAGAAGGCGGTGAATCTGGACCCTGCTAACGCCTATTACAACTATGCTTTCGGAGCGGTCGCAAGCCAGCGCGACGACCCGCGCGAGGCGATTCCCTACTTCAAGAAATATTGCGCGCTCCGGCCGTCCGATCCGCGCGGACCGCTTTCGCTCGGCGCAGCCTACTATTACAGCCATGATCTTGAGACCTCCCGCAACGAGCTTCTGAAAGTTGCCGGGGTCAAAGCCACGGCAGCGGGAGCGAATTACTTTCTCGGAAGGATTGCCTACGACGACGACAATTTGCCCGACGCCGGCCAGTATCTCACTACAGCGATCCGGGATGACCCGGAATACGCCGACGCTTACGCGGCGCTCGGCGGCGTCTACTTGAACCAAAAGAAATACGGCCACGCCGAGGAGTCGCTGCTGCGCGCGCTGAAGATTGACCCAACGAATTATCTCGCCAATCTGAACCTGACGGTTCTCTACCAAAGAACGAAGGATAAGCGGGCGGCAGAACAGGCTAAACGCTTTGCAGCCCTGCAAACCCAGCGCGAACAGCGCGCCAAATTGTTTTTGCGCACGATTCGAGTGGTTCCGTAACCGGGCATAGTTCCCTGAGACACACGCGGGTTTTCATAACGCGCGGATGAGCACAAGCATGACGCCGTGCCGAGGCACAACGGCGGAAAAACTTCCCTCATGCCTGCCGAGGTCCTTCTGGGCCCAAAGGTCCCTGATATCTACTGCTCCTTTAATTCCCAGATCTCCAAAATCAGCCTTAACGGTCATCGGGCCTTCGCCAAGGTTAAATAGCCCCACCGCCTTGGCCCCATTGGCCAAAGGTTTCATCCAGACTTCAGCCGGACCTTCCTGACTGATGCGGCTGCCTTGGATTCCAGCCCGGTCCTGGTCCACTGAGATGACTTCACGATTGGTCAGAATTGCAAGTTGCGCCGGCGTGAGCTTTGTGAGATCGCTGCTGATCATCAGCGGCGCGGCCATCAAACACCACAAGCTCATTTGTGTCTTGTCTTCATCCTCGTTCAACCCGCGGTTGCCAATCTGAAGCATATCGGGATCATTCCAGCGTCCGGGGCCAGCGAAGTGCTCCAGGCCGGTCTGACCGAATCCCACAAAAGCCATGCGCGCATACTCCTGAAAATCAATCCGATTGCTGACGTCCATCGTGGTCCGCCACAAATTTCCTCCTACCGAGGCGCCCCACGTCCATACCTGCTCGAGGCCATACTGGCAAAGGCTATATACGATGGGCCGGTGCGTTTCGCGGAGTGCAACCCCCATCTTCCGGTAAGCAAATTGCATTTGGTCAGGTGTGTAGACCCTTGCTGCGCTACACCAGTCGTACTTCAGAAAATCTACGCCCCAACGAGCGTAGGTTTCGGCGTCCTGCCGTTCATGTCCATAGCTGCCTTCGAATCCCCCACAGGTTTTAGGGCCAGGTGATGAATAGATGCCAAATTTCAGACCCTTGGCGTGAACATAGGTTGCCAATGCCTTCATGTCAGGAAAATTGCTGTTCGGATGAATGTTTCCGCTACCATCTCTGCTGCCCTGCCAACAATCATCGAGATTGATGTATTGGTACCCAGCAGCTTTTAATCCGTCGCTTATAAGGGCTTGCACCTGAGCACGCACAATGGCATCACTGGTCTTACAGCCAAAGGCATACCAAGTGTTCCATCCCATCGGCGGAGTGCGCGCGATCTGCGCGGCCCCCGAGCGAGCGGGCGCTAAGACCGCAAGCACGATGAATGCTCCCGCGAGGATGCGGAACAGGAATTGGGTAAAGAAGGCTTTCATGAGCGGCTTTCTCCAGTTTAGGTTTCTGGGCAAATAACATCCCAATTCAGGTTCATTTATTTTCAATCATCACCGGCTTCATTCCGTGCCGCGAAGACAAACTTACAAAATACTCCATCCTCAGTGCGTCAGGAACATTACTCTTCATTTCCCACTTCAATGGGGGCTTGCAACATCGTCCGGACTTTCCTAGTCCCTTCGACCATGGCTCGCAATTTCTGCCGCGCAGCCCAGCGCGCAGTCTGGCTGAACCCGCAGTCGGGCACAACCGTCAATCTTTCTGCCGACACATATTGCAACACTTTTTGAATCCTTTGAGCCACGTCTTCGGGAGTTTCAATGTAGTAGCTTTTTACATCTACAAGGCCCACGGCTACGTCGCGCGATGCGCTGATTTCTTTGAGCAGCGGCAGTTCCGCAAGCTCCCGGTTGGCAAACTCGAGCACCAGTTGCGCCACCTTATACTGCATCATCTGATCGAGCACCGCCGCGTAGGACCGCTTTCCCAGCGGCCGCCCCGCATAATTGCCAAAGCACAGATGGGCTGCCAAGTGAGCCTCAACGCCTTCCCCCGCGGCATTAAACAGTTCCGCAAATTCCGCCTTGCACTCCGGATGAATTGCGGGAGAGGGTTCATCAATCTGAATGAGTTTTGCTCCCGCGGCGGCCAAAGCCTTGAGCTCGGCATTAAGAATTGGGACCAACGCCCATGCGGCGTCCCGCCGGTTGGGGTATACGGAGCCAGTCATCATACGCCCCGAAAGAGTGAACGGGCCCGGGATGGTAACTCGAAGTGGGCGCTCCGTGCGAGTGCGAGCGTACTCGAATTCAGCCACCACGCCCAGCCCATGCGGAGCGGTGACCGGCTCCAGCACTTCGAAGCGATGCTGTTGATCGTGACCGGATGCGCCCTTGCGGCGATCCGGTTCGAGCGGCCGCAGACCCGTGAGATGCCGGTAGAATTCAGCAGTGAAAAATCCTGACCGCCTCATCTCGCCGTCTGAAACCACATCCACGCCAGCCTCTTCCTGATCATGAATGGCCATATCCACCGCGTCATTTTGCACTTCCTCCAAATCAGCCGGACCGAGTTCGCCGCGCCGGGCGGCTTCAAGGGCCGTCCACACCCACGCGGGCCTCGCGTAAGAGCCGACCACGCTTGTGGGCAGAAGCGGAAGAAAACTGTTCACCATAAGCCCCCCTTCAAGCTCCTTCAGGAATTGTCCGCCGGGCGAAAGCCCGCGCGGGATTGTGAATCATAATGTCATCCGCTGCTGCTTTGGGCACGCCTTCGCGGATCAAGCGAGGCAGAAAGCATGTGAGCGTGTAATCAAGCCCCGGGCCGCCGCCATACGCCCGCAGATAGGACGCTCTCGCCATATCCGTTCCGAGCAGGAGCTGTTTGCCAGAGCCGGCGTCAATCATGCACCGAATCAATTCGATCACCCGGCTATCGGGTCCGTATTTTGCCCGCGAAGGACCGTCATAGATAACATAGGCCCCTGTGGCGGTTACTTCCTTGTGATAGCCGGGGTCTGGCAGCCGGTCGAGGTGCCCAATGAGGATGGCGGAGGGCGGAACTCCTTCGGCGCTCAGCCACTGCACCTGCTCAAGAGCCAGCGTCCCTTGCTCGGTATGGGTGCTCACAGGGATGCCAGTGGCCCGGTGTGCTTCGCCGAGAGCCTCAATCAACTTACGCTGGGTTGGCGTGGCGAAATTATACTCGGTGGCGAGCTTCATCACCCCGGCCCGGGCAGCCAGCCGGTCAACGATGGGGCCATTGTAGCTACGGCGGTCCATCCCCTCTGTCAATTCCTGGATGAGGAGACCCGCGATTTGATGGGCGCTGTAAGTGTGAATCCAGTGTTCTTCGTCGTAATACATTTCCTTGTGGAAACCGGTCGCGGCAATCACATGCACCCCGGCCTGACGGCTGATGGCAACTAACTCCGCAGGCTGGCGGCCTGTGTCAAGCGGCATCATGTCAACCAGCGTGCGCCCGCCCGCCGCCTTAAAAAATTCAAGTTCCGCCAGCATCTTTTCAACGCTCGGGAGCCTGAATCCCGGTTCACGAACCAAACCAAGTCCGCCGCGGATAATTAGGTGCTCGTGACTATACGTAACGCCAAGCCCAGAAGGCGCGACGGGACCGAGAACCGTCTGAATGTGCCCAGCGGGTGTTTGAGTTGAATCAATCATATCGGTAGGTTTTAACTTCGGCCGCGCTCAGGAGCCGGCGGACCAGCCCGCATCAAGCGGCAGAGCAACTCCGGTGATGAGGCGAGACTGGTCTGAAGCAAGAAACAATACTGCTGAAGCGACATCCGCCGGGCTGCCCAGCCCATTCACCAGGCGCTGCTTTTCCCGGACGTAACGCATCACCTCGCCGTCCCGCTTGGATTTTCCGGCCAGCGGCGTATCGATCAGGCCGGGGCAAACCGCATTCACCCGCACATTCCGCGCGCCGTAATACGTGGCCATGGCCCGCGTGAGACTGATAATGGCGCCTTTGCTCGCCGCATACGCATGTGACTTAAAGTATTTTGGAGTTCCAACCAGCGCGAGAATAGAAGACATATTGATCACCGCCCCGCCGCCGCCGCGAATCATTTCCGGGATGGCGTAACGGCAGCACAAAAACACGCTTTTTAAGTTCACCCGCAAAATGCGGTCCCAGGAGTCTTCACGCGACTCTGTTACCGGTCCGTCGCCGCGCGAGCTTCCGCCGAT
>DASZAE010000450.1:0-42558 GCA_035945515.1 Terriglobia bacterium
GTAAAAATAGCAGTGTTGGCGCCGATTCCAAGAGCGAGCGTGATGATGCACACTAGCGCGAACCCCGGCGAGCGGCGCAAGCGGCGGAAAGCATAGCGAAGGTCCTGCCTCAGCGTGGACATTTTAGCGTCTCCTCACGGATTATTACGTATATCATGCGCCATATGTTCCAGTAAGACGTATCAACGTTCCATTTCGTTATCAAAACCCTGTCGATGACAGTGCAGCCACATCAGTGCTTCCCTGGCCATCGTTTTTTCGTTTGAGGCAAAGGCCCGCCGCCAATCTATTGAGGAGTACATATTATAGCGATGCGAGGTAGCGCCGCCGTCCCGGCGGCAGACGCTGGCGCGCTTGAGCCCAGCGATGACTCGGGCAATATACTTGTGTAACAGCCGGCAAAGCCTGTCCTAAGCCGATTCGCTCCTCTTCGAATCGCTCTGAGCGAAGCGAAGAGGCTCACGGTAAACTCCGCGAAGGAATGCCGGCGCTACGATTTCGGATTGTCATTATATTTGTAATCCTCAATTAAATGCGCTTGATCGTGGCTACCAACTCTATAGAGCAACCTGCTAAAATAATCGCGTGAGCACCCCTTCATCTTCACTCTCGTGGGCTCATCCTATCGTCCAAGAGTGGTTTTCGCAACATTTCGGCAGCCCCACCGAGCCGCAGGAGCAGGGCTGGCCGCATATTGTTGCGGGAACTGACACGCTAATCTCCGCGCCCACCGGCTCGGGCAAAACGCTCGCCGCTTTTCTCGCTGCAATAGATCATCTGGTGCGCAAGGCGCTGCGTGGCGAACTTGAAGACCGCACGGAAGTCCTCTACGTCTCCCCGCTGAAAGCTCTTGGCAATGATATTCACAAGAATCTGGAAGTTCCCTTGCGCGGAATTATGGAAACCGCCCTCAGCCAAGGCGCTCTCGTCCCTGAGATTTGCTCCGCTGTGCGCAGCGGCGATACGCCTGCGTCCGAGCGCCAAGCCATGCTGAGGCGGCCGCCGCACATCTTGGTGACGACGCCGGAATCGCTCTACATTCTGCTGACAGCGGAGAAGAGCCGGGCAATCCTGAAAGAAGTCGAAACGGTAATTGTGGATGAAATTCACGCCGTCGCGGACGATAAGCGCGGCGCGCACCTTGCCTTGTCGCTTGAGCGGCTGGACGCGCTGGCCGCTGCAGCGTATCCCAGCCGCCGCTTGCCGGTGCGCATCGGCCTCTCAGCCACGCAAAAGCCCATTGAACTGGTTGCGCAATTTCTAGCTGGCTCTGGCCGCTCCGCGCCGCGCGTAATCAATATTGGCCATCGGCGCGAAATGGACCTGGGGGTTGAGATTCCGCAAGGCGAGCTCGGCGCGGTAGCTTCGAGCGAGATGTGGGAAGACATTTACAACCGGCTGGCCGCGCTTGCGCTCGAACATCGCTCGACGCTGATTTTTGTGAATACGCGGCGGCTGGCGGAGCGCGTCACGCATCACCTGGCGGAGCGGCTGGGAGAGGACCAGGTGGCGGCGCATCACGGCAGCCTTTCGCGCAAGATTCGTCTGGCGGCGGAGAAAAAGCTGAAATCAGGCGAGGCGCGCGCTCTGGTGGCTACAGCATCCCTTGAACTCGGCATCGATATCGGCGCAGTGAATTTGGTCTGCCAGATCGGCTCGCCGCGTTCCATTGGGGTGGCATTACAGCGAATCGGACGCGCCGGGCACTGGCGCGGCGCAGTTCCCAAGGGGCGCATCTTCGCCACGACGCGCGACGAATTGGTTGAATGCGCGGCGCTGGTGCGCGCCATTCGCCGCGGCGCGCTGGATGTGCTGGAAATTCCCGCCGCGCCGCTCGACATTCTGGCGCAGCAGATCGTCGCCATGTGCGCCTGCGAGGAATGGAAGGAGGAAGAGCTATTCCACACCGTCCGCCGCGCGCATCCTTACCGTGAGCTTTCGCGGGGCGAATTTGACGAAATTATCACCATGCTTTCTGAGGGCATTGCAGCGCATCGCGGCCGCTACGGCGCCTATCTCTACCGCGACCGCGTGAACGGCCGCCTTCGCGGGCGGCGCGGCAGCCGGCTGGCAGCAATCACCGGCGGCGGCGCGATTCCCGATACGGCGCTTTACTCCGTGGTGGCCATGCCCGAAGGAACCGTGGTGGGCACGGTCGATGAAGACTTCGCCGTGGAAAGTATGCGCGGTGATGTGATGCTGCTTGGCAACACTTCGTGGCGTATCCAGCGTGTGGAGTCGCGCACCAGCCGACTGCTGGTGGAAGACGCCCATGGCGCCGCGCCCAATATTCCCTTCTGGCGTGGCGAAGCCCCCGCGCGCACGCTGGAGCTTTCCGCCCAAGTTTCCGAGCTCCGCGAGCAAATCGGCTCAAGGATTACGGATTCCCACGCGGGCGGGCGGGAAGCCGCCCTCCGCCTGTTGACGGAAGAGTGCAGCGTGGACGCCTCCGCTGCGGCGCAGATCGTCGAGTATATCGCCGCCGGAACTGCCGTGCTTGGGGCCGTGCCCACCCAAAGCGCCGTCATCGCCGAGCGGTTCTTTGACGAGGGCGGCGGAATGCAGCTCATCATCCACGCGCCGTTCGGCGGTCGCATCAATAAGGCCTGGGGTCTGGCGCTGCGCAAGCGCTTCTGCCGCTCCTTCAATTTCGAGTTGCAGGCAGCGGCTACCGAAAACGGGCTGAATATTTCCCTCGGCGAGCAGCATAGTTTTCCGCTGGCGGATGTTTTCCGGTTTCTTGACGTTAAGTCTGTGACCGATGTTCTCCGCCAGGCGGTGCTGGCCTCGCCCATCTTCAACAACCGCTGGCGCTGGGATGCCACGAGATCGCTCGCGTTGCTGCGCTTCCGCAACGGCCACAAAGTGCCGCCTTACATCCAGCGCATGAAGGCCGATGATCTGCTCGCTGCCGTATTTCCTGAAGCCGCAGCGTGCCCCGAAAACCTTTCTGGCGACGTTAATATTCCCGATCATCCGCTGGTGCGCGAAGTGATGAAAGACGCGCTCACCGAAGCAATGGATATCGAGGGTCTCAAAAGCGTGCTGGCGAAGATCGCGGCCGGGCAAATCGAGTGTCTTGCCATCGACACGCCCGCGCCCTCGGTTTTTTCGCATGAGATTCTGAACGCTAATCCTTACGCTTTCCTCGACGATGCGCCGCTTGAAGAGCGCCGCGCGCGCGCCGTGGAGTTGCGCCGGACGCTCCCGGAAGCGGTTCTCGGAGAAATTGGCCAGCTTGACCCCGCTGCCATTGCGCAGGTGCGAGAGGAAGCATGGCCGGACGTCCGCGATGCTGATGAAGCTGCAGATGCGCTTCAAACCCTGGTTGCGTTGCCGGTTGACTTTGTTCAGCTGGGCGGAACCGCGTCGCGCTGGAGTGATCATCTCAAATCCCTCTTGCATGACCACCGCGCATCGAAAGCCGCGAAAGACGGCATGTCCTGGTGGGTTTCCGCCGAAAAAGCCAAGACCTTTGCCGCCATTTTCCCGGACGCGCGCTTTGAGCACGATTTGGCCCAAGTGGAGAGCGGTGAGCCTCCGCGCGATGATGCCATGTGGGCAATGGTCCGCGGCTGGATGGCCCATTGCGGCCCAACGTCTGCGGCGTCGCTCGCGCAGTCCTTGAGTGTTTCAGTGAACGAAATCGATCAGGCATTACTGCGTCTCGAAGCCAGCGGCGCGATCCTGCGCGGTCAGTTCACGCAAACGCGGACGCTCGAGTGGTGCGAGCGCAGGTTGCTGGCGCGTATTCATCGCCTGACTCTCGGCGGGCTGCGAGCGCAAGTAGCTCCTGTCACGCCGCAGCAGTTCATGCGCTGGCTGCTTGAGTGGCAGCACGTCGCGCCGGGTTCGCAGACGCAGGGCGAGCGCGGCGTGCTCGAAATTATCCGTCAGTTGCAGGGCTTTGAAATCCCCGCCAGCGCCTGGGAGCCTGAGATACTCTCGCGGCGGGTGGCGCGCTACGATCCCGAAATCCTCGACCGCCTGTGCCTCACCGGCGCCGTCGGATGGGGAAGAATGTCGCCGCCGTCGGCGATGATCGAGACAAATGGAAACGGCGCTAGAAATCCAGCAATTCGTCGCGTGGCGCCTTCAAGCGTTGCGCCGATTGCCTTCTTTCTTCGTGGCGAGACAGATTGGATGACGCCGCGCTGGGGCAGCCCTGAAAACGCAGCTACGGGCGTCAGCTATCCCGCGCGTCAGGTGTTCGAGTTTCTGATCCAGCAAGGAGCTTCTTTTTTTACTGACATCGTGCGCGGGACTGGAAAACTCAAGTCGGAAGTGGAAACTGCGCTTTGGGAGCTTGCGGGAACCGGCCTTGTCACCGCCGACGGTTTTGATAATCTGCGGGCGCTGATCGATCCCAAGCGCCGCGCGGGGCAGGGTCGCGGGAAAACGGCGCGGCCCCGGCACAGCGCAGGCCGCTGGTCGCTGCTCCACTCTGGCGCAGCGCGGGACAAGGCAACACCGCCCGAAGCGATTTGCGCCATTTTGCTCGAACGCTACGGCGTAGTTTTCCGTGATCTGCTGGCGCGTGAAAGTTTTAACGTCAAGTGGCGGGATCTGCTTCTAGCATTCCGGCGCATGGAGGATCGCGGCGAAGTGCGCGGCGGGCGGTTTGTGGATGGCTTCCTGGGTGAGCAATTTGCGCTGCCTGTTGCCGTTGAATCTCTGCGTGCCTTGCGCAGCGCCGGACTGCCCGGCAAGACCGTCACTTTGTCGGCAGCCGACCCGCTGAATTTGGTGGGGATTATTATTTCCGGCGAGCGTGTGTCAACGCTCTCAAAACGTCGCATTATTTTGCGCGACGGTGCGCTGGCTGCCGATGAACCGCCGCATGGGACGGTCAAGCCGTACACTCATCCTGTAGGCACGGCGGCACTCTCGCCATTGAACTTCAGCACGTCTGGATAAATAAAAGTTAATTGACAAGCAACGAGCTTCGCGCAAAGGCGCCAAGGTGCAAAGAAAGAATAGAGAGCAACGCCTCCCTAGCTTTTTGCAGATATTTGCACCTTTACGTGAGACTTTTTTGCTTTTTCCAACCGCTTCCGCTCGCTATTGCGGGTTTCCGGCTTTGAGCACTCCTAAGCTTCGCATCCATTGTTCCGCGCGCTCGGGCCAGGTCGTCACTGTCAGTTGCGTTCGCCGGAGGCCATAACCGTGATGGCCAGCGGCGTAGATGTGCATCTCAGCAGGCACTTTGGCATTCTTTAAAGCTAGAAAATAATAAATACTGTTTTCTACATGAACAGGGTCATCCTCGGTTTGCACAAGAAACGTGGGCGGAGTCTGCGAAGTGACCTTTAATTCCGGCGCCAGTTTGTAATTTTCTTTCGGGTTCGCCAAATAGGCCGGATAGACCAGCATGACAAAGTCGGGCCGGCAACTGACGTTGTCAGCCGGCCCCATTGGCGGATAAGTTCGTTGATCGTAATTGTTGCTCAATACCGCCGCAAGATTGCCTCCCGCCGAAAAGCCGATCACGCCGATGCGGTTCGGGTCGATATGCCACTCTCCCGCGTGGTAGCGGACCAACCCAACCGCCCTCTGCGCGTCCTCGAGAGGGTGCGCATAATTCGGAAGTCCCGGAGGAGAAGGCACGCGGTACTTCAGCAAGACACCGGTTACACCAATGGAATTGAGCCAGTGGCAGATTTCCGTGCCCTCAAGGTCCATCGCAAGGATCTGGTATCCGCCTCCGGGAAAAACCACCACCGCCGCGCCTGTAGCTTTATCCGCCGACGGCTCGTGGACGGTGAGGGTTGGATTGCTGACATCAGTTAAATGGATGAGTTTTCTACCGCCCACCAGAGCGTCAGTGGGTTTGGTAATATCCCTCTCTGGGCCAATGGAGGCTTTTTCATCCGGAGCGCCGTGGGGCCAGATGGCTATCGTGAACGGCTTTGCGGACCTATTGGATTGAGCGGCGAATGCCGTGAAAGATAAAGCCGCAGCAAGAGCAATTGAAAAATACGCGCATTTTCGCACTGGATGAGACCTCCGCAATCAGAATAAGAACAACCTTTTTATTCGCCGCGACATTCTATGCCCTCGGAATGCGCCCGGTCAACGGACATCGTTGCAGCCTCGGCCGCCGTATCTGTATATATTCCAGGCTTGATTCCTGATGAGGCTGAGGCTAACTTGTTTAATCTGGCAGAAAGGCGGGCAGAAAACTATGAACTTCAAAGCATTTCAAATTCGAAATGCGATTCTATTGCTGATAATCGCCGCCGCGTCATCTTTTGCCGCGCTTTCAAACGCAGACCTGAGCCAGCCAGGCGCGCGCGTCACTTTACGGCAGGGCTGGCAGATTCAATCTTCAGCAAAAGTGGGCGAGGATGGCAGCGTCATTTCGAGCGCCGAATACAAGCCCTCGGGGTGGTATTCAACCACCATGCCTACGACCGTTTTAGCCGCGCTCGTCGCCGCGAACGTTTATCCTGACCCTGATTATGGGATGAATCTGCGCTCCATTCCTGGTACGTCATATCCGATTGGCGGGAATTTTTCCCAAGACGCGATGCCCCCTGATAGCCCCTTTCGAGTCGGCTGGTGGTATCGGACGCAGTTCACCATTCCGGCCGGTGCGCAAGGCAAGCAGTTGTGGCTGCGCTTTAATGGAATTAATAACAGCGCCAATATCTGGCTCAATGGCCATCAAGTGGCAGACACCCATCGCGTCACCGGTATGTACCGCACCTACGAGTTTAACGTGACGGCGGAGGCCGCTCCCGGCGCAGTGAATACATTGGCGGTTGAGGTGTTCGCGCCCACGCCCAGCGATCTTTCCATCACGTTCGTAGATTGGAACCCATTGCCGCCCGATAAAGACATGGGGATTTTCCGCAACGTCTATCTAGCTTCGAGCGGTCCTGTTGCCCTGCGTGATCCGCAAGTGGTCACGAAGTTCGACTTGCCGTCCCTCGACGAAGCGCACTTAACTGTGGCCGCGGATGTTCAAAATGCCACGGATCACGCCGCCGGAGGAACACTCAAAGGAACCATCGGCGGGATCGCATTTTCAAAGTCGATTGTTCTTGCGGCCCACGAGCGGCGACGCGTCACGTTCACGCCAGACTCCTATCCCCAGCTTAATGTCTCGCACCCCCGGCTTTGGTGGCCGTGGCAGTACGGCGCACAGAACCTCTATCACCTGCGTCTCGAATTTGACGCCGGTGGACAGGTGTCTGACGTGGCAAACGTGAGTTTTGGCATCCGGGAGATAACTTCGGAGTTGGACGCCGAAAATCATCGCGTTTTCAGCATCAATGGAAAACGAATTTTGATTCGCGGCGGTGGATGGTCGCCCGATATGATGCTGCGCTCCTTGCCTGAAAAAGTGGAGACCGAAATCCGCTACGCGCGTGATATGAATCTGAACACCATTCGCCTCGAAGGCAAGCTGATGAACACCCGCTTCTATAATCTCTGCGACCGCTACGGTGTTCTAGTGATTGCGGGTTGGTGTTGCTGCTCGCGCTGGGAAAGGTGGAAGCAATGGACGCCGCAGAATTACGAAACGGCGGGCGAATCGCTGCAGTCGCAAGTCCGCATGTTGCGTAATCATCCCTGCGTGCTGGCCTTTCTTTACGGCAGCGACAATGCGCCGCCGGCCCAGGCCGAAGCTGTGTATCTGAAGGTCTTTAAAGAAGAGCACTGGCCAAATCCTGTGGTGGCCAGCGCGGCTTCGCGCAAGACCGTGGGCGCGGGTTGGACAGGCGTCAAGATGACGGGACCCTATCAATATGTGGCGCCTTCCTATTGGTATGAGGATCATGAGCGCGGTGGCGCGTTCGGGTTCAACACTGAGACCAGCCCCGGCCCCGCAATCCCTGTGCTTGCAAGCCTTAAAGAGTTTTTGCCTGCCGATCACCTCTGGCCGGTTGACAACGTCTGGAACGACCACGCCGGCGGCGGCGCGTTCAAAAACCTGAACTATTACAACCAGGCTCTGAATGAACGGTATGGTAAGAGCAATAATATCAGTGACTATGCGGAAAAAGCTCAGGTGATGGATTATGAGGGCGAGCGCGCCATGTTTGAGGCTTTTGGCCGCAATAAATACACATCTACCGGCGTCATCCAGTGGATGCTCAATAACGCGTGGCCCTCGATGATCTGGCATTTGTTCGACTATTATCTCCGGCCGGGAGGAGGTTATTTCGGCGCCAAAAAGGCGTGCGAGCCGCTGCACATCCAATATTCCTACGACAATCAGTCCATTGTAGTGGTAAATTCGACGCTCGAGACTTACCCGGACGTGACGGCAAGCGCCGCGGTTTACGACCTCAATCTGAAGCAGAGATTCTCAAAAGAAGTGAAGCTTGATATTCCCGTCGATAGCTCGAACGTCGCGTTTGCGCTGCCTGCCCTCTCAAAGCTCTCCAAGACCTATTTTGTCCGGCTCGCGTTGAGGAATAGACTGGGCGAAATCGTGAGTCGTAACTTTTACTGGCTCTCGACCAAGCCCGACGTTTCCAACTGGAACGCCTCAACCTGGTATTACACGCCGCTTTCAGGCTATGCGCGCCTTGCGGGTCTCGAAAAGCTGCCTAAGGTGACTCTGCGCGCATCCTTGCAGAAACGGAATGCAGGCGATACGGCCCAAGATGTTGTGACGGTTGAAAACCCCACTTCGCATCTGGCTTTTTTTATACATCTCACTATGCTCAGAGGAAACGAGGACGTTCATCCGGTCTTTTGGCAGGATAACGATTTCGAATTGATGCCGGGCGAGAAGCGTGAAATCAGCGCAACCTATAGCGAATCGGAATTGGGCGGCGCCGGGCCTGCAATCAGAGTCACGGGATGGAATGTCCGGCCCCAAATGATCAATTAAGGTCACGCGCTAATAGTCTGCGGGAAAAACTACGGTTTTTGAGCTGTAGCGGCGGCCACTGGCCGCCGGCTTTTCGATATTAAAGACCGGCGGCTAGAGGCCGCCGCTACAGCCGCAGTTTTCACACAGACTCCTAAGCCCAGGCGCAGCACTCCAGCGTATAATATCCTGCGGATTGGCGCTGAAGGAGGCGCCGGTGTAACCCATGTCTATCAAACATCCCAGGGAATTAGAGCAATTGAAGGCTATTGGAGCTATCGTCGGGAGAACTCTGAACAAACTGACGGTCTTGGTAAAGCCTGGTGTCAGCACGGCGGAATTAAATGGCCTCTGTATGCGAATGTTGGAACAGGAAGGCGCGCTGTCCTCGCCGCCTCGCGCCTATAACTTTCCTGGCGCCATTTGCATTAGCGTTAATGAGGAAGCTATCCACGGAATTCCAGGAGGCTACGTTATTCAGGCTGGAGATCTTGTGAAACTTGATCTTACGGCGGAAAAAGATGGCTTCATCGCGGACGCGGCGATTAGCGTAAATGTGCCGCCGGCGCGCCCCGTGGCTGTCACACTCGCGGCCTGCGCTGAGAGCGCGTTCCGAAATGCGCTGAAAGTAGTGCGGCCAGGGCGGCGCATTTCCGATATCGGGCGCGCGGTGGAAGCAGAAGTAAACCGCCAGGGATTCAGCGTAATCCGCGGGCTCTGCGGCCACGGCGTAGGCCGGGCTATTCATGAAGATCCGCAGATTCCCAATTTCTTCGATCCGCTGGCATCAGGAGAATTGACTGAAGGTTTGGTGTTTACGATTGAGCCGATCATCTCGGCAGGCAATGGTAAGGCGAGGCTGGAACGCGACGGTTGGACGATTCGAACCGTCGATAGCAGTCTTGCGGCCCACTATGAGCACACCATCGTGGTAACTCGCAACGAACCCATCCTGCTGACAGCCATGTGAGATTTTCAAGGAGATAACCTAATTCATGCTCGATCTCGCTTTTGTACGCGAAAACCTGGAGTTCGTAAGGCAAAAGCTCGCTGACCGCGGCGCGCCGGATTTGCTGGGCGATTTTGAATCGCTCGACCGCGAGCGGCGGAAGTTGCTCGTTGAAGCCGGGTCTCTCAAGGCGCGCAAGAACAAAGTATCGGATGAAATTGCCACGCTCAAGAAGCAGAAGCAGGACGCTTCCGCTCTGATTGCGGAGATGAAGAGGGTTGGCGCGGAAATTACGGATCTCGACGGCAAGGCCAAGGCGCAAGATGAAAAGCTGCAGGAAACCCTGAAGCAGATTCCCAACCTGCCGCACGAGAGCGTGCCCGTGGGCAGAAGCGCGGAGGATAATCAGGAAATCCGCCGCTGGGGCGAGCCGCGAAAATTCGATTTTGAACCCAAAGCCCACTGGAACCTCGGCCCTGAGCTTGGCATTCTGGATTTTGACCGCGCCGCCAAGATCACCGGAGCGCGATTCGCCGTCTATTACGGCGCGGGAGCGCGGCTTGAGCGCGCGCTGGCCAATTTCATGCTCGATTTGCACACACGCGAGCATGGCTACACCGAAGTTCTGCCGCCCTTCATCGTCAATTCCACCACGCTTTACGGCACCGGCCAGTTGCCAAAGTTTGCCGCCGATCTCTTTAAGCTTGAAAACTCGGATTATTGGCTGATTCCAACCGCTGAAGTCCCAGTGACCAATCTCTACCGCGACGAGACGATAGAGGCTGAAAAACTCCCCATTAAATACTGCGCGTGGACGGCGTGTTTCCGCAGCGAAGCGGGTTCTTATGGGAAGGACACGCGCGGCTTGATCCGCCAGCATCAGTTTCAAAAGGTGGAGCTGGTAAAATTTGCGCTGCCTGAGCAATCTTATGACGAGCTCGAGAGCATGACGCGGGATGCGGGGCGGGTGCTTGAGGAGCTTGGTCTGCCCTATCGCGTGGTGGCGCTTTCGACCGGCGACATGGGCTTTGGCGCGGCCAAAACCTATGATCTCGAAGTGTGGCTGCCCTCGAATGGCGGCGGTTACAGAGAAATTTCCTCCTGCTCGAATTGTGAGGCGTTTCAGGCCCGGCGCGCGGGCATTCGCTTCCGCCGCGCCCAAGGGAAAGCCGAGTTCGCGCATACGCTCAATGGCAGTGGGGTAGCCGTGGGCCGTACCTGGCTGGCCATTCTGGAAAATTACCAGCAGGCAGACGGCTCGGTGGTTATTCCTGAAGCCTTGCGGCCGTATCTCGGCGGCATGGAGCGGATTGAACCGCAATCGCCCACGTAGCGAGGACTTCCGCTTTTGAAGTCCGCGGCTTGTGATTTTGGGGGCCGATAAAAGCCGGGGCGGCGCAGACTTGGCGGAGTTTGCCATGTCTGTGAACACGAGGTCGGCCCCTGCGCCACCCGCGATAAGAAAGGGTAAAAGGTAAATGAAATTACCGAGGGTGCGTGGTTTGGTTCCCTGCGTCTTGTCTTTGCTTCTGCCGGGATTGGGTCAGATATATAACCGGCAGTATAAGAAGGGCATTGTACTAGCCGTGTTGGATCAGGCTTTTCTCTTTCTTTTCGGGACAATACACCTTTGGGACCGTTTTGATGGCTTGATTACATTCATAGCCATCGGACTTTTCGCCGATATTGCCATTGCTGTAGATGCAGTTGTAGTAGCCAGAAGAAAAACGGCTTCCCCATACGCCTCGGCCACCGAAAAACCAGCGGTTTCACGCTTTGCACTACTTCTGCTCGCTGCTGCTTACATCTTCGTCTTAAGTCAATACGCCATCCGGTCAATTAAGCTGAAAGCTTACATTACCCCCACCAACTCGATGTCTCCAACGATTCGAAGCGGTGATCGAATCGTTGCCAAATCGTACCAAAACAAGCCGCTGCAAAAAGGAGATGTTGTGGTTCTAGAGGTGCATTGGCAGTCACAATATCTGCTGGTCATAAAACGCATCATCGCAACCGATGGAGACGTCATTAAAGGAAATAACGGCAAAATTTTTCTGAACGGGAATCTTTTGACCGAGCCTTACGCAGTCCATGTTCTGAAGCATGATCGAAGATTTCTTCCTGGATCGTTAGATCATTTTGGCCCAACTGTAATCCCGAAAGGAATGTACTTTGTGATGGGAGATAACCGTGACGACAGTTGGGACAGCCGGAGTGATAATTTTGGCCTTGTAAGCCAAGAGCAAATAAAGGCTAAAGTGCTGTATATCTACTGGTCCAAACAACGATCACGTATCGGTCGAACCATAAGATAGCGACTAGAGTTGCATTTGTTTTTGCAAATTGACTACGCCAGGAATCCCGGCTAAGATAGCCCGCATAGGGTAGTCTATCCACATAAAATTCAGGTCAGGAGGAAGGGCGATGATCCGGAAACTATCTCTCCTTAGTGTTGTAATTTGTCTTGTGGTGTGCGCCACTGGGCGCGCGGATTTCAAGTACGTGCAAACCACCCAGATCACAGGCGGCGCGATGGCCAGCATGATGAAAGGGCTTGGCGTCTTCAGCAAATCGGCTCGCCAGGCGACGAAGCCCATGGCGAGCACTACCTATGTGAAAAACAACCACCTTCGCACAGATAACGCCGATGGCACTTATCAGATCATCGATCTGGATGGCCGGCGATTTATCCAGATTGATCCTAATCATCAAACTTACAGCGTCATTACCTTCGAGCAGATGCGCCAGGCCATGGAGCAAATGGAACAACAACTGAAGCAGAAGCAGGCCGAGGCAAAGAATTCGCAAAACGGCGATCAGAATGCGCAGGTAACGGTGACGCCCAAAATCGAGATTTCAGCCACCGGCAAGACGCAGTCGATTCTGGGGCAGGAGACGCAGGAGATGCTGGTGAAGATGGATTTGGAGATGCAATCGACCGACGCGCAGCACGGAACCCAGAGCGGCACGCTGAGCACGGAAATGGATGAGTGGCTGGCGCCCTCCATCATCGGGTATCACGAAGTGAGCGATTTTTACAAAAAGATGGCCACCGAGATTGGCTGGACGCCGCACACCGCCTTCGGCATGGACCCTCGCATGGTGAAGTCCATGGTCGAGCTCAATAAGAGCGGTAAAATTCCGGTTGGCTTGCCTATGCTGAGTACCGTGAGCATGTTGGGCGCGCCCCAAGGGGACCAGACCGCGTCACAACAGCAGCAGCCACAGCAACAAGATCAACAGCAATCTTCGAGCGGCCTGAGCAGCGCGATGAATCCGAGTGGCGCAGCGGTTAAGGCGCTAGGAGGCATGTTCGCGCGCCGCAGAAAAAAGCAGCAGGAACAAGAGAACCAGAATGCTTCCGCGCCGCCGGCCACGGTTCCCAAAAATTCGCTGATGTCGATCACGTCGGAAGTCACGTCATTTTCCACCGATTCCCTTGATGACTCGCTCTTTCAGATACCCGCAGGCTTTAACCAAGTCCAATCAAACCCCAATCAAACCCTGCAAGGCAGAACGCATTGAAACACCTGCAAACGACGGCAGCCGGGGAACCTATGCCCGCCCGGCTGCCCGATGCCCTCCGGTTTCCAGCATTCCTCCCTGTTCCTGTTATAATGCCCCGTTAACGCTTAATACTTGAATGCACGGAGGTTTGATTTGCACGCCGGGGAACAAGACGAATTAATCGCGCAACGCCAAAAGAAGCTCGATGCCATCCGAGAATTAGGTTTTGAGGCTTATCCGCGCAAATACGAATTCACGCATACAATTCCGCAGATTCTGGACGGATATTCCTCGAAGAGCGCCGAAGAGTTGCAGGCAGAGAAAATTCCGGTGCGCATAGCCGGGCGCGTGATGACGGTTCGCCCGCACGGCAAGGCGGGCTTTGCTCATCTGGCGGGCGGCGGAAAGCGGCTCCAGGCTTATGTGCGTTTGGATGCCGTGGGTGAGCGCGATTTTGAGCTTTTCAAACTCCTCGACATTGGCGATGTGATTGGTGTCGAGGGTTATCTTTTCCGCACGCGGACGGGCGAACTCACTGTCCACGCCGAACATCTTCGCTTTCTGGCTAAAAGCCTGCTGCCCATGCCGGAAAAATGGCACGGCTTGTCCGATGTGGAAATTCGTTACCGCCAGCGTTATCTCGACTTGATGGTGAATGACGAGGTGCGGCGCGTCTTCGAGTGCCGCAGCCGGCTGGTGCGCGCTTTGCGCGATTTCCTGGATGGCGAAGGCTACATGGAAGTGGAAACACCCATGATGCAGCCGCTCGCCGGAGGGGCGAACGCGCGCCCGTTTGTAACGCATCATAACGCGCTGGATATTGACCTCTTCCTTCGCGTCGCTCCCGAGCTTTATTTGAAAAGGCTCATCGTTGGCGGCCTTGACCGCGTGTATGAGATCAACCGCAACTTCCGCAATGAAGGCATTTCCACCCAGCACAATCCCGAATTTACCATGCTGGAGTTTTACCAGGCTTATGGCGACTATCAGGACATGATCGCCCTCACGGAGCGGCTGCTGCAACACGTGGCGAAAGCGGTCCTCGGGAAGCTCGAATTTGAGTTTGGCGGACATGCAATTTCATTCGAGCGTTTCGAGCGTCTAACCATGAAAGAGGCGATTGTGAAATATTGGCCTGCTTCCGCGGGGGCCGGGCCAAGCGTGCAAGACCTTGCAGAACCGAAGGCGGTTTTCCATTGGGCCGAACAATATAACAAGGCTGCGGAACAACCGCTCGAAGCCGCAGAAGGCACGGCGCCGGGCCAGGCATTGGCAGAGCTTTTCGATGCCGTCGCCGAGGAGCACCTGATCCAACCTACATTTATTGTGGACTATCCACTCGAGGTTTCACCCCTTTCCAAGCAAAGGCCTGACGACCCTAATTTTGTCGAGCGGTTTGAACTTTACATCGGCGGCATGGAGGTGGCGAACGCTTTCAGCGAATTAAATGATCCGCGCGAGCAGCGCGACCGCTTTAATTACCAGCAGATGCTGCGTGAGAAGGGCGACTTGAGCGCGCACGCGATTGATGAGGATTACATTCGAGCTTTGAGCTATGGAATGCCTCCCGCAGGCGGCGAGGGCATCGGCATCGATCGCCTGACCATGCTTCTGACCAATAGCCGCTCCATCCGTGATGTGATCCTGTTTCCGCTTCTGCGTCCGGAGAAGAAAGATGACTAGGCACGCAGGGACGCGCTGGATATGGGGTGTGACGGCATTTTCCGCCGTTTCTGCGCTCGTATTGATTTTGCTCTTCGCGCCGTCGCAGAGGTCCTTGAAGGCAGCGTCTGCAAATACCGCTAGTCCCTCGCTGACCTCAAGCGAAATTCAGACCCTCCGCAGCGTGGGCAAGGCATACTACGAGCAGGGAAAGTACAAGGAGGCGGCAGAGGCTTTTCAGAAAGTGGTGGCCTCTGGCCACGCTGCCGCGCTCGATCATCTTGACTTCGCGCAGGCGCTCATTCAGACGAACCAGCTCAATCAGGCGCTTGGAGAGTTAACCACCGCGAGCCAAATGGCCCCGCAGAATCTCGCCGTGCGTTATAACCTTGGTATTCTCTATAAGCACGAGCTTCGCTATACGGATGCCGAACGGGAATTGAAGGCCGTCGCTGCCGCCGACCCGGGCGATCCGCCCACATGGTTTAACCTTGGCGATGTCTACTTCTCTGAGCATAAGCTTGAGCCTTCGCTCGATGCCTTCGAGCGCGTAGTGAAGATGGGGTTTGCCAACGCGCAAAACTTTTACGTCGCCGCCACGTTCCATTGCTTCACCATCCTCAACCGCCTGAAGAATCCCACTGAAGCGCGAAGCTACCTCAAACTCAACATGGCCACGCGGGATAAAGTGCCCAACGTCTCCCTGCAATATCCGGCGCTTGAAGCTGGAAAGTACGGCGAGGTGAACATTGCGCCGCCACAAGTGATGGCCGCGGCTGAGCCTTCAGTACCTAAACAACTGGTGTTTGAAAATATCACTTCGAAGCTGGGTATCCGCTACAACCTGAATCGCGGCCCCTTACGGCCAATCAACGTCAACGGTCAGCCGATGCCCCCCAACTATGTGACTGACTTTCTGGGATCGTCGATTGCCGTGGGAGATTACAACGGCGACGGGTTACGAGACATTGACTTCGTGGATCCGGAAACCGGAGGCAGCACAAATCATCTGCTTCGTAATAATGGTAACGGAAGCTTCACGGATGTAACCAGGAAAGCTGGAGTGGGTGGCTCGGACGGCAACATCGTCCCGGAATTTGTTGACTATAACAATAGCGGCCATCCCAGCCTGGTAATTGTCGGGGTTGGCGGCCTGACGTTGTATAAAAACAACGGAAATCGAACGTTCACCGATGTAACGAAGCAGGCCGGGCTGAAGGGCAACCCTTGCGAGCTCGACACCGACGTCAAGGCGGTAGACGTTGATAACGATGGCTTCCTGGACCTCGTCGTCACTGCATACGCCAATCTTTTCACGCCCCGTCCGCCGCGGCTCTTTCCTTCTCATCCCAATAGCTTCCCAGGAACGGCATCGCATCTCTATCGGAACAATGGAGACGGCACATTCACCGATATCGCAGCCTCTGCGGGCCTCTCCTCAGTAGACGGGCATGTGCGCCAAGTGCTTTTTGCCGACTTCAACAATGATGGATATATGGACCTCCTGTTCCTGCGGGATGATGGGCCTCCGATGCTTTTTCTGAACCAGGGAGGCGATAAATTCGTAGACGCCACGGCGCAGGCGGGCGCCGCGCTGGCGGAATCCAAGGCCGATGGCGGCGCGGTGAGCGATTTTAATCACGACGGCAATTTTGATCTTGCGCTTTGGGGTCCCGATGGATATGCCGTGCTGCTGAATAATGGCAAGGCCTATTTCGAGGCCGTTCCCGGTTTGCCAACAATCAAAACACCTCGTTCTAACGTTACGACGCGTGGTGTTGTGGCCGACCTTGATGGAAATGGGTTTAACGATCTGCTGGTCAAAGATGAGAACGGAAAATGGCACGCGCTGTTGAACGACTTCGGCCATTTCAAAGAAACGCCTTTGAGGTTTTTGCCATTTCCGCCCCAGTCGGCGGGCGTCGCTGGGGGCGTTGGGATCAACCCTGGGGGTTCGCTCACCGCTGCTTGGCTTATCCATCCCGGCGATCTGGACCTTCTTGGCTTCGTTCCCGGAAGTACAGTTCCTTTCGCTTTCGAGCGCCAGGGCCCACCCCCGCACTGGATCAACGTGCAGCTTGAGGGCTACAAGAGCAACAAGCAAGGCATAGGCGACATTGTTGAGCTGAAAGCCGGAAACTTTTACGACAAGGTGCTGGCCCAAACCGGGAATTCGGTGCGGATTTTTACCGGCAATTTGCAGAAGTTGGACGTTGTGCGGACCACGTGGCCAAATCAAGTGGTGCAAAATTCCATCAATGTGCCAACAGACTCCTCGCTCAGCGTAAAAGAATCGGAGCGGCTGGCCAGCTCCTGTCCATTCCTTTATGTGTGGAACGGCGAGCAATTTGTCTTTTTCACCGACATCATGGGCGCGTCGCCAATTGGCGAGCTCGCGCCGGACGGAACGTATCTCACGCCTAATCCCCAAGAATTGGTGCGTCTTGGAAGCGATCTGAAACCGCTCGATGGCGAGTACGTCTTTCAGTTGACCGACGAGATGCGCGAGGTCGATTACTTCGACCAGCTTCGTCTGCTCGCGGTGGATCACCCCGCAAATAAAGATGTGTATTCGAATGAAATTTACAGCCCCACGCCGGTCGCGCCCGCGCTGTACCTGGTGCGCAAAAAGCGATTCCCCGTCTCCGCAATCGACGATCACGGCCACAACGTGCTGCCACTCATTCGATATGCGGATGGGCGCTATCCCACGGATTTTCACCGTAATCGAATTCTGGGCCTTGCAGACCCGCACTCGCTCACGCTCGACCTGGGCCAATTTTCTAGTGACAGCCACGTGGCGCTGTGGCTGAAGGGCTGGGTCTTCTGGACGGATTCCAACGCATCTCGCGCCCTGATGACCAACCATAAGCTCACGATGACGGACCCTTATGTTCAGGTACGGGATAAAACTGGGCATTGGGTAACAGTCATTCCCGATATGGGATTGCCGAGCGGAACCAACCGCACCATGCGCGTAGATTTGACTGGCAAGTTTCTGACGCCGGATCATCACATCCGCATCGTCACTGACCTTTGCGTCTATTGGGACCAGATCTTTTTCACTACCGACGAATCACAAATCCAACCCTCGTTCGCGCTGCCATTGCTTTCGGCCAATTTGCATTATCGTGGCTTCTCACAGGTGAGGATCGACTCGAGTCATCTCGAGCCGGATTATTTTGAGTATGCGCACCTCTCGGCGCGTGCGCCGTGGAATCCGGCCATGGGATCTTACACGCGCTATGGCCCGGTTGAAAACCTGCTCAGTCGCCCCGATGACGAGCTTGTTGCCATGGCGAGCGGCGATGAGATGACAGTGAAGTTCAACGCTCGTGATCTGCCGCCACTGAAGCCGGGCTGGAAGCGAGATTTTTTTCTCTACGCTCGCGGATATGCGAAGGATGGCGAGCCGAATACCGCGTTCGCCCATAGCGTGAATCCGCTGCCTTTTGGCGGGATGAAGAATTATCCGCCGCCGGCCAGCGCACAACCAGGCGGCGCAAGCTATCAACGCTACCTGCGCGAATACCAAACACGGTCCGGATATAAGTTGATTCCGCCGCTTGCGCCATCCGGCGATTGAGGATGCGCCGTTCGAGTAGCGACGCGATATAATGAAACTGGAAGAGAAAGAAGATCGCAGACGCAAGCGGATTGCAGAGCTTGCGCGGCGAGCGGTTGCCACGCAAGATTGAATTCATTTAAGGAGGTTTTTATGTCATCCTCACCCAGCACCAAAGGAGGCGCTATGCCCTTCACGCTCCCCGCGCTGCCTTATGCCGCAGACGCGCTTGAGCCTTACATCGACAAGCAAACCATGGAAATTCATCACGACAAGCACCACGGCGCTTACGTGAACAATCTCAACAAGGCCCTCGAATCGGCTCCCCAGCTTGCGGGCAAGACGCTCGAGGAATTGCTGGCCAACAATTGTGCTATCGTTCCAGAAAACATCAGGACGGCGGTGCGCAATAACGGCGGCGGACACGCTAACCACAGCATGTTCTGGCAGATCATGGCGGCCAAGGCGGGCGGCACGCCTTCCGGCAAGATTGCCGACGCGATTAAAAGCGCGTTTGGCGGCTTTGACGCTTTCAAGGAAAAATTCAACGCTGCCGCCGCAAGCCGGTTTGGCTCCGGCTGGGCGTGGCTGGTGAAGAATTCATCTGGCGGCCTTGAAGTTATCTCTACTGCCAACCAAGATAATCCGGTTATGGAAGGCAAATTCCCTGTGATGGGTTTAGACGTTTGGGAACACGCCTATTACTTGAAGTACCAGAACCGGCGGCCCGAATATGTGACCGCATGGTGGAACGTCGTAAACTGGACGGAGATTGAGAAGCGATTTGCCTCGGGCAAGTGATTTCAAATGCAGTGACAGTTATGAAGGACAAGAGACAAGACCAGCCCCGGCGGCTTGTCTCTTGTCCCACTTATGTCTTGTCCTTCCCTTTAAGCAACTCTACAACGGACTGATCCAGCAGGATGCTTCGCGTGGGGAAGGGCATGGAAATGCCTTCCTTGTTGAACCGCTCGAGGATTTTCTTGCGCAATTCGCTTTGAACCAGGTATTGATCGACAAAGCGGCGCACCTGGACGTTTAAGGAAAAGTCGAGCGACGACGCGCCAAAGCCGGGGATGAACCGCGCCGAAGGCGCCGGAAGCGCCAATAAGCCCTCGATCCCATCCGCGGCCGCCTGCTGCGCGATTTCAACCAGCAGCCGCTCCACTTTGTAGGGGTCGGAGTCATAGCCGACGCTCACCGTAATTCCAAGCGACATGCGCTCTTCCGGCTTGGAATAATTCGTAATCATGGCTTTGGCCACGCTGGCGTTGGGCACGTAGACGAAATTATTGCCGAGCGTTCGCAGCGCCATAGCGCGCCAACCAATCTTCACCACGTAGCCCTCTTGTCCAGAATCCAACTTGATATAATCTCCCGTGCCTACGGGCTGGTCCGCCATAATGTAGAGGCCGGCGAAGGCGTTGCTCAGCGTTTCCTGCAAGCCCAGGGCGATAGCCACGCTGCCAACGCCGAGCGTCGTCCACAGCGCCACCAGATGGATGCCCAGGTTCTCCAGAATGATGATGGTGGCAAGACTAACAAAAAGAAGACGCGCGAGAATGATAGCCGGCTGCGTGATGCGCTCATATCGCGGCTCACGCTGAGCCATGCGATGCAGGAAGGCGGCAACCGCTTTACTCAGAAAGTAAAAGATCACCGCCACCACGAGAGCGAAAATTAATTCGGAGCCGCTCTTCTCAAATTTCCCCGGCAGCGGCAGAAATTTCATCACCGAATAAAGCGCCGCGAGGAGAAGCAGCGGCACGGGCAACTGCTCGGCAATGGCTAAAAATAGGTCAGCCCAAGGGGTGCGCGCGTGCACCCTCCAGCGATGGAAAAGCCGCTTCAGCCCATATCCGAGCGACAGGGCAATGATGAATGCGGCGGCGATGAAAATGTAAATGATCACCCTCGGAGTGAGATGGCTGACGTGGTGGAGCGTGCGAACATAATGCGCGGCTTGAGCGCGTCCAGACGGCATGATAAAGTCTCCTTCGGAATTCCCGGATTTTGAGCATACCTTGCGGTGGTTTCGGGGCGCAACTGCCAGCATTCGTACCCATTCCGCCAAGCCCCGCATCTAAAATAAGTGAAACTTGTCGAACTATCTCTAGCGGGGTCCACTCGGAGGTTTCGTCTGTGGTTTTTAATAAAGACCGGGGGCCAGATGATGCCGTTATGGTACATGGCGGTTGCTGAAGGCAAATTTCCCATTTCAACGAACCTGAAGGTGCTGTAGGATTCAGTGGTTGCCGGCGCTGGCCGGGAACACGCGAGGACCATCAATTATGGCTGCCAAAAACAAGATGCCGCAGAACTTTTCCGAGCTGCCGATTCTCCCAGTGCGCGAGACCGTATTATTTCCCAACGCTATTCTGCCGTTAACGGTAGGGCGTGAGAGCTCGCTGAAGCTCATCAGCGATTTGAAAGAGGATGAGAAGTTCATCGGAGTGCTTGCCCAACGCGATCCTCGCGTAGATAATCCGCAGCCCGTCGATCTCTATCAGATCGGGACGGCGGCGTATATCCATAAGATCATTAAGCTGCCCAGCCAGAATCTTTTCATTTTTGTCGAAGGCTTGCAGCGGATCGCCGTAGAGGAGGTCATCGGAGCGGATCCTTACCTGCGCGCGAAGGTGAAGCCGCTCGAAGACGTTCTTCCGCCGGGAGAAAAGCAGGGGTTTGATGCGTTGGTGCGCAGCGTCACCAGCCTTTTCCAGCAGGTGGTGCAACTCTCGCCCAGCCTTTCGGATGACTTGCAGACTGTGGTGATGAATATTGAAGACCCGTCGCGCCTTGCCGACTTCATCGCCGCCAATCTGCCTTCGATCTCGAACACCGAAAAGCAGGAATTGCTCGAAAGCCTCGATCTTTTCTCCCGCCTGGAGCGGCTCAACCGGCATCTGGCGCGGGAAATGGAGGTGCAGCAGCTTCGCTCCAAAATTCAATCCGACGTGCAAGACCAGGTGACGGCGAGCCAGAGAGAATATTATCTGCGCGAGCAGATGAAGGCCATCCAGAAGGAATTGGGCGAGGCTGACGAGCAGCATGATGTCGAAGATCTGCGCCAGAAGATCGAGGGCGCTGGAATGACGGAAGAGGCCAAAAAAGAGGCTTTGCGCGAATTAAGCCGCCTCGCCAAGATGAATCCGGCTGCGGCGGATTATCACGTCACTCGCACCTATCTCGATTGGCTTGTGGTGCTGCCTTGGAACAAAGTGAGCGAGCTTAAGGTGGATATTCGCAAGGCGAAAGAAGTGCTGGACGCGGACCACTACGATCTGGAGAAGATCAAGGAGCGCATCCTGGATTATCTCGCGGTGCTGCAGCTCAAGCCGCAGCTCAAAGGCCCCATTCTATGCCTGGTAGGGCCGCCGGGCGTAGGCAAAACGTCGCTTGCGAAATCAGTCGCCAAGTCGCTAGACCGCAAATTCGTCCGCATGTCGCTGGGCGGCATTCACGACGAGGCTGAAATCCGAGGCCATCGCCGCACCTACATCGGCGCGCTTCCCGGCCAGATCATTCAGGGCATCCGCCGCGCCGAAACGCGCGACCCTGTCTTTGTGCTCGATGAAGTGGACAAGATCGGGCGCGATTTCCGCGGCGATCCTTCGTCCGCCTTGCTTGAAGTGCTCGACCCTGAGCAGAACGCGACGTTCCGGGATAATTATCTTGACGTGCAGTTCGATCTCTCGAAGGTGCTTTTCATTTGCACTGCCAACGTGCTCGACACCATCCCGCCTGCGCTGCTTGACCGCATGGAATTGCTGGAACTACAGGGGTATACCGAGCAGGAAAAGATTGAAATTGCGATACGCCATCTGATCCCAAAGCAGACCGAGGAGCACGGCGTTAAAAGCGGCGTGGATATTGAGTTCACGCGGGAGGCGCTCGGCTATGTGATTCAGCATTACACGCGGGAAGCGGGGGTCCGCAACCTTGAACGCGAGATCGCAACGCTTTGCCGCAAGCAGGCGCGCCGTATTGCGGAATCTTTGGGCAGCGCGCTGCCAGAAGGCGAGGCCGCAGCGCCGGAGGGTGCTCCGGCCGCCGAGCCGGCCACGCGCAAGTTGGTGGTGACGCCGGAAAACGTCCCGGAATTTCTTGGCGTGCCACGGTTCCGTCCGGAAATGGAAATTGTCGAGCGCACGCGCAAACCCGGCGTGGCCATTGGCCTCGCATGGACGCCCACCGGCGGCGACGTGCTCTTCGTCGAAGCCACGGTGATGAAAGGCGGCAAGAACTTCACTATGACCGGTCACGTCGGCCAGGTGATGGCGGAGTCGATGCAGGCTGCGCTCGCCTGGGTGCGCGGCCACGCGGCGGAGTACAACATCGACCCGGATTTCTTTCAGGACCGTGACGTCCACATTCATGTGCCCGCGGGCGCTATCCCGAAAGACGGGCCCTCTGCAGGCGTCACCATGGTCACGGCGCTGGTCTCGGCGCTCACGCGGCGTCCGCTGCGCGAGCGGCTGGCGATGACTGGCGAGATTACGCTCAGCGGCCTCGTGCTGCCGATTGGCGGTATTAAAGAAAAGGCGCTTGCCGCGAAACGGGCGGGCGTGCTCGAAGTGCTGCTGCCTGCTGAAAACGAGCCTAATGCGCGCGAAGATTTGCCGCCCGAATTGCTCGGCGAATTGAAGCTGCGCTACGTCAAGACAATCCGGGAAGTGCTCGACCTTGCCCTCGAAAAAGATCCTGTTCTGCCGCAGGAGACTGAGCCGACGCGCGAAGTCGCCTTCGCTGAGCAATCTTCCGGGCCGCCCAACTAACCCCGTGTTGGGCCTTGCGATGCGATAAGCCCAGCCGTCGCAATTCCTCCCTTCGGTAATAAACCTCGCATCGGATTGTAGCGGCTGCCGGGGCCTGTAAGAGGCCGCCGCTACAATCGTCAACAAATCGTCTCGTTTATCCCATTTGTCTCATAAATCTCAAAGTTATATGCTAGGCTTTGTAGCGCGGACTGCCGTACTTGAGGTCTGCGGTTTTTCTGTGTGTTCAAAGGCCGCAGACCGCAAAAGCGGCGGTCTGCGCTACAGAGAGGCTCCAAAGATTAAAAATGGCGCGACGAGGAAAGGGGAGAGCGCAAAAAACTCGCGGAACGAACCCTAGGACCCCTTTAGAATCAGTATTTATGCTTTTTGTTCGCCCCATTCGACGGTCCCGCAAAACGTCTCGTTTGTCTTAAAAGTCTCAAGGAGTGCGCTGGGATAAAGCGGAAATGCCGGGATTCTTCGCGGAGTTTACCCTGAGCGAAGCCGAAGGGCTCAGAATGACAAGCGAAGGGCTCGCCACCCTCTCCCCGCGGGAGAGGGTAGGGGATCAACGACAGAATCACAGCCCTCTCCCGGTGAGTCTGTGTGAAAACTGCTCGCCAACGGTGTCATTCCGAGCGAAGCGAGGAATCTCGCTTTGAAATTAGGACACTTACGAGATTCTTCGTCGCCTTCGGCTCCTCAGAATGACACGCAATGTGAGTTTTCACACAGACTCCCGGTGGGAGAGGGTGCGCGAGGTACGAGCGCGGGTGAGGGGTTTTTCAGTCCACGACCGCGATCGAGCCGCAGGAACGGGCCCCTTTGAGGGACCGCTCATTCTAAAGCCCCGACTCTGACGGGGGATATTTACTATAACCGTCTCATTCTTCTCAAAAATCTCAGGGGTCGCACTGCAAAAAAATGAGAGGGCGACGAAAATAAACGTATGCAACTAATTGTGGAAAGAATAGTAAAAATTTTGAAAATGCGCCCGCGACGGGCTACAACTTTCGCTGGCGTTGCTCGCATCTGACACAGGGACGCTCAGTGAAGGAGGATCAACGGGCTTGCGACTCGGAAAAACGGATTTCATCAGCTTTGCGGCAGGATTTACGGCTATCTTGCTAGCGTTCCTGTTATCGGCGCCATCTCTGGCCCATGCGGCAGTCAACGACCGCATCGCCGGCGCCATTGACAATACGCAGGCATCGGTGGTCAAGAACAATGTCCATCCGCTGGCGGCGGCGCGGTTCGACCACGGCAAGGTCCGTGATTCACTTCCTCTGCCCCGGATCACAATGGTGTTCAGGCCGACATCGAGCCAGCAGGCGAGTCTTAACGCGCTGCTCGCGCAACTGCAAAATCCCTCTTCGCCAAATTATCATCATTGGCTTTCGCCAGAGCAATTTGCCGCTCAATTCGGATTGAGCCAAAACGATCTGAATAAGACAGTCGCATGGCTCCAAGGCCAGGGATTTACGGTGGACCGGGTTGCCCGCAGCCACCGATGGGTGGTCTTTTCGGGCACGGCGGGGCTTGTGCAATCGGCGTTTCACACGGAAATTCACAGTTACGTGGTCAACGGCGCGACCCGTTATGCCAATTCGACTGATCCCCTGGTGCCGAGCGCAATGGCTTCCGTGGTGCTCGGCTTTCGCGGACTGAATAATTTCCGGATGGCGCCGAGAAGCGTCATAAGGCAGGTCACGAGCCCGCGCTTTACTTCCAGCATCTCCGGAAATCACTATTTGGCGCCCAGCGATTTCGCCACCATTTACGACCTCACCGGGCTTTATAACAGCGGATTGACGGGCGCTGGGCAAAAAATCGCGGTGATGGGGCAAACTGACATCACATTGAGCGATATCGACGCCTTCCGCAGCGCGTCCGGCCTGCCGGCAAACGATCCTACGGTAGTCTTGATCCCCGGCTCGGCTGATCCGGGACTCAGCACTACCGATATTACCGAAGCTGATCTCGACGTTGAGTGGTCCGGCGCGACCGCTCCGAACGCCACAATTTACTATGTGAACTCGACCGACGCGTTCGATTCGCTCCAGTACGCTATTGATCAAGCCCTAGCGCCGATTGCCGTCATTACCTACGGCTCGTGCGAGCAACAGTGGGACCCCGGATCGCTCGAAACTCTTGAGAATGAAGCTCAGCAGGCGAATGCCGAGGGCATAACGATTGTGGCTCCGAGCGGAGACAATGGCGCGGCGGACTGCGATGAATCCACCAACACCAATACCGTAGTCACTTCCGCGACGCAAGGTCTTGCGGTGGATGCGCCCGCAAGTCTTCCCGAAGTCACCGGCATTGGCGGAACGGAATTCAGCGACAGCTCGGGCAATTACTGGAACACAACCAACAGCAACAGCAGCGGCTCGGCAATTTCATACATTCCTGAGACTGCGTGGAATGACACCAATTCAACCAACGGTCTTTCGGCCTCGGGCGGCGGACCGAGCGCGGATTTCGGGAAGCCCGCATGGCAGACGGGTAGCGGCGTGCCCAATGACAATATGCGTGATGTGCCTGACATCGCGCTGGATGCCTCGCCGGGCCACGACGGCTATCTAATCTGCTCGCAGGGAAGCTGCGTCAGCGGGTACCGCGACAGCAGCCAGAACCTGAATGTGGTGGGCGGAACTTCAGCCGGGGCGCCCACGTTCGCCGGGATTCTGGCGCTCGTCAACCAGCAGACCAACAGCGCCCAGGGAAACATCAACTACGTTCTCTATTCAATGGCGGCAAGCGATCCGGCTGCTTTTCACGACATCACCCAAGGTAATAACACCGTGCCTTGCACCGCGGGCACCACGGGGTGCCCGTCGAGCGGTTCATTCGGGTTCAACGCCGGGCCGGGCTATGACTTGGTCACCGGCCTTGGCTCAATTGACGCGGGCACGTTGGTGGCGGATTGGGCCAGCGTCGCATCGGCCGCAAAGGCAGGCGGGGACTTTCAACTTTTTATTACGCCGGGCAGCCTGACTGTTGCTTCGGGATCTTCCGGCACGGTGGGCGTTTCGCTCACGGCAGTCAATGGATTTACAGGAACGGTTAATTTTACGTGCGCGACGCCCTCCACGCTCGCAGCCACATGCTCTGTCAGCCCAACCTCGGTCAGTCCAACATCGGCGGTTCCTCACGGCTCCGCGGTGCTTACCGTGACCTCTACCGCCGCGGCAAACGCCGAGATTGTTTTCCCTGGGAGATTTGGGGGTTGGGGCGGGTGGCCGGCTTTGATGCTGATCCTGGTTCTACTTGGGTCTCTTGCGTTTTACGTGTCGCGCGAGAAGCATTCGACTTTTAGGTCTTACTCGCCTTACAAGACTTATTCATCTTACCGCTTCAGGAACAGCGGATGGATGTGGCGGGGCGTTCTGGCAGGCGCGCTCTTTCTCTGCATAGCGGCTTTCGGCACAAGCTGCGGAGGCGGGTCAGCCAGCCCTAGCCCTGCCAGCAGCACGCAGCCCGCGGCTACCCCAACGCCCGTCACAGCAAACGTGGTCGTGACAGCAACGAGCGGCAGCATTAGCCATAATGTTCAGGTGGCAGTGACGGTGAATTGAGGGAGAGAATGATTAAGATGGATCTGATTTGCGCTGGCGTATTGCGATTCCCTCACCCGGCTCACGCAGTTTACCCTGAGCGGAAATACCGGGATTCTTCGCTTCGCTCAGAATGACGAGCGAAGGGCTCGCCCCCTGCCCCGGAAGGGAAAAGGCCGAAAAGGGAGATACCAACCCTCTCCTTTGGGAAATGGGGACCACGAAGCGGCGGATGAGGGTGTTTGCGGCACGCAATCACGCTTCGTAGCAGTCGCGGCCGGGCTTGCACTGCTCGAAATGGGCTATGCCGCCATCGGGGCCGAGGCAATTCTGCGTATGCGTGCACCAGAAGATGCCGCTGCCGGACTGTTTGAGGTCATACGGCTCAGGGTCGCCCATATCGATGAACATTTCCTTGCAGCGAAGACGCAAGCAATATGCCTGATTGTTTTTATCTTCCGCCATCACGCACCTCTGGCTTTGAGAATCGCCCGCTTCACGGCCACGCGCGTAAGCTGCACCTTGTAGCCGTTCATGCTGAGCGGGGTCGCATTGCGGACGGCCGCCTGGCCCGCCGCGTCTGCCGTCTCTTCGGAGATTGTCTTGCCCTCTATCGCCTGGCTTGCTTCAGGAGAAACCCACGGCACCGGCGCCACATGGCCGAGCACAATGCGCGCGTGACGCACTGTGCCGCCCGAAAGTTCAAGCGCCACGGCGGCGGTAGAGAGCGGCCAATCGAGCTCTTCCTTCTGGCGAAGCTCATACATCGCGCTGCGCACGCCCGCCGCGTGAGGCACGATGACTTCCGTCAGGATTTCATTGGGACGCAGCGTGTGCTCGCGCTGGCCGGGCTCGGTGGGCGTGGTATAGAGCTTTTCGAGCGCAATCCGGCGGACGCCGCCCGGCCCGTCAAGCGCAACTTCAGCGTTGAGCGCGATCAGCACGGGCGCGAGCGTAGACGGGCTGACAAACTTTGCCGGGCCTGAGTTGCCAAGAATCGCATGGTAGCGGTTATCGCCTTCGCTCACCATCGACTTGCCGTCGCGCTCGGCGAGCAGGCCGTAGCCCAGACGGTAGTACCAGCAGCGCGGCCGCTGCAGCAGCGACCCTCCTGCCGTAGCCATATTGCGAATCTGCTCGCCATGAATTTCTTCTATGGCCTCATAGACCGCCGGGTAATTCTGCTTGACGGCGTGGTCATCCATTACCTCGCGCAGCGTCGTCATCGAACCGATGTGCAGTTCTCCCGAGCGCACTCTGACGCCGCGCAGGTCCGAAATGTGTTTCAAGCTCACCACGCGCTTCGGGGTGACCGCGTAATCTTTCATCGCGCCTACAAGGTCTGTGCCGCCGGCGA
The DNA here is from genome assembly GCA_035945515.1 of Terriglobia bacterium. Lineage (GTDB taxonomy): Bacteria > Acidobacteriota > Terriglobia > UBA7540 > UBA7540 > RH2-MAG17b. The sequence continues at coordinate 28,185 of DASZAE010000450.1, forward strand.
TCACTTCCGTGTGGCCCCACTCGCTGCCGAGCAGTCCAACGGCCTCTTTCCGGCTTTTCGGGCTGGCATATTCAAAGCGTTCCATCAGGCCATGCCTCCTTTCTGTATTGCCGCCAGCACCTTGTCAGGCGAAAGCGGCAGCGAGGGCACCCGCGCGCCCAGCGCGTTGGCCACGGCGTTTGAAATGGCGGCGCCGGGCGAAATCACCGGAGGCTCGCCAAGGCCGATTACGCCGCGCTCGTCGTATCCAGGCCCGGTCATCATATGAACCTTCAGTTCGCCAATATCTCCGATGCCCGCAAGTTTGTAGAATTCCATATTGGGATTGAGCATGCGGCCCGTCACGTTGTCCATGATCTTTTCTTCAAACAGCGCGTACCCGATGCCCATGATCAAAGCGCCGTAGACCTGGCTTTCGGCCGTCTTCATGTCGATGATCAATCCGCAGTCCTGCGCGGCCGTCATGCGGTTAATTTTCACCATGCCGGTTTCCGTATCCACCGAAACGTCGGCAATCTGCGCTCCGCCCACGCCGCTCGAAATCAAGTCGGGACACGGGCCGGGATTCTTGCCATGCGTCTGAATTCTCTTCATGCCGAGCTTCTGACAGGCCTGTTTCCAGGTGAGGCTCTTCGAGGAGTCACCTTTTGCCTGGATGCGCCCGCCCGCGGCGGCCAATTGATCCGCCGGGACGCTAAGCGCCGGCGCGACGGCGGCAAAAAGCTGATCGCGCGCGTCCACCGCCGCGCGGCGGGTGGAAGAGGAAACGCCGCCCACGGTAGTGCTTCCGCCGGAAGGCCCATCGTAAGGATAGTGACTGTCTCCAATACGCACGGTAACGCCCTCAACCGGCAGCCCAAGCGTATCGGCGGCAACGATGGCGATCACGGTGCGAGTGCCGGTGCCCAGATCCTGGCTGGCAAGCTCCGCCGTGACCGAGCCATCCGGCTCGATTGTAAGCTGGCAGTTGCTGGCGTGGCCGCGGCCGCCCCAAGTGTGAATGCTCACGCCCAGGCCGCGCTTGATATGGCCTGGTGTTTTGTCGCCGCGCGGATGCCAATACTTGCTCCACTCTGCGAGTTCCGCCGCCTTTTGCAGCTCCTCTCGATAAACCTTGCCGAGGTTCTGCGGCGCCAGATCGGCATTCTTCGAGAAGAACTCAACCGGATCCATGTTGAGCTTGGCTGCGAGATCGTCCAGCGCGGACATGGTGAGGAGGGCTTGTTGCGGATGGTTCGGGGCGCGCCAGGCGCGCGCAGGGCCGATGTTCGCGCCCACCGAAGTGAAGCGGCTGACGTAATTCGGAATGTCTCTCAGGACGTAGGGCAGCTCCAGCCCGCGGCTCGGCGCCGGGCCGCCCGTGCCCCAGCAATCGGATTCCCAAGCGGTCAGCGTGCCGTCTTTTTTGGCCGCGACTTTAATCCGGGCGAAACCAGATGGCCTGCAACCCGCTACCTCAACCTCATGGCTGCGCTGCAAGAGGTACTTCACTGGCTTGCCGGTCTGCTTCGCCAGTTGCGCTGTTGTAACGCCCCAGCGGTCAATACTGAACTTGCTGCCAAACCCCCCGCCGATATACTGGCAGATGGTTTGCACGTTGCTCGCCGGGATGTTCAGCGCCTCGGCGAATTGGGCGGGATAAACTGAGACGCCCTGCGAGGAAGAATACGACCGCATATTTTGCGGACCGGTCCATTGCACCACGTGGCCGTGCGGTTCAAGGCAGCAGTGCACGATCACCGGGATGCCGTATTCACCCTCGCTAACCACCATATCCGGATCATTGAAAACCTTTTCAGGGTCGCCCTGCGTGGTGGCGGAAGGCTTTGCCGCCCGGTTCGCAGACTGGGCTTTGCTCAGCACCGCCTCATTTACCAGGAACGGAAGCTGCTCGTATTGCACCTTGACGGCGCGCACGGCGTCTTCCGCCTGTTCTTCGGTATCCGCAACGACTTCCACAACCTCATCGCCGGCCCACTGAATTTCCTTGCCCGGACCTTGGATTACCTGAACAGCGCGGACGCCGGGCATCTTCTCCGCCGCCGAAGTATCGACCGAAGTTACTTTGGCGTGCGCGTAGGGACACGTCACCATTTTTCCGAAAAGCATTCCCGGCAGGTTGATATCCAGCGTGTACTTGGCGCGGCCGCTCGATTTCGCCGGACCGTCAATGCGCGAGATCCTTGTGCCGATGAGATGCCGGTCGTCCGCCGCAGGCCAGTCGTATTTACATTCAGGCATTTGAGGAACCTCCCGTGCTCATAGTCTTGGCGGCCTGCATCACAGCCTCGCGGATGCCAGCATAAGTGCCGCACCGGCAAAGGTTGCCGCCCAAATCTTTCTTGATGTCTTCTTGCGTAGGGTTTGGATGCGCTTTCAGAAAAGCAATGCACGCCATGACGAAGCCAGGCGTGCAGAATCCGCACTGCTGAGCGTCGTGGTCCACAAACGCGCTCATCACCGGATGGAGCTGGCCGCCCTTTGAGAAGTGCTCGATGGTGGTGACGTCGTGTCCTTCGGCCTCAATGGCCAGCACGGTGCACCCATAAACCGGTTTGTCGTCAATCAGCATCGTGCACGCCCCGCAGGTGCCGCGGTCGCAGACGCGCTTCGAGCCGGTGATGTCCAGCCGGTCGCGCAAAGCGTCGAGCAGCGTCACGCGCGGCTCAAGGTTCAACCGCTTGGTTTCACCGTTGACGCGCAGCGTAACAGGAACTTCGCCCGGACCCCGTATTCCAGCCGATGCCTCCTGCGGAGACGCCAGCGCCGTTCCCTCGCCCGCCAGAATCGCGCCCGAAACCGCCACGCCTGTGCCCCGCAAAAAATCGCGGCGCGAGACCCCGCCGGTCTCTTGGTTGTGAACCTTTTTCTTCTTGTCTTTCATGGGAGCTCCTGGATTGCAGCGGCAAAATATATTGTAGCGGCGGCCTCTGGACGCCGCTTTCTAAATAATAAAGGCCGGCGGTCAGAGGCCGCCGCTACAACGGCCGATCGCCACTCGGTTTAACCACCCAGCTCAAAGGTCAATATCCCTATCCGAGGCGAAGGAGACAAAATATCACTAATTGCCCATTCAATAAAGAGGGATTTGGTAGGACCAATAGATTTTCATCTAACAAAAGAATAAAACAATCGAAGTCCTCTTCCCATTGAGCGGGAGAGGGCCTTTGAAACGGCAGAAACTGTCATTTCCGGTGAAGTATCGGCGCAGCCCAAATCAGATTGCCGCGCGTCGCATCAGCTACGTCGTCAAGGTGAGCCGCCGGGACCTGGCGCATTCGATCCATTTGTTCCCGCCGGACTGCCCATGGGGCCCGGTTGACTGGGTGGCCCTATCGAGCCTGGAGAATTAGGTGAATTGCCAACCGTTGAAGACTTAGGAAGCGCGTACTCACGGTAATTGATTCCGATGAACTCCCAATGATCATAGTGGTCCTGATGATCAAGCACGCGAATGGATTGGCCGCCGTTGCACGGCGCCACGCCGACAATAAAAGCCCCCATCAGGGTCCCCGTCTGATAAGAAGTGTCTGAAGATTGATCGGGCGAATTATTGCCTTTCTCGTCGCAGGTTGAAGGAGGATGCTTTGGCTTGCCATTTGCTTCATTGCCAGAATTGGTTGCGCTCGCTGAAGCACCAATGTTATTACTGGCGGCGCCCATACCGCTACTGTTGCTTGCGGCCGCGCTTCCGGGGGCTGAAGCCGCACCATTTGCTACGCCAGGAACCAGCGTGGTCTGGTTCCAGGAGTCGACCAGCACGCCACCGCTTACGGCATGGATGAAGCGCCAGCGCCCGTTTCGGTTGAGAGGGTCGCGATAAGGCTCGCGCAAAAACCGGGTGCCATTTGTATTCAGGAGGTCCTTGACGGAGGTGGGGTACCGGCCATACGTACGGTAGAACAAGTAGACGGCGCGGGCATATTGATTGCCCCGGAAGATGGCTTCTTCTTCACGCTCGCGCTGGCCCGCTTGATAGAGGCTCGGCAGCGCTGCGGTGAGCGAGACAAACAACACCGCAACCATGATCATCAGCGTGACCAGAGCATACCCGGAGTTCCGGGACAAGGGCAATGCCGCCCTATTGCGGGAAAGGTAATTCAACCGCGCGGTGGTACAAGTCATCTTGGATTTCGATCAGCGCCGGAGTGATTCTGACCACTCGGTAATCTTTGTTAAACGCCTCGCCCTCATGAAGCGCGTAGATCTGGTCGGCGCTCGAGATGTAGGCCTCAATCTGCCCCTGCGCCGTGACGCTGTAACCCACGGTTTTGAAGGGAAGTGGCGGTGGGGGCGGCGGAGCGGGAGGTCCTGCGTTGGTAGCCTGATTGGCTGCGCGCTCCCGCCCAGCCTGCTCGATTTGCTGCGGCGTAGGCTCAAATGAAAACGGGTTTCGCTCTGGCGGAGTTGCCGGCTGGGATTGAAGCTGTTGATACAAAGCTACATTGAGGACAGGAGAGTCCTGGAAAGCAGCAGGACGAGAACGGATGGGGATTGCCGCCCGGCCGCGCGCAACCGGGCGAACTGGCGCTGGGCTTCCGGCATGAACGCTGCGCACTCGCACCGCGAGGCGGAAAATGAGCGCTGCGCAAACCACCGCCAAAATCATGGTGGCTATGGTTTCGAGCGGTTTATTTTTCATGGTGTTAGGTAAATATCCGCGTTCACATGCAAGGCTAACACGCCACCATCCTCCGCCGCAAACTTGAAGCTGCGCACCACGATGAAATCATTCGCCGTCTCGAGCGCGTGGGCAAACCCCAGCAAGTTTTCAAATGAACCTTTAACGTTTGTATCCACATTCAGGCGGTCGACCGGCTCGCCGCGCGGCGTATCGGGAGTGTACTTGATTGCCGAAAGTTCAACCTGCGACTGCTGAGTCAAATTTTCGATCAAAGTTGCGGCGCGCGAATAAGCCTCGCGGCGCGGTGGGATATGATGATCGAGAAATGTCTGCATCTGCTCCTGCTCCGCCGGAAGCGCGGCTACGCGCTTTTGCAGATGGGCAAGACTCGCCCTCTGGCGCCGCCACTCAAGGCGCGCGCCGGTAAACTCATCTTGCTTGCGAACCACGAGGCTCGCAAGGGGCCGCTCCACCGCGGCATAGGCCAAAATATCCAGGATAACCAATACCAGGACGATCTTAGCGGCCTTCCCGGCCCATTTTTTTCTACGCTGCTGGCTCATGGCTCCGCTTTGGCCGCCTCCGGTCCCGGCAGAGTTTTTCCAATATAACGCGCGCTGCAAGTAAGCGAGACCAGGTTCGCCGGCTGATTTTCAGCCGCAAAGGATTGATCGATCACCGTTACTTCCTCAAAATCCGGGGAGGCCTCAAGGTTGTTCAGAAATGCGCCCGTCACTTGATTTACCGTCCCTTCAACGCTGATCTCAATCACAGGCCCCTTGGTGGTATCAGCGAGCGCAAGGCCGGTGATCCGCACCTGGCTGGGCAATAGCTTAGCCACTTCGAGCGTCAACCCAGAAAGCGAGAGCTTTTTCTGCTCGATCAAAGCATTTAAGAAATTGATCTGAGCATAGAGCTTTAGCGTTTCAGGCTGGCGAAGAAGGGAAGTCAGGCGCACTTCCTGCGCCTGGGTTTCATGAACCTCCGCCTCATAGCGGGTTACCGCGCGGTCAACCTTACGGTATTGCGCAAATTGGCTGCCCGCTAGGAAAAGCAGATACGCCAGCAGCGCGCTTCCCGCCAGGATGAGGACGGGCGCCCAAAGGTAGACCGTGCGCTCGTTCCACTTCTCGGGCTGCGCTAAATTGACCCGGATTCTCACGAGGCCCTTCCCAAATTCGAGATCATGCCCGCAAGCGGCGCGGCGAACAGGCCGTAAAGCGGCTTTTCCTCGGCGCCAAGCCCGGCTTCGAAGGTCCGGTCAAGCGGCAGGTCTTCCACGGCTAGGCCAAGCGTTTTCTGAAGGGAGTCCCTCAGTCCCTCTCCAAGCAGAGGGCGCGAACAGAGCCATGCGCGCGTAATCTCCAGGCCCATGCGGTCCCGCGCGCTCGCCTGGGCGCGCGCCGCCTCCGAAACCACTTCGGCCATTTCCGAGCTTTGACCTAGTTGACGGCTGCGCCAGGAGCGTAACCGCGTTCCTTCTACCAGGGCATGCGTAACCCAGCCCGAGCAGACATGGGTGAGAAGTTGAACGCCAGGTTCAGTCTCCGGAAGCAGAGGCAGGAGCGCGGCTGTCGCCGGCAAGATCACCGAGGGGCCGCCTCGCGTGCTCTCAATCGCACCTTCATATTGGGCCAAAACGTCCTTCTTCACTGCAATCACCAGCAGCTCGATTTTCCCAGGCGCGCGGCGCGTCTCCTGATAGGAAATGCGCGCTTCTTCCGCCGCGAATCCAAGATTATCCTTGATTTTCCAACGCAGCAGCGATTCCAACTCATTCTTTTTGGGGGGAAGCGTCTCAAAATCAAGAATATTCACCCGCACTGTGGCATCGGGCAAGAGCAGCGCCGTCTGGCCGCCGCCGTTTCCGATTGCGCTCGATACCGCGCGGATTGCCTTGTCGAGCGTTTCCGGCTTCGTCACATTTATCTGCAAGGGAGAAGGCTCAATCACCCCGGCATCCAATCCGCGCAAGGCAAGCCGTCGTAACCCCCTTTTCGGCGCGCCCAGGAGCCGCGCCCCTAGCACAAATCCCGATTCTAGCTCAATCACCGCTGAGGGCAGCTTGGCAAAGCCGCCATCCCCTCCAGAAGACGAATGCGCCGGTTTGCTTTTTCCATTCTTTGCCATATTCTGCCGGTTGGAACCGCTACTCTACAAAAGTAACTTTGTTGATCTCTTTGAGCGTTGAGAATCCTTGGCGCACCTTTTCCAGCGCCGACTCGCGCAGCGTGATCATGCCCTCTTGCCGGGCCACGCGGCGAAGTTCCGCCGTCGAGCGGTGATCGAGGATCAGCTCACGGATCGGGTCGGTCAGCGCCAGCAATTCCCCAATCGCCGTTCGCCCGTGGAAGCCGGTTTGGTTGCAAAGCCCGCATCCAACGCCTTCGTACATCACTACGTCGCGCCAAACGTTAAAGTCGAGGCCCGACTCCTCATAAAGCTCCGGCGGCAGCGTCACCGGCGTTTTGCACCCTTCGCAGATCAGGCGCACAAGCCTTTGCGCCAGAATGCAATTAAGCGCCGAGATGAAATGGTAAGGATCAACGCCCATGTTGAGGAAACGGCTGAGCACGTCCACCACATTGTTGGCGTGAACCGTGGTGAACACCAGATGGCCGGTCAGCGCGGATTGGATGGCGATCTGCGCGGTCTCATTATCACGAATCTCGCCCACCATGATCTTGTCTGGGTCGTGCCGAAGAATCGACCGGAGGCCGCGTGCGAACGTGAGCCCCTTTTTCTCGTTCACCGGCACTTGAGTGATGCCGCGGATCTGGTATTCCACCGGATCTTCAATAGTAATGATCTTATCTTCGTCGCTTTTGATCTCTGAAATTGCGCCATAGAGCGTTGTGGTTTTGCCGCTGCCGGTCGGCCCCGTTACTAGCACCATGCCATACGGCTCGCGGATGAATCGCCGCAGACGCTTCAGCTCGCGTTCGTCGAAACCAAGCACGTCCAGGCGAAGCTGGCGGAACTTTTCACTTAGAGATTCTTTGTCGAGGATGCGGAGCACCGCGTCCTCCCCGTTAATCGAAGGCATGATCGAGACGCGGAAGTCAATCGGTCGGCCCCGGTAAAACACGCGAAAGCGCCCGTCCTGCGGGACTCGCCGCTCGGCAATATCAAGCTCCGCCATTACCTTGATGCGCGTGATCAGGTTGGATTGGTACTCCTGCGCGAGGGGCGTCATCGCCTCCTGCAGCACGCCATCCACCCGGTTTTTCACCACCACCGCGTTATCGTGCGATTCAATGTGGATGTCGCTCGCGCGGTGCTCTAGGCCAGCGAAGATGATGGAGTCGACGAGACGAATCATAGGGTTTGCATCGCGGCCTTCTACAAGATGCTCGAGCGAGAGCATCTCTTCCTCACCCTGCTCTTCTTCCGCCTTGCCCGTGCGGAAATCCTCCGTCGCCTCGTTCAGAACGCGGCGCGACGGCTCGGTGGTTTTAATCAAATCCAGCAGTTGGACAGCAGCCGCCACCTTGACGCGCAAGCGGCGGTTTAGCTTCATCTCAAGCTCGTCCAGGCGCTGCAAGCCAGAAGGGTCCGCCACGGCAATCGTGAGCTGATGGTCTGTTTCCTCGAGAGGAAAAAACTCATATTTCACCATGAGGTCGAGCGGAATGGATTGCAGCAATCCCTGGTTTGCCTGGAAATTCCCGAGATCGACGAAGTCGAAGCAGTATCGCGCGGCAAGCTCGCGTGCGCGGTTTAAGTCGGTTTGGAGGACAGTTTCCGGCATAAATAGTCTGTGGCGACAGCGTCTCTTAGCCTCCGACGCTGGTTTCTAATAGCAAAGACCAGCGGGCGAAGCCTAAAAGGGGCCGCCGCTACAATCCTTACGGCACTTGCGCGTAGAGCGAGAAAAGCGGCAGATAAAAAGCCACCAGCACAAAAGCCACCACTATGGCCACCGCGGAGATCATCACCGGGTCGACCATGGCCACCAGGGCTGCCATATCGATGTTGACATCTTCTTCGTAAAACTCGGCCACGCTTTCAAGCATGGCGGGGAGAGCACCGGTAGCCTCGCCCACTTCCACCATGTCGAGCGCCGTCGCAGGAAAAACCCCCGTGGCCCGCAGGCTGGCCCCTAGTGACCGCCCCCCAGTTACTTCTCGCGTGGCCTCGTCAACCGCCTTTGCAATCAAAGGGCTGGTGACCGACTCGCGCGTGGTTTCGAGTGCCTCGACGATCGGCAGGCCGCCCTGAAGCAGCGTCCCAAGTGAGCGGGCAAACTCCGCCACTGAAAACTTGAGCAGCAAACGGCCCACGAGCGGAAGTCTGAATTTGACACGGTCCCACTCGAGCTTCACTTTGGGAGATTGCCAAGCGGCGCGCAACGCAAACGCGCCAAGAATCAGGACCAGAAGAATCTCAACCGCCCAATGCCGTACCCCAAGCGACGCGGCGATGGTGATCTGAGTCAGATGCGGCAAAGTGATCTGGAGATCGCTATAGAGTTCCGCAAAACGGGGCACAATAAAGCTGACCACAAAGCTGATGAGCACAATCAGAAAGAAGACGAGAAAGGCCGGATAGATGAGCGCCGCCACGATCTTCTTGCGAAAGCCGCGGCTGATTTTCTGATAGCTCAGGTATTGCTGAAGTACGCGATCCAGGCTGCCGCTACGCTCGCCCGCCCGCACCGTGGCGGAATAAATTTTAGGAAAACTTTTGGTGGACTCGAAAGCCTTTGAGAGCAGCGCCCCTGAACGCACTTCATCACGCACGTTCTCAAGCGCCCTTTGCAGGTCCCTGTTGCGCGCCTGGCGCGCCAGCAGCGAGAGCGACGTTTGCAGCGGAAGCCCGGAGCGCGAAAGCGTCAGAAATTGCTGGTTGAAGATGATAAATTCATCGGCGGGAACCTTGCGGCGCGGGCGCAGGGAAGCAAGCTGAGCCGCCAGCCAATCCTTCGGGCGAACAGAAAAAATATAATAGCCCTGCGCGGCGAGGCGCTGGCGAACCTCGCCCTCCGACTCCGCCTGTTCGGTCTGGTTCATCACCTGGCCGTTTGCGGTTGCAATCTTGCAAACAAACTCCATTCGCTCCTCAATACCGCACCAGAATTACCATTCTGAATAGGGTGTCCCGGCTAGCGAGGTGCCGTCTGCGCCGCTATGCACGTCTACAATCCCGGTAGATGATGCGTCGGGCGCCGTGGGCACTTGCTCGACATCCACCTTCCAGCTATCGTTCGAGCCCGTCATCGGATCGGCCGGGATGCCGCCGCGCAAATAGCCCGCATCCACAAGGTCCTGCAGTTCCTGCGGAGGCTGTTGCTTGTCGACCGTGTATTCATCGATCAATTGGCGCATCGTCTGCAAATCCTGGCGCAGTACGGCTTCGCGGGCGCGCTGCATGATGGTGGTATAGGTTGGCAGCGCGAACGACGCCAGAATCAGGATGATCGCCATCACAAACATGAGCTCAAGCAGCGTAAAGCCGCGCGCGGACCTTTGCCCATCGATCTGGTATGGCGGCCTCTGGCGGGCATCGACGCCGGACAGGGCTGTTGTAGCGGCGGCCTCTGGCCGCCGATTTCTACTCATGAAAGACCGGCGGCCAGAGGCCGCCGCTACAGTAAATAATCGCCGCTGATTTATAGTGCTCTGCATAACGCCAAGCTCATCTCTACCAGCTTGAATACTGCGTCCCGTCGAGGCCGGTTCCCTGGCTCTCAGAAAAGACGTTGAACACGTTCTGGCCGCCCCAGTCGGTCGAATCGGGGTCATCTTGCATCGAGCGCAGCCCCCAGTTCGCCTGGCCGGTCATCGGGTCAACGGGAATCTTGCGCAGGAATTTATATTTAAGGTCGGATTGCGCTTTCACCGGCACGCCCTTCACCAGCGTCTCGAGGTCGGGCGGATAGCCCAGCGAATCCGGTTCGGTTGAAATCAACCCTTCGTCGGCAAAATCCTTATAGCGGTCAATCGCCGTGCGGATTTCGCGCAAGTCTTCGCGCAGTTCAATCTCTTTTACGTGCTGCGCGTGGATGCGCTCAATGGGCAGGGCGGCGGTGGTGAGCAACATCATGATGCCGATGACCGCGATCAGCTCCACCAGCGTGAAAGCTTGCTCGGATATCTTCGTTTGGTAAAGCCGCCCTTTCACGGCTGAACTCCGCGAGGCGAATTAAGAGGCGAAGCGGGAGTGGGAACGATAGCAGAAACCTTAGGCGCGAGCGGATTTCCCAAAGCGTCCGGCAGCCGGATCACATGAGGCGTCATCATGATCATGACCTCCTCATCCGTCGTTTGAACTTCTGTGGTGGAGAACAAATACTTCAGCACAGGAATGTTGGCGAGACCCGGCAGGCCGGAAACGGTGTTCGTAGTTTGAGTCTGAATCAAGCCTCCGAGCAGGCTTGATTCACCTTCCCGCACCCGGATCGTATGGTCTACCGTGCGCTTAGTAAACGTCGGCTGCTCGATGCCGCCGATGTTGGTCGGAGTGCCGAGGGCGGAAATCTCAACGTCTGACTTAAGAATTACATCGCCGTTGCCCGCGACATAAGGCGTGAGCTTAAGAACTACGCCGACGTCTTTGTATGTGAATTGAGTGTTGGCGAGCAAACCAAACCCTCCCGTGGCCGTGCCGGTCGTTCCGGCGGTCGGAATGCCAAAGCTGCCCGTGGCCAGCGGCACGCTCTGGCCGATGGTAAGAGTCGCTTCTTCGCCCGCCGTCGCGCGCACTTCAGGATTCTGCAGGATGTGCGTCCGCTGATCGCTCATTAAGGCATTGGCAATGACTCCGGGCAACTCAATGCTAAAGTCCCCCGTGCTGAGCTTGCCCAATTTATTCAGTCCAATCAAAGGCAGGCTCGTTGCGGTGGTGCCCGATGATGATGATGAGGGTACAGCCGTCGGATTTAACCCGACAGCGCCAAGGGTATCGCCATTCCCAACCCCGGAAAGCGGAACAGGCGCAAGACCGAGGTCTCTTAAGCGGTCGCGGTCGGCTTCAATCACGCTCACTTGGATCAATACTTCGGCTTTGCCGCGGTCCAGGTTGTGAATAATTTGCGCTGCTTTGGCCACACGCTCTGGGGTGTCGTAAAGAGTAATGGAATTGGTCACGGGGTCTTCATAAGCCTGCATGATGTCCCCGCCGCCGCTTGCCTGCATCAATTGCTTCACCGCTGTGACCAAAGACTGGCTGGTTTGCGTCGTGGAGGGGTTGCGCAGATAAACCGTCTTCAGCACCTTGGGCTCCAGCTCCCGGCGCGTAGCGGCGGAATCCGGCGCGATCATAACGGTGTTCGGCGTAACTGGGACCCAGAAGGTGTGCGCCTCGTCGGCGGCCGCCTGCAGCGCCTGAAGGATGGTCACGCTCGAGAGGTCAAGTGAAATGTTTTCGGGGTGGAAACCGTAGTAGAAAACCACATTCAGGCCGGCAAGCTTGCCAAGCGTCTCAAACACGTTGCGGCTGTCGGCCGAAAGGTGAAGATGCGCGATGGGCGTTTGCGAAAGCGCTTTGAGCTTTACTTCGCCGCTGGTTTCCGGCTGCTCTTCCTGCTCCATGGCGCGGCTGAGCGCAGCTTGCCGCTGCTGCTGCGCAGTCGATTGGGCCAGCAATATATTGCGCAGTTCCTGGCCCGCGGCCTCATTGCTGGGGTCAATGCTGACCGCCTTTTGGAATTCCGCCGCCGCACCCTCTGGCTGGTTCTGCGCCAGCAGCTCGCGCCCGTGATCATAATGCGCCGCCGACGCCTTAGCGCGGGCGTCTTTCGACCAAACCAGATAGTGCGTATTTTGGGGCTGATATTTAAGGGCTTGGTCAAAATGAATTACGGCGGAGTCGTAGTCTTTCTGTTCCTCGGCCTTGCGGCCCTCCTGAAACGCCACGCTGGCAGGGTTGCAAGCTGCCATGAGCAGAATGAGGGCAAGGGTTAATGCCAGCCAAACGGTTGCGTTCCACTTCCACGGGCGAATGCACATAAACCCTATGATTATCCCGCAGAAAGATTAGAGAATGCAAGAATGAGATTTTAGGGACACTTTTACCCGAAGGGGAAAAACGCGAATAGCCGTGGGTGAAACCCATGGTCAGGGGCAGAGAAAGAATCGGCCGCTGAGATATTTCACAAAATTATGAGTAATCGAATCCCAAGGAAACCAGATGGGGCGGAGCTTTGTCTACGCCATGTCTAGCCGCTCCAAGACAAGGCCTTAGCCGCTGAAATTTCAGGGCCTCACTTGAAAGCCAATTGTTTGTCGGACCTAAAGGTGACCCCCTGCGGATTCGCTCCGCTGCAACACTTCTACCGTGCCACCCGCAGGCTGGCGCCTTTTAGAAGCTGCTCCACTTCAGAAAGCGTGGTCCAGTTAAAATCCCCTGGCGTGCTATGTTTGAGCGCGCTGAAGGCGTTGCCATAGCGCACCGCGGCTGCATAGTCCTGATGCGTTAAATAGCCGTAGATGAACCCCGCGCTAAACGAGTCGCCGCCGCCGATACGGTCGACAATTTCAAGGTCGTATTTCACATCGTCGTAAAACTTGCCGTCCGCATAGGCGATGGCCGTCCAGGTGTTGCGCCAAACTAGCGGGTTTTCGCGCAGCGTGATAGCCACCGCTTTGAACTTAAACTTTTCCTGCAGCCGTTGCGCCACCTCCTTGTATGCGCTGACGGATACCTTCTGGAAGTCTCTCTCTTCGCCACGCGAGGATGATTCAATGCCAAATACTACGCGCGTATCTTCTTCCGTGGTGATCAAAACATCAACATGCTCCATCAGCGGTTCCTGCACGCTGCGCGCTTTAGCCGTGGACCAGAGCTTGCCGCGATAGTTGAGGTCGTAGCTAACCATTGCTCTGGCTTTCCGCGCGGCGACAAGGGCCTCGCGGGTGACCGCCGCGGCGGAGTCGCTGAGGGCCGGCGTAATCCCGCTGGTGTGAAACCATCGGCAGCCTGCGAAAACTGCTTCCCAATTCACCTCGCCCGGCTGAATCAGACTGATGGCGGAATTCGCTCGATCGTATAGCACCGAACTCGGGCGCGGCGACGCCCCGAACTCGACAAAGTACAAACCCACCCGGCCTTCGCGGGTCCAAATGACGTTGGACATTTCAACCCCCGCCTGGCGCGCCCGGTTGGCCAGCAGCCGTCCTAAGCTGCTTTCGGGGAGACGCGATACCCAGGAGCTACTAAGCCCCAGCCGGCTCACGCCCACCGCCACGTTCAGTTCGCCACCCCCGATTTGAACGTCAAGCGAAGTTGTCTGCTCGATTCTTTGAAAATGGGGCGTAGACAGCCGGATCATTGCCTCACCAAACGTCACGACATCTGCCATGCTAGAAACCCTCCAAATTGAAAATCATTTTCATTTTTGCGGCTGTGCAAAACCTAGCCCTGCCATTGTAGCGCATAGTTTTGCTTTTGAAACTCTGCGGATTTTTATTGGGAATTACAGCGCAGGGTTCGCCTTTTAAACCGGTAGTTTTTTTGATCGGGGCCAGTGAAGTGCCGCAGTGTTAAAATACCAACGCTGCACTAAAATTGTGGGGATTTTAGCGAAAGACAAGCCCACGGTTAACTCCAACTACGAGCTAACCGTGGCTACTATAACTTGTTTGCGAAGCAGCCGCTTACTGCGCCTGCGCGAGGACCGCAGGCTGCACGTTGCCGGAGTGAAGGCCGCACTCCTTTTTGGTTGCGTCTTCCCACCACCAGCGGCCTTCGCGCTCGTGCTGACCCGGCAGCACCGCCCGCGTGCAAGGCTCGCAGCCAATGGAGACGAAC